>NZ_JBITEN010000005.1:0-482436 GCF_044455165.1 Streptomyces sp. NPDC051315
GAAGCTCCTCTGCGACCTCTTCGCCGACGTCCTCGGCGTCCCCGACGCAGGCGTCGACGACGACTTCTTCCACCTGGGCGGCCACTCCCTCCTCGTCACCCGCCTCATCAGTCACATCCGTGCGGTGTGCGACATCGAACTGTCCATCAAGACCGTGTTCGAAGCGCCCACGCCCGCCTCCCTCGCCGACCGCCTGGACGGCGCCGAGAAGGCCCGGCCGGCCCTGCGGCGCCGGTCCCGCTCCTGAGGAGAAACCATGATTCCGTTGTCGTACGCCCAGCAGCGGCTGTGGTTCCTCAGCCGCACGCAGCCGAACCCCAGTTACAACGTGCCGTTCGCGCTCCGCCTGCGCGGCACCCTGGACGCCGACGCTCTCCGCCGGGCGCTGAGGGACGTCCTCGGCCGTCACGAGGCGCTGCGCACCCGGTTCCCGGAGTCCGGGAACGGTCCCTGGCAGGACGTCCTCGCGGCCGAACAGGCCGAAGTCCCCTGGGAGTTCACCGCCACGGACCCGGCCGGGCTGTCCGCCGGCCTGAGCGCCGCCGCCCGCCATGTCTTCGACCTGACCACCGAACTCCCGTTACGGGCGACCCTGTTCACGGTCGCCGACGACGATCACGTCCTCCTGCTCGTCTGCCACCACATCGCCGCCGACGGCTGGTCCCTCGGCCCGCTCGTCCGGGACCTCGCCACGGCCTACACCAGCCGCACCGCCGGACGGCAGCCGGTGTGGCCCGAACTGCCGGTGCAGTACGTGGACTACACGCTGTGGCAGCAGGAGGTGCTGGGACGCGTGGAGGACCCGGACAGTGTGGCGTCCCGGCAGTTGCGGCACTGGAAGGAGGTCCTGGCGGATCTGCCGGAGGAGTTGGTGCTGCCCGCGGACCGTGCGCGTCCGGCTGTGCCCAGTCACCGGGGTGACGCGGTGCCCCTGGCCCTGGGCGCGGAGGTGCACGGTCGGGTGGTGGAGCTGGCCCGGTCGTCGGGTGCGACGGTGTTCATGGTGTGCCAGGCGGCTCTGGCCGCGCTGTTCACCCGGCTCGGGGCGGGGAGCGACATTCCCCTCGGGACGCCCGTGGCCGGTCGCACCGACGAGGCCCTCGACGACCTCGTCGGCTTCTTCCTCAACACGCTCGTGCTGCGGACGGACACGTCGGGGGATCCCACCTTCCGTGAGCTGCTCGCCCGGGTCCGTGACACCGACCTGGAGGCGTTCGCCCATCAGGACCTGCCCTTCGAACGGCTGGTGGAGGAGCTCAACCCGGCCCGCTCCCTCGCCCGGCACCCCCTCTTCCAGGTGATGCTCGTACAGAAGGACGCGGGCGGCCCCGGCGGTCGCACCGCCCCCTGGCCGGGGCTGGAAGTCGAGACGCTCCCCATCGGCACCGGTTCGGCGAAGTTCGACCTGACGGTGGGGATCGAGGAGCGGTACGACTCCCGGGCCCACCCCGCCGGGCTGGTCTGGACGCTCGGCTACGCCTCCGATCTCTTCGACCACGCCACCGTTGAACGGCTCGCCCAGCGCCTGTCGGTCCTGCTCACCGCCCTCGTCCACGACCCCGACCAGGCCCTCGGCGCCGTCGACCTCCTCACCGACGAGGAACGCCGCCGACTGCTCCCCGTACCGGGCGAAGGCCGGCCGGCCGCGGCGCCCCGGCGCGTCGACCGACTCTTCGAGGAGCAGGCGGCCCGTACGCCCGACGCGACCGCGCTCCTCTTCGGGGACGAACACGTCACCTACGGCGCTCTCGACGGACAGGCCACCCGCCTCACCCACCGCCTCCACGCCCACGGGGTGCGGGCCGGGGACATCGTCGCCGTACACCTGGAGCGTGGGCCCGATCTGGTCCGTGCCCTGCTCGCCGTGCTCAAGGCCGGAGCGGCCTACACGCTGCTCGACCCGGACTTCCCCGGCGAGCGCCTGTCCGCCGTCCTCGCCCAGACCCGGGCCACCGCCGTCGTCACCGCCCGGGACGTGCCCGGGTGGCTCGCGGCCACCGGCATCCCGCTGGTCCACCCCGCCGCCTCCGACACCGATCCCCGTACGGACACCGATCCCCGTACGGACACCGATCCCCGTACGGACGGCGAACCCCTCGTCCGCACCGGCCCCGACACCGCCGAGGCGCCCGCCTGCGTCCTGTTCACCTCCGGCTCCACCGGCCTTCCCAAGGGTGTGGTGGCCCCGCACCGGGCGCTCACCGGCACGCTCACCGGACAGGAGTACGCCCCCTTCGGCGCAGGCGAGACCTGGCTGCAGAGCGCGCCCATGTCCTGGGACGCCTTCGCCACCGAACTCCTCGGCCCGCTGCTGAACGGGGGCCGCGTGGTGCTCCAGCCGGGGCAGCGGCCCGACCCGGCCACCATGGCCGAGCTGGTCGTCCGGCACGGCGTCACCGTCCTCAAGGCGTCGGCGAGCCTCTTCAACCACCTGCTCGACGAGCACCCCGAGGCGTTCTCGGGCCTGAACGCCGCCATGACCGGAGGCGAGGCCGCCTCCGTCGCCCACGCCGCCCAGGTCCTCGAACGGTTCCCGCAGGTCCGCGTCACCAACGGCTACGGGCCCGCCGAGAGCATGGGCTTCACCACCACCCACACCGTCACCGCCGCCGATCTGACCGGTTCACCCATCCCGATCGGGACACCCGTCCACGGCAAACACGCCGTCGTCCTCGACGACCGGCTCCGGCCGGTGCCGCCGGGCGTGCCGGGGGAGCTGTACCTGTCCGGTGCCGGGCTCGCGCTCGGCTATCTGCACCGTCCCGCAGCCACCGCGGAGCGGTTCGTCGCGCACCCGTGCGGCGCGCCCGGGGAGCGGGCCTACCGCACCGGCGACCTCGTGCGCCGCCGGGCCGACGGTGTCCTCGAATACCTCGGTCGTACCGACGACCAGGTCAAGGTCCGCGGGTTCCGGATCGAGCCCGCCGAGATCGAGGCCCATCTCACCGCACACCCCGACGTCCGTCAGGCCGCCGTCGTCGTCCGGGAGGACCGCCCCGGTGACAGGCGCCTGGTCGCGTACGTCGTCCCCGCCCACCCCGGAACGACCCCGGCCGGCCTGCGGGCCCACACCGCCGCCCGGGTCCCCGATCACATGGTGCCGTCCACGTTCGTCACCCTGGACGCCCTGCCGCTCACCCCCAACGGCAAGCTCGACCGCCGCGGGCTGCCCGCCCCCGAACTCGCTCCGTCGCCCGTCGGCCGAGCCCCGCGCACCCCGCGCGAGGAGATCCTGTGCGGGCTGTTCGCCGAGATCCTCGGCGTCGGCGCGGTCGGTGCCGACGACGGCTTCTTCGACCTCGGCGGCCACTCGCTGCTCGCCGCCCGGCTGATCACCCGGGTCCGTGCCGCACTCGGTGTGGAGATGACCGTCCGCGACCTGTTCCAGGCTCCGACCCCCGCCGGTCTCGCCGGCCGGCTCGACGCCGCCGTCCGGGCCCGGCCCCCTCTGCGCCCGGTGCCCCGCCCCGAGGCACCGCCGCTCTCCTTCGCCCAGCAGCGACTGTGGTTCTTCAGCCGGGTGGAGAGCGGCAGTCCGCTCTACAACGTGCCGTTCGCGCTCCGCCTGCGCGGCACCCTGGACGCCGCCGCTCTCCGCCGGGCGCTGAGGGACGTCCTCGGCCGTCACGAGACGCTGCGCACCCGGTTCCCGGAGTCCGGGAACGGTCCCTGGCAGGACGTCCTCGCGGCCGAACAGGCAGAAGTCCCCTGGGAGTTCGCCGCCACGGACCCGGCCCGGCTGTCCGCCGACCTGAGCGACGCCGCCCGCCGCGCCTTCGACCTGACCACCGAACTCCCGTTACGGGCGACCCTGTTCACGGTCGCCGACGACGACCACGTCCTCCTGCTCGTCCTGCACCACATCATCTGCGACGGCTGGTCGATCGGGGCCCTGGCCCGCGAGCTCGCCGACGGCTACACGGCCCGCACCAGCGGCCGGCCGCCGTCCCGGCAGCCACTGCCGGTGCAGTACGTGGACTACACGCTGTGGCAGCAGGAGGTGCTGGGACGCGCGGAGGACCCGGACAGTGTGGCGTCCCGGCAGTTGCGGCACTGGAAGGAGGTCCTGGCGGATCTGCCGGAGGAGTTGGTGCTGCCCGCGGACCGTGCGCGTCCGGCTGTGCCCAGTCACCGGGGTGACGCGGTGCCCCTGGCCCTGGGCGCGGAGGTGCACGGTCGGGTGGTGGAGCTGGCCCGGTCGTCGGGTGCGACGGTGTTCATGGTGTGCCAGGCGGCTCTGGCCGCGCTGTTCACCCGGCTCGGGGCGGGGAGCGACATTCCCCTCGGGACGCCCGTGGCCGGTCGCACCGACGAGGCCCTCGACGACCTCGTCGGCTTCTTCGTCAACACGCTCGTGCTGCGGACGGACACGTCGGGGGATCCCACCTTCCGTGAGCTGCTCGCTCGGGTCCGTGACACCGACCTGGAGGCGTTCGCCCATCAGGACCTGCCGTTCGAACGGCTGGTGGAGGAGCTCAACCCGGCCCGCTCCCTCGCCCGGCACCCCCTCTTCCAGGTACTCCTGGTGAAGAAGGACCCCACCGCCTCCGGCCAGGCCGAATCCATGCCCGGCCTGCACACCGAAGTGGTCCCGGTCGGCACCTGGGTCGCGAAGTTCGACCTGACGGTGGGGATCGAGGAGCGGTACGACTCCCGGGCCCGCCCCGCCGGGCTGGTCTGGACGCTCGGCTACGCCTCCGATCTCTTCGACCACGCCACCGTTGAACGGCTCGCCCAGCGCCTGTCGGTCCTGCTCACCGCCCTCGTCCACGACCCCGACCAGGCCCTCGGCGCCGTCGACCTCCTCACCGACGAGGAACGCGACGCGGTCCGCCACCACTGGAACGACACCGCCACCCCCGTCGCCGCCACCACGCTGCCCCGGCTCTTCGCCGAGCAGGCCCGCCGCACGCCCGACGCCACCGCCGTCCTCTTCGAGGACCAGCAAATCGGCTACGCCGCGCTCGACGCCCGCGCCGAGCACCTCGCCCGCCATCTGGCCGCCCACGGAGCCCGCCCCGAACGCGTCGTCGCCGTCGCCCTGCCCCGCTCGGTGGAGCTGCTGGTCGCCCTGTACGCCGTGCACAAGGCCGGCGCCGCCTACCTGCCCATCGACCCCGACTACCCGCGCGAACGCGTCGCCCACATGCTGGACGACGCCGCGCCCACCCTCGTCCTCACCCCCGGACTCCTCGCCGAGCTCGAAGCCGCTCCCGCCCCCGGCTCCGTGCGCGAACTGCCCGAGGCCCGGCCCGGACACCCCGCCTACGTCATCTACACCTCGGGCTCCACCGGCCGGCCCAAAGGCGTCGTCGTCACCCACGCCGCGATCGTGAACCGGCTGGCCTGGATGCAGCACACGTACGGTCTCGAACCCGGCGAACGCGTCCTGCAGAAGACCCCGTCCAGCTTCGACGTCTCCGTATGGGAGTTCTTCTGGCCGCTGATCACCGGCGCCACCCTGGTCGTCGTCCGGCCCGAGGGCCACAGGGATCCCGACCACCTCGCCACCCTGATCCGGCGTCACTCCGTCACCACCGCACACTTCGTGCCCTCGATGCTGGAGGCGTTCCTCAGCGCCACCGGCATCGCCGACTGCCGCTCCCTGCGGCGCGTCATCTGCAGCGGCGAGGCCCTGCCCACCGCCCTCGCCGAACGCCTCACCGCGGCCTGCGCCGCCGAAGTGCACAACCTCTACGGCCCCACCGAAGCGGCCGTCGACGTGACCAGTCACCGCTTCGAACCGGCCGGCACCGGCACCACAGCCCCCGCGGCCGCCGTCACCGTCCCCATCGGCCGCCCCGTGTGGAACACCGGCGTGCACGTCCTGGACGCGGCGCTGCGGCCGGTGCCGCCCGGAGTCACCGGCGAGCTGTACCTGTCCGGTGCCCAGCTCGCCCGGGGCTACCTGGGCCGTCCCGGCCTGACCGCGGAACGCTTCACCGCCGCTCCCTTCGGGCCACCCGGCAGCCGTCTGTACCGCACCGGCGACCTCGCCCGGTGGCGCGGCGACGGAGTGGTGGAGTTCCTCGGCCGCGCCGACGACCAGGTGAAGATCCGCGGCTTCCGTATCGAACTCGGCGAGATCACCGCTGTGCTCTCCCGTCACCCCGGTGTCCGTCAGGCGGCCGTCGTGGTCCGCGAGGACCGGCCCGGCGACAAGCGCCTCGTCGCCTACGTCGTCGGCGAGGCGGACGCGCACGACGCGGACGGCGTGGACGACCTGCGCGGCCACGCCGCCCGCGCACTGCCCGCCCACATGGTGCCGGGGCAGTTCGTACGCCTACCCGAACTGCCCCTGAGCCCCAGCGGCAAACTCGACCGCCGCCGCCTGCCCCGGCCCGTCCGAGCGGACGCCACAGCCGTGCGCGGTCCCCGGAACAGCCGAGAGGAGACCCTGTGCGGGCTGTTCGCGGAGGCGCTCGGCGTGGAGACGGTGGGGATCGACGACGGCTTCTTCGACCTCGGCGGCCACTCGCTGCTGGCCACCCGCCTGATCGGCGGCATCCGCCGCGCCTTCGGCGTCGACCTCGGCATCCAGGCGCTGTTCGAAGCGCCCACCGTCGCGGGGCTCGCCTCCCGGCTCACCGACGACGGCCTCACGACGGGGGCACAGACCGACAACTCGCTCTCCTGCCTGCTGCCGCTGCGCCCGCGCAGCGCCCTCGCGCACGCCGCACCGCTCTTCTGCGTCCATCCCGCGGCCGGGATCAGCTGGGTGTACGCGGGGCTGCTGCGCCATCTCGGGCCCGAACGCCCGGTGTACGGGCTCCAGGCCCGCGGTCTGACGCCGCCGGAGCTTCCGGCGGCCGGGCTCGACGCGATGGTCAAGGACTATCTGGCGGAGCTCCGCTCGGTGCAGCCCGAGGGGCCGTACCACCTCCTCGGCTGGTCCTTCGGCGGGCTCGTCGCCCATGCGCTGGCCACGCGGCTGCGCGCCGAGGGGCAGGAGGTGGCGCTGCTGGCGATCATGGACGGCTATCCGCACCTCGCGACGGCACCGTCCGACACCGGCACCGACACGGACGCGGGTGCCGACACCGACAGCGACGCGGGCACAGCCCCGAGCCCCCGTCTCGCCGCGGAGGCGGACGGTCTCCCGCCCGGCGCCGGCCCGGGCACCGAACCCGGCAGCGCCGCGATCCGGCCCCCGTCCTGGATGGCCGGCGGTCCGCCGCCCGCCGCCTGCCCGCGGACGCTCGCCGCCCTGCTGACGTCCCTGGGCCTCCCCGTCCCGCACGGCCCCCTGACCTTCGCCCGGTTCGAGGAGACCGTACGGGAGAGCGGCGGTCCGCTCGCCCGGTCCGACGGCCCCGTGCTCGCCGCCCTGGCGGAGGTGTTCTCCTCGAACGTCCGGCTGCGGCACGAGTTCGCTCCCGAACGCTTCGACGGCGATCTGCTGTTCTTCGCCGCCACCGAAGGCCGGACCGGCCCCCGCCCGCGGCCGGAGGAGTGGCGCCCGTACGTCGCGGGCCTGATCGATGTCCACGAACTTCCGTGCGCGCACGGCGACATGACCCGGCCCGGGCCACTCGCGCTCGTAGCCGGCGTACTGGCCGGCCGGCTCTCCCTGCCGAAGGCCTGAAAGTCCGACCCACCCGTCCCGATTCCTCCACCGCTCAGGAGAACCCGCATGCGGACCGACGACCACACCGCCACCACCGTCCCCGTCACCGCTTCGGCCGCCGAGGCCGATGTGCGCCGCTACTACGAACTGGTCGACGCCGGTGACGTCCCCGGCCTGGTGGGCCTGTTCACCCCCGACGCCACCTACCACCGCCCGGGCTACGAGCCGCTCGCGGGACACGAGGGCCTGACCCGCTTCTACAGCGCCGACCGCGTCATCCGCACGGGACGGCACACCCTCACCAGGGTCGTCGTGGAGGGCTCCGACGTCGCCGTGCACGGCGAGTTCAACGGCGAACTCCACGACGGCACCCGGGTCGGGCTGCGCTTCGCCGACTTCTTCCAGCTCACCGCGGACGGCCGGTTCGGCCGTCGCGACACCTTCTTCTTCGCCCCGCTCGTCTGACCGGCGCGCGGCCACCTGACCCGACGCCCCTCCCCGCCCCCACCGTCACGTACCGACTCGTCTCCCAAGGACTCGCCATGACCCTCACCTTCGACCAGAGCCCCGTCGCGTCCGCGCCCCAGCCCGTCCGTTCCCCGGGCCACGGCGACGCGTTCACGGACCACATGTTCACGCTGGCGTGGAACCCGACGGACGGCTGGCACCAGCCCGAGCTGACGCGGCTGCGCGACCTCACCCTGCACCCCGGCACGATCGGCCTGCACTACGCCCAGGTCATCTTCGAGGGCCTCAAGGCCCACCGTCAGGCCGACGGCGGGGTGGCCGTGTTCCGGCCGTGGGACCACGCCCGCCGCTTCCAGCGCTCGGCCCGCCGTCTGGCCATGCCGGAGCTGCCCGAGGAGATCTTCGTCGACTCCATCGAGCAACTGCTCCGCGCCGACCAGAACCTGCTCTCCGACGACCCGAGCCACAGCATCTACCTGCGGCCCCTGATGTTCGGCACGGACGCCAATCTGATGCTCCGTCCGTCCCACACCTACCAGTACCTGCTCATGGCGTTCGTCGCGGGCGGCTTCTTCGGCAAGGACCTGGAGACGGTGTCGGTGTGGGTCAGCCACGAACACAGCCGCGCCATCCCGGGCGGCACCGGCAACGTCAAGTGCGCCGGGAACTACTCCGGTTCGTTCGTCGCCCAGCTCCAGGCGCAGGAGGCCGGCTGCCAGCAGGTGGTCTGGCTGGACCCGGTGGAGCGCACCTGGGTCGAGGAGATGGGCGGCATGAACCTGTTCTTCGTGCGCGGCACCGGCCCCGGGGCAGAGATCGTGACCCCGTCCCTGAGCGGCTCGCTGCTCCCCGGTGTCACCCGCGACACCCTCCTCGGCCTCGCGGAGGGGATCGGTTACGTCCCCCGGGAGGAGAAGGTCTCCCTGGAGCAGTGGCGCCGCGAGTGCGCGCAGGGCCGCATCACCGAGGTGTTCGCCTCCGGCACCGCCGCCGTCGTCACCCCCGTCGGCCAGGTCAAGGACCGCGACGGCAACTGGACGATCGGTGACGGGACCCCCGGCCCCGTCACCCTCACCCTGCGCGACGCCCTGGTGAACCTGCACCACGGCACCGCCCCCGACCCCGAGGGCTGGCTCCACCACGTCTCCTGACGCCGCGGGGCCCGACCGCACGCAGGCGACACGGCGCGACGCGGGGCCGGTGAGCCGACTCACCGGCCCTCCGCACGGCCTCCCGCACGCGCGACATCGACACGGCACCACACATCGCGCGGCGACGGGCGGGACCTCGGCACACGGGACGGGCCCGCCGCCCCGGCGTGTACCGCCGGCGGCCGGCGTGCTCCCGGGACGGCGACCACGGAGCCCGACCCGCGGTCGCCGCACCCCGTGCCGCTACGGGCCGCGCCGGCCGCTGACCCCTCGATCGGCTCCCGGCTACGAGCCGCGCCGACCGCTGATCGCCTCGATCAGCTCCTCCTTGCGCATCTGGGAGATACCGCTGAGGCCCTTCTGGCGAGCCATGTCGCGCAACTCGTCCACGTGCATCTCGCGGAGTTCTTCCTCGGACGCGCCGGTCCCGGCGGTCCCTCCGGTCGCCTGCGTTCCACCGCCCATGGACGCACCGGCGGGGGTGGTCGCACTCGGCGGTGAGGTGGGGTAGCCCTCGCCCGCCTCGCTCGAGCCCATCTGCCGGACGAGCTGTTCGAGCAGCCGCTCCGTCTCCCGGCAGGCCTTCGCGGACAGGTCGAAGTAGGGGATATCCCTGAACTCCTCGGCGGCGTCCGCGCTCGCCCGGAGGACGGTGCGGGTCGCCTCGATGACGGCCATCGTCGTGGGGGCGTCGTAGCCCGTCTGCCGGGCCAGGATCCGGGCGGTGACCGTGCACAGGTCGGCGCAGTCGTTGTCGAGCCGCACGCACTTGATGGACATCACGATCTTTTCCGGATCCTGCTCGGCGGCTGCCGCGTCGGCGCAGGTGAGACAGACACCGGCGCACTCGTACAGCTTGTCGACCGCCTCGCCAAGGAGCCTGGGCGGCATTCCCGTCTCGGCGGGATAGGCGTCGAGCAGTTTCTCGACCAACGACATGGCGTCCTCCGTCCGGGGGTGCGTTTCCTCCGGTGAACCACGCTTCCATCCGAGCCGGAGACCTGCCACCGGAGACGGAGGCACACCGCGTCGAGGCGGTCGTCGAGCGGCTCGGAGATGAGGTGGGGGGAGTCGGGGTACTCGGCGCGACGCGGGCGGCGGTGTCCGCCCGTCACCCCCCACCTTCGCCGAGAGGTGACCGACTATGACGTCAAGGAAAGTGCTCTGGACGGCCGCCGCGGGTGTCACCGCCGGCGCTGGCCTCGCCCTGCGCCGGATGCGGACGGGCCCGTCCGCAACGGCCGCCGAGAACCGGTGGCTGTCGGTGACGGTCAACCGCGGACCGGGCGACATCGAGCCCGAGAAGCTGCCGTCGCCGTTGCGGGAGTACGGGGACCGGATCGAGACACGGATCCGCCCCGCGCCCGGTGACCGGGGCACGGAACTGGCCGTACGCCTGAGGCAACCGCAGCCGGAGGCCGCGCATTCACTGCCCGCCCGGATCACCGGCCAGGACCCCCGGCAGGATCTGCGCCGCGCCCTGCGCGAGGCCAAGGCGCTGCTCGAGACGGGAGAGGTCATGCGACCCGACACACCGCCCACCACACACGACACCCCCGGCGGGAAACTCGTCGGACTGCTGAGCCGGCGCGCGGGCGGGGAGGGGGTGCTGTGAAGGCGCTGTGCTGGGAGGGAGTGAACAAGCTCGCCGTCGAGGACGTGCCCGACCCGGTCCTGCGCAACGACCAGGACGTGATCGTACGGTTGATCGCGGGCACCACCTGCGGCTCCGATCTCCATCTCATCGGCGGCTACATCCCGTTCATGCGCTCAGGGGACGTCATCGGGCACGAGTTCCTCGGTGAGGTCGTCGAGGTCGGTGGCGGCGTGCGCCGGCACAAGGTGGGCGACCGGGTGGTCGTCTCCTCGTTCGTCGGATGCGGCCGCTGCTGGTACTGCACCCACGACCTGTGGTCCCTGTGCGACAACACCAACACCAACCCCGGCATCGGACAGGCCCTCTTCGGGGCCGACACCGGCGGCATCTTCGGCTACTCGCACGCCATGGGCGGACTGCGCGGCAGCCACGCCGAATACGTGCGCGTCCCGTTCGCCGACTACGGGGCCTTCCCCGTTCCGGAGGGCATCGACGACACCAGCGCCCTGTTCGTGTCGGACTCGGTGCCGACGGGATGGATGGGGGCCGACCTGGCGGGCGTGCGGCCCGGAGACGTCGTCGCCGTCTGGGGCTGCGGCGCCGTCGGACAGATGGCGGCGCGCGCCGCGATCCTCCTCGGCGCGGAACGCGTGATCTCCATCGACCGCATCCCCGAACGGCTGGAGATGACCGAACGGCACATCGGCAGCGAGGTCATCGACTACACCTCCACCGACGTCGGGGCCGAACTGCGTGAACGCACCGGCGGCCGGGGCCCGGACGTGTGCATCGAAGCGGTCGGCATGGAGGCGCACAGCGACACCCTGGTGCACGTCTACGACCAGGTGAAACAGCAGTTGCGGCTGCAGACGGACCGGCCCACCGCCGTCCGGGAGGCCATCCACGCCTGCCGCAAGGGCGGCACCGTCTTCGTCCTCGGCGTGTTCGCCGGCGCCGTCGACAAGTTCCCCCTCGGCACGGTCGTCAACAAGGGCCTGACCGTGCGCGGCGCACAGCAGCACGGCCAGCGCTACATCCCGATGCTGCTCGACCGGATGGCGGCCGGGGAGCTGAGCACCTCCCACCTGGCCACCCACACCGTGCCCCTCGACGAGGCGCCACGCGCCTACGAGATGTTCAAGCAGAAGGAGGACGGCTGCGTGCGCGCCGTCATCCGGCCGGCCGGATGAACCGTGGGCGGCGAGTCCGATTCGCTGCCGTTTGTCGCGTTCTCAGGTGGGGGACTCGGCGCCCATGACTGCATCGCCACGCCACCGCCGGATGAAGCAGAACCGAGTTCTGTGGCTCCTGGACCGTCTGGAACGGGCGCCCTGGGCCGACCCGACGATCGACACGCTTCGGACAGCGGTACGCTCCCTGCCGCTGGGGCGCGGACGGGACCTGCTGCACGGCAGGTGGCTGGGGCACCCGGTCCATCCGCTGATGGTGCAGGTACCGATCGGGAGCTGGCTGTCCGCGGCCGTGCTGGACACGCGGCCCGGCCGCTCCCGCGAGGCGGGCCTGCTCGTCGGGGTCGGGCTGGCCGCCGCGGCGCCCTCCGCGCTGGCGGGTGCCGTCGACTGGGCGGAACTGCACCGCGAGCAGGCGCGCGTGGGGCTGGTGCACGCCATGGCGAACTGGGCGGCCGTGGGACTGTACGCGACCTCGCTCGCCTGCCGCCTCAAGGGGCGTACGCGGGCCGGCCGGGCATACGGCTTCCTGGGACTGACGGCGGTCGGGGTGGGCGGCATGCTGGGAGGCCACCTGGCCTATCGCCAGGCGTCCGGCGCCAACCACGCGGAAGAGGTCCCGCACGTCGTCCGCGACGTCTGGCACCGGATCGGCGCCGTCGCCGAGTTCCCGGCCGGACAGCCCGTGCGGCGCGTCGTGGACGACGTACCGGTCCTGGTGGTCCGTGAGTCCGGCGGGACGATTCACGCGCTGGCCGAGCGGTGCAGCCACCTCGCCGGACCGCTGTCCGAGGGCACGGTCGCCGACGGGTGCGTCCGGTGCCCGTGGCACGGCAGCGTCTTCCGGCTCTCGGACGGCTGGAACGTACGCGGCCCGGCCACCGCGCCGCAGCCCGCCTTCGACACCCGGATCCTCGACGGTCACGTCGAGGTGCGGCTGCGCCGGGACGGCCGGGAAGCGAACGGCGAGTGGAGCGGGACAGGAGCGCACAGGGCTCATCGGCACGCGGGCTGACAGCCGCCTCGCACGACGGGGTTGCCCTGGCCGAACGGGAGGCGCTCGAGCGTACGGGCTTCTCCGGCGCACCCGGGCCACGCGCGACCCGGGTAACCGTCCGGAACGGCTCGCCGCCACCGCCGCTCCCTCCCCGACAGGTGCCGCGCCCGCCGGCGTCGAGTTGGCCGGCGGGCGCGTGGTGGGCCGGCGATGGTGCGGTCAGCAGGTGGAGTTGGTCTGGGTGAGCAGGCCCATGCGCCAGGGCAGGCGGAGGTAGTCGCCGCCGGCACTGGGGTCCATGCCCTGGTAGACGTACTGCAGACGGCACGGGTCGATGGTCAGGGTCTGGTCGTTGGAGGCACGGACGAGTTCTCCGTGGCTGATGTCCTGGGTCCAGGCACCGCCGGGGAAGGAGACGTTCGCGCGGCCGGCGAAGGGTTCGTTCTCCGTGGCGGCGAGGGGGGTCCAGGTGCCGGTGAGGCTGGTGGAGGTGAACGAGCGGAAGTAGCGTCGGCCGGTGGAGCCGATGGCCTCCTGGAGGAGCAGGTACTGGTTCCGGCCCGCGACCTTGTAGACGTTGGACGCTTCGAACAGGTTGAACTTGGTGTCCGACAGCACTATCTGCGTGTTGCCGAAGCCGTTCGGGAAGCTGGCCAGGCTGGTCTGGGCGCGGTAGATGTGCCCGTTGTCGTCGCTGAAGAACAGGTGACAGGTGGCCGTGTCGCAGATGACCCAGAAGTCGATCCAGGTGCCGTCGCCCTTGTTCTGGGTGACGATGGGCGGCTCCTGGGAGATGAAGGTGCGCGGCGCGGACCACGAGCGCGGGTCGGCGGGGTTGGTACTGGTGGAGTAGGTGGGCGGGCCGGTCTGGTAGACCATGTACCACAGGTTCTGCGGCGCGAAGTAGAACACCTGCGGGGCGGCCCGGTAGCCGGGGCCGATGGCCGAGGCGGTGTCCAGGTAGGTGTGCGGCGCTGAGGCGGCCTGGGACCAGTCGGCGAAGTTGAACTGCACCAGACCCCAGCCGGAAGGGCTGGCGGTGGTCGCGTAGGTCAGCCACTGGTTGTTGTGCCGCACGACGGAGAAGTCCTTGACGGCCAGCGCCTGGGGGTGCTGGGCGTCCGGCTTCGGACCGGCCAGCACGCCGCTGGAGGACCACCGGAACGTCGACGGCAGCGAGCCGCCACTGCCGGAACCGACGCGGACCAGCTGCCACTGCTGGTTGGCCCCGCCCCAGTCGGCGTACTGCACGACCTTGGCGCCGTCCGCGGTGGAGCCGCCCTGCACCTCGACGGCCTTGCCGCTGTCGCGGTTGATCAGCCGGACGTGACCGTCCGGCGCATCGGCCGGCCGGAACTGCTGGTTGGTGCCGTTGAGGTCACTCCACTGCACGATGTCCGCGCCGTCGGCGGTGGAGTAGTTGTAGACGTCCAGCACCTTGCCCGAGTGCTGTGCCTTGAGCCGGTAGTAGCCGCCGCCCGAGTCGACGAACTGGAACCGCTGGTTGGCGCTGTCGGTGCGGGTCCACTGCTGGAGGGCCGCGCCGTTGCCGGTAGCCGCGCCGGACACGTCGAGCGCCTTGCCGCTGCCCCGGTTGACCAGTACGTACCACGCGTTGGGATCCACGGTGGCCGCCTGCGCCGGACCGGCGGCACCGATCGTGGACAACAGTGCCGCCAGGAGGGCGGTCACCGCGGAGAGCACCGCTGTTCGTCTGCCGCGCCTCCACCATCGGGGTGTGTGTGCCGTGCGCATGCCAGTCATGGGCGGACTCTCCTTCGCTGAGTGCCGTGTGGGTGACCGGGCGGCAGACGCGTCGTGCGGAGCTCCCCGTCGACGTCGTCGGGAGCGCTCCCGGTGAACGCGCTGTCGACCGCCTGTGCCGAAGGCCGTGAGTGGTGTATCCGCACGGGGCGGGGCGGACGGCGCCCGCGCCCCGGTCGCGGGGCAGGGATGACCCAGGCCGCGGGAGTCCTGGATCAGTAGCCGTGGATCATCTTGTAGGCGACCTCGGGGAGGAACTGGCCGGCCGAGGAACCGGCGCCGACGCCGCAGTTGCCGTCGGACTCGCCCGGCGTCTTGATCCACAAGAGCATTTCGGCGCCTCCGCCCATCCGGGTGGGGGTGCCGATGCGGCGGCCTGAGGGGTTGCACCACTGGCCGTTGGAGCCGTTGCCGTTGCGGCTGGTGTCCACGACGAACGGCTTGGTGTAGCCGTAGCGGGCTCCCAGTTCACTGTTGACGGCGTTGCCGTAGGCGGTGTTCTCGGCCGTGGTGAAGTAGTTGGAGACGTTGAGGGAGAAGCCATGGGCCTGCCGAAGGCCGGCTTCGTGGAGGCGCCGGGCCATGGTCGCCGGGGCCGCCCACCCCGGGTTGCCGGCGTCGAGGTACACCCAGGTGTTGGGGGCCCGACGGCCGAACTCGCCGAGGGCGCCGGTGAGCATCGCCTCGCGTTCGTCGATCTGAGCCTGGGTCATGCAACCGTAGTCCCCGAGGGAGTCCGGTTCGAGGATGACGACGGCCGGGCGGTCGGCGATCCCGCCGGCGAACTGCGCGATCCAGCTCGCGTAGGCGGACGGCGAGGCGGCTCCGCCCGCGGAGTGCCCACCGCAGTAGTCACGGTGGTAGATGTTGTAGGCGACGAGGAGGGGCAGTTTGTCCCGGTGGTCCGCCGCACCCACGTACGCACCTGTGGCGGTGCCGATGGCGCCGCTCCAGGAGCCGAACCAGCGGGCCATCGGGGTACGGGCGATGGAGGCGTCGACAGCCGGTGCCCGGCCGTCGCCGGGGTGGGCGGCGACCCACCTGCTCGCGCTGGAGTCGGGGTCCACGTAGAACCCGTTGGTCATGGTGGTCGGGTCGGCCGCGTGCGCGGACGGTGCCACGGCGAGCGCCAGCGGCAGAGCGACGAGCGAGGCCAGCAGGGCGCGGAGTCTGCGGCGCATGAATCCACCTCGGTTTCCTGGCAGGGACGCGCCGTGCGCTCTCGTCCCGAGCGTGCGACGCGCTGAGGTAACGGTCCGGCGTCGTCGGTCGTCGACCCGCCGGCCGGGAGGGACGGGCGCCCGGGCCGGAGCCGGGAGCCCGCAGCAGGTCAGCTGCGGTGGTACTGGTCGACGGTCGGGTCCTCGGTCCCGGCGGTGTGGTGCGTGGCGTCCGGCCGTCCGGCGGCCACGGCGGTTCCGAAGTACCGTCCCGACTGGGCCGCTTGGGCGCCCGGAGCGGAGGCCCGGACAGTGTCGGTCGCGCCGGTGGCGGTGCCGGGCGTCATCAGGGCGGCCACGGTCATGAGGGGCAGCACCGCGACTCGGCGACGGCCGAGCCGCTTGATCGGGTTCATGGTTCTCCTCGTACGGTCGCGTGCGGGTGGGGGCGGGGTGGTGCGGTCCTCCGACCGGTCAGGGAGTGGACAGCTCGAACCGGGTGACGCGGACGGCGCCGCCGAGTGCTTGCGTGGCGTGGTTGAAAAGGGCGAACCGGTAGCCCATGAAGAACCGCCAGTCGTTGCCCATCGTGAAGCTCGGTCCGAGGCGGGCGAAGTGGATGCCGTCGGTGCTGTAGGAGAAGGTCCCCGGGCGGGCCGCGCCGGGGCGGATGTCCGCGCTCGCGCGCAGCCAGATCCGGCCGCCCGAGACGGGTGCGTTCGCGAGTTCGGTGCCCGTGCCGGTGGTGTTCCAGTTGCTGTCCATGGTCAGTCCGCCGACCATCGCCACCCGCGTGACGCCGCCGTCGCGCTTGAGACCGATCCAGGCGGAGGAGTCGCGCAGCAGAGCGAGTCCGGCCCGGTCGCCGTCCCGCATCGCGGAGTGGTCGAGCTGGACCGTGGCGGTGGAGGTGGGGCCCTGGATGCGGTGGGTGAGGGTGTTGCGGGCCCAGTAGAGGTCGTGGGTGACGGTCGCGGTCCGCAGGGTGAGGCCGTTGCCGACCGACCACTTGGTGGGGTCCGGGTTGTGGTTCCACTCCCATCTCGGCTCGAGGGTCGTGCCGTCGAAGGTGTCCACACCGGTCATGGGGGTGACCTGGCGAGGAGGAGGTGGCACGGCCGGACTGGGGTACGAGGTGCCCCACGCGCCGTTCACCAGTTGGACGACGGGCCAGCCGTCCGAGGTCCAGGTGACCGGTGCCAGGGCGGGCATCCGGCCGCCGGGGTAGGCGTCGACGAAGGCCAGGTAGTACCAGGCGCCGTTCTGCGTCCGGACCAGGCCGCCCTGGTGCGGGACGCCTCCGCCGGGGATCGGCCCGGGCAGGTCGAGGAGCACCTGCCGCATCGTGTACGGACCGAAGGGGCCGCTCGACGACCTCAGGATGTACTGGCCGTTCGCGGGGCGGGTCAGGAAGATGTAGTACTGCCCGTTGATCTTGTAGAAGCGGGCGCCCTCGAGTGTGCCGACACTCGACGGTGCCGTGAACACCTGCTGGGTGCGGACCTGCCGGCGGCCGTCGGGCGACAGTTGGGCCACGCTGATGGTGGTGTTGCCGTACGCCACGTACAAGGAGTCGTCGCTGTCGACGAGCAGCCCCGCGTCGTAGTACGGCGTGCTGATCGTCGTGAGCCGGCTCCACGGCCCTTCGACGGCGGTGGCGGTGTAGACGTACGTTCTGGCGAAGTCGATCTGGCCGAGCCAGTAGAACGTCCTGTTGCTCGGACGGTAGGCCAGCGACGACGCCCAGATCCCTCTGACATAGCCACGGGCGCCGTTCAGGTCGTACTTGGCGCCGAAGTCCAGGACCGGCACCGAGTGACCGGCGATCTCCCAGTTCACCAGGTCGTACGAGCGCAGGACGGGTGCGCCCGGCGAGTAGTGCATGGTCGAGGCCGAGGCGTAGAAGATGTCGCCGACGCGGATGACGTCGATGTCCGCGAAGTCCTGCCAGATCACCGGGTTCGTGTACGGCGCGGCGGCTGCGCGGGAGGACCCGGCCGTGGGAAGCAGGGCGCCGGCGGCCATGCCGGTGGCGGCCGCCAGCGCGCGACGACGGGACAGTCCCTGATGAGGCCATGACAGGTCCATGGTGGCGTGACTCCTTGCGGCTCGGCCGTTGCGGTGGGCGCTCTCGGAGATGCCTTATGTGTTCGGTATGTCGAACGTGGATCGAACTGTCGAGCAGACTGGATGATAGAGGGCCGGTGAACCCCGTCAATACCTCCTGCAAGATTCGCTGGTTGCGGCGAAAGTATCGAAGCCTCGAATCCCGGTGTGGCGCAGGTACGGGGCTGGCTCGGTGAACGGTGTTGACACGTTCGCTCACTTCTCTGATGATCCGTGAGGTTCAACTTTCCGAATGTCATTCGAAATTTCGGACCCTCTTGGTCTCCGGGAAGAAGGAGCCCCTGGTGCCCAGACGATCAGGCGGACGCATGCTCCGCCTCCTCGCGGCCGCCGCGCTGACGATCACCGCGTCCGTGACGGCCTCCTCCCACTCCACCGCCTCCGCCGCGCCGGGCAGCCCGGCACTCACCCCACCGCTGGGGTGGAACAGCTGGAACAGCTTCGGGTGCGGGATCACCGAGGCCCAAGTGCGCCAGGCCGCCGACGCGATGGTGTCCTCGGGCATGCGGGACGCCGGCTACCGGTACGTGGTGGTCGACGACTGCTGGTTCGACCCCCAGCGCGACGCGTCAGGCAACCTGCGGGCCCATCCGGTCAAGTTCCCGAGCGGGATGAAGGCGCTCGGCGACTACATCCACGGCAAGGGGCTGAAGTTCGGCATCTACCAGGCGCCGGGCGAACGCACCTGCGCGCAGGCCGTGGGAAGTTACCCGGGAGCCACGGGCAGCAAGGGCCACGAGGCCCAGGACGCCGCCACGTTCGCCTCGTGGGGCGTCGACTACCTCAAGTACGACTGGTGCTCCCCCAGCGGTACCCGTGACGAGCAGGTCGCGCGGTTCACGCTCATGCGCGACGCCCTGCGTTCCACCGGCCGGCCGATCGTCTACAGCATCAACCCCAACAGCCTGCACGCCATCACCGGCGCCACGTACGACTGGGGTTCGGTCGCCGACCTGTGGCGGACGACCGAGGACCTGCTCGACATCTGGCAGAACGGCAACACCAACAGCTATCCGATGGGCGTCGGCAACGTCCTCGACATCACCGCGCCGCTGGCCGCGCAGGCGGGCCCGGGACACTGGAACGACCCCGACATGCTCGTCGTCGGCCGTCCCGGCCTGTCACTGACCGAGTCCCGCTCCCACTTCGCCCTGTGGGCGCTGATGGGCGCCCCGCTCATGGCCGGCAACGACATCCGCACCATGTCCGCCGACGTGAGCGCCATCCTGCGCAACCCCCGTCTGCTGGCGGTGAACCAGGATCCGCTGGGCGCGGGAGGGCGCAGGGTGCGCGACGACGGCGCCACCGAGGTGTTCGCCAAGCCCCTGTCGGACGGTTCGGTCGCGGTGGGGCTGTTCAACCGGGGAGGCGGCACCGCGAACGTCACCACGACGGCCGCGCAGGTCGGCCTGTCCGGCGGACCGTTCACCCTCACAGACCTGTGGTCCGGCAGCACGTCGAGCACGTCCGGGCAGATCGCGGCGAGCGTCCCCGCCCACGGCGTGGCCGTGTTCCGGGTGAGTGGCGGCAGCCCGTCGGCCGCCACCACCTCACGGCTGCGCGGCACCGCGTCCGGCCGCTGCCTGGACGTGGACAACGCCTCCACCGCCGCCGGGGCCACGGTGCTGATCTGGGACTGCCACACGGCCGCCAACCAGCTGTGGACCACCTGGGCGGGCGGCGAGATCCGTGTCTACGGCGACAAGTGCCTGGACGCCTACGACCAGGGCACCACCAACGGCACCCGGGTCATCACCTGGCCCTGCAACGGCCAGACCAACCAGAAGTGGACAGTCGGCGCCGACGGGTCGATCCGCAACGTCCACGCCGGGCTGTGCCTCGACGTCAACGGGGCCGCAACCGCCAACGGGTCCCCACTGGTGCTGTGGACGTGCAACGGCCAGGCCGGCCAGAAGTGGTCCCGCGCATGAGGGACCGGCCTCACGGACTCGGTCCGGGACGGGGGGACTTCGCCAGCGCACCTGGTGTCCGCCCTCTCGCGTAGGGCTTGCTTCCAGGGTGGTGTGGGCGGCCGGGATGTGCTCGGCGGCCATCCGCGGGCGGAAGCGGTGAGACCAGGGCACCGCTGCCGACCGGGCGGCGTCGCTCGCTCGACCGGCAGCGGTTGCGCATGACCTGAGACCGTCCGGTGGATCCGGCTACATCCGGGCGTACGGCACAGGGGACAGCGTCTCGAACGGGAGCCGGACGGTGGTGGCCGACCCGGTGTCCGCGTTGGACGTGCGCAGGGCGGTCACCTCCTCCGCCGTCAGCGCGCGCCGCACCAGGCGGAACTCGTCCAGGGAGCCCTTGAGCCGGTCGGAGCCGCCCGGCCTGGCCCCCAGATGGAGACCGAGCACGGCGAACCCGTCCTCGTACGTCACCGAGCCGGCCGGAGCCGCGGCCTCGCCGGGCGGCCCGCCGTCCACCGACAGGCTCAGCTTCCCGCCCGAGCGCTGGAGCACCACATGGTGCCAGGCGCCGTCACCGAAGGCGTGGGCCGCGCTGCCGTCGCCCGCGTAGACGGTGGTGCCGGCCGTGTCGGTCTGCAGCACGGCGGCGAGCCGGTCCTGGCCCGGCTGGGCCCGCAGCCACAGCTGCCGCTCGGCGCCGCCGACGCCGTACGCCCAGAAGACGACCTGGTGGGCGCTGGACGGGCCGGCCGTGTAGCGCAGCCAGGTCGCCACGGTGAAGTCACCGGAGCCGAGGGCCTCGTCCGCGCCGTACGGCAGCTCGACGGAGTCGTCCGTGCCGTCCAGGGGGAGCCCCGCGCCGAACCTGCCGCCCCCCGCCGGAGCCGCGGGCCGGGCTCCGCCCCGTACGAAGGCGTGGTTGCAGTGCGCCGACGAGTCCGGGGTCGCCGGACCCGCCGCCGGCCTGACCACCTGGTGGGCCTCGGTGTGGCCGTTCTCCATGGACCACGACAGGGCGGGCCTGTCGGCCGGGTAGCCGCCCACGGAGCCGGCGGCGGACTGCGCGATCCTCGTCAGCTCGGTCGCCGTGAACGCGCGTTCGTAGAGCCGGGCCTCGTCCAGGGAGCCGGTGAACACATCGAGGTCGCCCGGCTTGGAGCCGACCCTCAGCCCCTGTGGCGTCGTGGTGGAGGTGAGCGCACCGGACAGCCCGGTCGCCTCGGCGGCCGTGGTCCCGTCGACGCTCAGCCGCAGCGTGCCACCGCTTCGGGTGACCGCCAGCAGATGCCAGGCGCCGTCCCCGAAGGCGGCCGACGGGCCGGTGTCCGCGAGCGCCACCTGCACCGCACCCGCGGGTGTCTCGGCCCAGGCGAGCAGCCGCCGCTGGGACGGCTGCGCCCGCACCCACAGCGAGGGCTCGCCGGAGACCGAGCCGTACGCCCACAGCAGCGCGGCGTTCGCGTCGGTCTCGGTCAGGGTGTGCCGGAACCACAGGGTGTAGGTGAAGTCGCCGGAGCCGACGTCGAGGGCCGGCAGATACGGCACCTCGACACCGGGACGGGACGCCGAGACGGAGATCGCGCCCTTGCCGACCCGGCCGGCCACCTCACCGGGCACCCCGCCGAGCAGGGTTCCGTCGGCGCAGTGCCCCGAGACGTCGTCCTCGATCGCGACCGAGGTCAGCGCGGGCACATCGGCCGTGTCGACCACCTGGAACGGCAGCCGCACACCGAGTGAACCGTCCGCGGACGGGGCCGCGTTCGCCGTGCGCACCTCGGCGAGCTGGGCGTCCGTCAGCGCGCCGCGGTACACGCGGAACTCGTCCAGTCCGCCGCTGAGGGGGTCACCGGCCGCGGTGTCGGGCTTGGCCCCGAGCCGGATCCCGTCGACACCGACGGCGCGGTCGGCGCTGACCGACCCGGCCACCCCGGTGGCCTGCGCCGAGGACGTGCCGTCCACCGAGAGCGTGATCCGTCCGCCGCTGCGCACCAGCGTCAGATGGTGCCAGGCGTCGTCACCGAAGGCGGTCGACGGGCCGGGGTCGGTGAGGGTGACGGAGGCGGATCCGCCGGTGCCCTGCACCCAGGCGTGGAGCCGGTTCTGGCCGGGCTGGGCGCGCACCCACACCTGGGGTTCTGCCGCGCCGTACCCGTAGGCCCACATCAGGACCCGCTGCTGGGTTTCGCCGGGCTGGGCCTTGTACCTGAAGAACAGCGAGTAGGTGAAGTCGCCGTCGCCCGGGTCGATCCCCGGCGCGTACGGCACGTCGGCGTACTCGCCGGTGGCGTCGAGGGCCAGGCCCTGGCCCCAGCGGCCGGTGGCGAGCGCCGAACCCCCGGCCAGATAGGCGTCGTTGGCGTCGAGCGTACTGTCCGGAGTGGTGCGGCCCGGGGCCGGAGTGGCCTGCGGGTGCACCGTGCCGGTGAAGGTGCCCGGCACGCCGGCCGCCGCCGGGGTGAAGCGGTTGAAGTAGATGTGGGCCGCGGAGAAGCCGTCGCCGCCCTCGTAGACCAGGCCGATCTCGCCGTCGGTCAGCTCCACCAGGTCCGAGTAGCCGGCCCGCTCGGCGTTGATCTGCGCGGCGTCGTGCCAGGTGGTGCCGCGGTCCGTGGAGTAGCGGATCCGCATGTTCTGGCGGTCCGTCGGGTGCGAGGGTGCCGAGAGGACGAGCGTGTCACCGGGTGTGGCCCGGTACGTCTGCTCCAGCGCCAGGACCGAGGCCTGCACCTCGGGCGTGGTGAGCGAGGGCACGACCTGCTGCGCGGGCACGGTCGCGCCGGAGTCGGTGCTGACGGCGTGCGTACGGTGCCCGGACGAAGCACCGTTGTTGTTGCGGGCGTTGATGTAGACATGCCCGTTGTCGAGTTCGGCGACGGCCGGCTCGCCGGGCAGCACCCCGGGTCCGAAGGAGTCGGCCGTGGCGCTCGCGAACCACTCGTCGCCGTTGTCGCTGTAGAGCACCCCGACGAGCTGGGGATCCTGGCCGGCCTGTGGTGGCGACTCGTACGCCCCCACCACCAGCCGCCCCGCCTTGTCGCCGCGCTTGAGCTGGATGCCGTGCGAGGGGCCCGTGCCGAACCAGCCGTCCTGCGGGTTCGACAGCCGCGGCAGCGGCTTCGGCGCGCCGAAGGTCAGCCCGTCGTCCGTGCTGCGCTGGACCCGCGGCAGCCGCTTGCCGCCCGGCTCGGCCGGTTCCGACGTGGACAGCAGATGGACGTCGCCCGTGCGCAGGTCGGCCACGGGGGAGGGGTTGCCGCGCGTGTAGGGCGTCTCCGGGTCGGTGTCGCTGCCGGCGAGCACCACGCGGACGGGGCCCCAGGTGCGGCCGCCGTTGGTGGAGCGGCGGACGACGATGTCGATCGCACCCCGGTCGGCGCAGGAGGGCGAGCGGCGGGCCTCGGCGAAGGCGAGCAGCGCGCCCGTCTTCGTACGGACGATCGTAGGGATGCGGAAACAGCCGTATCCGGCGGTTCCGGAGCGGAAGAGGATCTGTTCGGTCCCGATGAGTCCGTCGGCCGACAGCTGTGTGCCGCCCGCGGCGGCGGGCGGGGCGACGGCTGTGAGGAGGACCAGGGTCAGGGTGAACAGGGCGGCGCCGAGGCCGCGTATGCGTAGCCGGGACACGACGGTGCAGACCTTTCTGGTCCGGTGAGGACCTGCGGTGAGGCCCTGTGGAGAGGACCTGGCCGTGAGCAGACGGCCGCCCGGCCCTGCCCCGTCCGTGCCGACAGGACGGAAGGAAGCGGGGGCAGAGCGGGCGGCGGTGGAGGCGGGGCGTGACGGCCGCCGGGCCGCCACGGCCTCCTCTACGGTGTGATCACTGGGCCGGCGGGGCGGGCAGCCGGCTGCCCCGGAAGTCCGGCGCGTCGGCCTCGGCGCGCATCGCGCTGAGCGAGGAGGTCTGCTCGACCTGGTAGATGCGGGTCTGGTTGTCCGACGTACGGAAGGTGTAAGCCCACGTCGGGCCGGTGGGGCCGGTGTAGGTGAAGGCGGTCGGCTCGGTGGCCGAGGCTTCGGAGGTCGGCCGCTGCCAGGCGCGCCAGGCGCCGCTGCCCTGGGTGGTTTCACCGGTGTTGTGGACGGTGCCGCCGGCGCCGCGGACGACAACCTCCGTGAGGCCGGTCAGCGGGGAGATGACGGCGCTGGGGGAGCCCTGCGCGGTGACCCCGGCGACGGTCTCCCAGGTCCCGTACGCCCCGCCCTCGGCGGACTGGGCGGTGGTGACCACGTTGCCGTTCGCGTCCGTGGCGAAGACGCGTATGCGGTAGCCGGGGTAGACGACGACGGACGGCGTGCCGGCGATGGCCTGGGCCCCCACGCCGGTCCACGCCGAGAGCGTGCCTCCCTCCTTGAAGAGCGCGGTGGAGAGGGTGCCGTCGGCCTTCCTGCCGAAGAGCTGGATGCCGTCGCGCACGGTGACGGCGGTGAGGGGGCCGGTGAAGCCGGTGCCGGAGAGCGGCATCCAGCCCATGAAGTCGACGTTGGCGCGCTGCTGGATGCGGTACCAGGGCTTGCCGCCCGCGTCGAGCGCGAACTGGGCCATCAGCCCGGTCGGGGTCTTGCCGGTGACGGCGTGGTGCCGCATGGCGCCCGCCAGATCGATCCAGTTGCCCCAGTCGGCGGCGCCCTTGGCGGTCTGGTTGCGCTGCCAGACACTGCCCGAGGTGTTGTGGGCCGTGACGACGACGCGGCCGTCGGTGTGCTCGGAGAGCGAGGGCCGGCCGGCGAACGCCTCCTGGCCCGAGATCACCGTCCACTGGGCGCCGTTGATGTCGGCCGGGTCGGTGCGGCCGTGGACCAGGCGGCCGATGTTGTCGGTGTAGGCGAGTTCCAGCTTGCCGTCCGCCGCCTGCATGACGGCGTTGGGGCTGTACGACTCCAGCGGCACCGGCGTGGCCGCGGGCGTGTGACTGACGTTGAGCCTGCACGTGTCGGGTGCCGCCGAGACCGAGACGTAACCGGCCCAGCCGGACGCCTCCACCTGCTTGTTGTAGACGGGCCAGTCGTTGATGTCCTCGTCGAAGCGGTAGTACGCGACCGCGCCGTTGCCCTTGACGCGGAACAGGGTGTCACCGCCGTACGACGGCATGAACCTGAGGTCGCTCCAGTCGGCGGCGGACTCCAGCACATGGCGTTCGATCCAGCGCTGGCTGGTGTAGTCGTAACGCGAGCGGTAGAGCTTGCCGTCGGTCGCGTCACGGCCGTAGATGACGCCGCGGTCGGCCGCGAAGATGGCGTCGTAGTTCCAGCCCATGTCGACGATCTTGCCGCTGCCCTCGACGAACTCGTCGGCGGTCGCGTCGTAGCGGTACCAGCGCAGGTCGTTGGTGGCGCCGGAGAGCGTCCACAGGTGGCCGCCGCGGTCGATGGTGATGTCGTCGATCCGGTCGGCGGCCCTGAACTGGACGAAACTGGAGCTGATCTTCCGGTGGTGGACGTCCCAGGTGCTGCTGGAGCTGATCCGGTGGCTGTAGTACAGCCCGTCCGACTTGATGCCGTAGAAGGTCGCGCCAGGGCCGGCGAGCATATGACCGTAGCCGGTCCAGGTGGTGTCGATGGTGCTGCCGGCGGGCAGGGCGTTGCCGACCGCAGGGTCCGGCATGTCGGTTCTGTTGAGTTTGCCGGCGGAGTCCAGGGTGTACGTGGCCCCACCGGAGCCGCAGGTCAGCGACACGGCAGCCGCTGCGGGAGCGGAGGGCAGTGCGCCGGTGAGCGGAAGCGCGGTCGCCAGGGCCGTGGCCAGAGCAGTGGCGGAGATGAGTGCGCGAGGTGAAATCCGGTTCATGGCGTGGACGGTAGGCGTCCGACGGTGAACGCTGCCGTTTCAACCAGGTGAACAAAGATCTCTGATAGGAATCTCAAAGGTGAACGGTGAAGCCAACCAGCCGAGCTCGGCGATGAGTTGACAGACGATCCACTCGATGACCTGACCTGCGCCTCCAGGAACGAACGGCTCATGAGCGTCCGGGAAGGACGGCTCGTTTCCGACCTCCCCGGACGCGGTGATCACTGGGCCTGCGGGGCGGGCAGCAGGCTGCCCCGGAAGTCCGGCGCGTCGGCCTCGGCGCGCATCGCGCTGAGCGAGGAGGTCTGCTGGACCTCGTAGATGCGGGTCTGGTTGTCGGTGGTGCGGAAGGTGTAGGCCCAGGTCGGGCCGGTGGGGCCGGTGTAGGTGAAGGCGGTCGGCTCGGTGGCCGAGGCTTGGGAGGTCACCTGATCCCAGGCGCGCCAGACGCCACTGCCCTGGCTGGTCTCGCCGGTGTTGTGGACGGTGCCGTCGGTGCCGCGGACGACGATCTCGGTGAGGCCGGTCAGCGGGGAGATGACGGCGCTGGGGGAGCCCTGTGCGGTGATGCCGGTGACGGTCTCCCAGGTCCCGTAGGCCCCGCCCTCGGCGGACTGGCTGGTGGTGACCACGTTGCCGTTCGCGTCCGTGGCGAAGACGCGCATGCGGTAACCGGGGTAGATGACGACGGACGGAGTGCCGGCGATGGTCTGGGTGCCCATGCCGGTCCACGCCGTGAGCGTGCCGTCCTCCTTGAAGAGCGCGGTGGACAGGGTGCCGTCGGCCTTCCTGCCGAAGAGCTGGATGCCGTCGCGCACGGTGACGGCGGTGAGGGGTCCGGTCAAGCCGGTGCCGGGCAGCGGAATCCAGCCCATGAAGGTGTTGTTCGGCACGTTCTCAAGGCGGTACCAGGGCACACCGTTGGCGTCCGCTGCGAACTGCACCAGCAGCCCCGAGGGTGCCTTCGCCGTGACAGCGTGCTGCTGCATCGCGCCCGCCAAGTCCTTCCAAGCGGCCCATTCGGTACTGGACTTCGCGGCCTGGTCGCGCTGCCAGACGCTGGCGGAGGTGTTGTGGGCCGTGACGACGACGCGGCCGTCGGTGTGCTCGGAGAGCGAGGGCCGGCCGGTGAAGGCTTCCTGGCCCGAGATCACCGTCCACTGGGCACTGTTGACGACGGCTGGGTCGGTGCGGCCGTGGACCAGGCGGCCGATGTTGTCGGTGTAGGCGAGCTCCAGCTTGCCGTCCGACGCCTGCATGACGGCGTTCGGGGTGTACGACTCCAGCGGCAGCGGCGTCGCCGTGGGTGTGTGGTTCGCGACAAGACCGCAGTTGTCGGGCCGGGATGTGACGTTGGTGAAGTTCTGCCAGCCGGCGGCCGCCACTTGCTTCGCCAGTACGGGCCAGGTACCGGTGTTCTCGTCGTAGCGGTAGTACACCGCGGCGCCGGACGTCTGCACGGCCACCACGGTGTCGCCGCCGCCGGCGGTGACGGTCTTGAAGTTGCCCCATCCCGCGGAGCCGACCAGGACGTGGCGCTCGAGCCAGCGCTGGCTGGCGAAGTCGTAACGGGAACGGTAGAGCCTGCCGTCGGTCGCCCGACCGTAGAGAACGCCCGAGTCGCCGGCGGTGATCAGGTTGTAGCGATCCCACCCCTTGTCCAGGACCCTCAGCGACCGCAGGCCCTCGATCGAGGCGTCGTAGCGGTACGCGTACAGCTGGCCCAGGTTGTCCGCGACCCACAGCCAGCCGGACCGGTCGACCGTGGCCTGTTCGCGGTCCGCCGCGTTCGACAGCCATCCGAGGGCGGTGCTGACGCGCTTGGGGGCGACGTCCCACGTGCCGGATTCCGTGCGGTGCGCGTAGTAGGTGCCGTCCGACTTGAACGCGTAGAACTGCCCGTCCGGGCCGGCGAGTACCTTCCCGTATGCCCCCCAGCCCGAGCCCACCTTCTGGTGAGTCGAGAAGGTCGAACCCGTCAGCGGATTGGCCATCGTGTACCGAAGGAGCTCACCGGCCGTGTTGGTGACGTATGTACGGCCGTTGGCCGGGCAGGTCGCCGAATCGGCGGCGCGTGCCGTGCCCGGCGCGGCGACGAGCAGCGGCAGTGCTGCGGCTGCGGCCGCTGTCACGGAGGTCAGTCGGCCGACTCTGCGGTGTCGAATGAATGCCATGTGGATTCGTCGTGTCCTTCCGTCGAACAAGGCGCCCCAGGGCAGCCCGTTGTGTGGCTTCCGGCGGAAGCCCCCCCCCTGCGAGCTCGAGCCGTAAGTGGACGTCAGGAAGCCTAAGTTGGGCGTCGAAAGATGATGATCACAATGAAATAACGCTCAGGTGAATGGACTGGTCAATGAGTCGACAAGAAACCCGACGAGCCGTCAGGCTCCCATTTGATCAATCGTTTCGTCCTGTGGGGGGACCGTGCCGACGTACCGGAGAATCGCGCGCACGTTAGTGATGCCAAGACTCCTGCGTTCCCGTTGGGGCAAGGCCATCGCACTCGCCGTGACAGCGGTCATCGCCGTCGGTTCGCTCGCCATCGCGGGGGCGGGGATCCCGCTCTTCCCCGAGAAGCCGGCCGCCGCCAAGGGCCCCGGCCAGCGCTGGGGCAGCGCCGAGGGTCTCAGCCACTTCGCGGGCGGTCCGCGCAACGACGACGCGCCGCAGTCCCTGCGCGCCAAGTACCCGCTGAAGAGCCCGCCCGCCGCCCGGCCGACGGTCCGGAAGAACGCGGTCGAGGTCACCCCGCCGGCGCCCGCGCAGGTCAAGGGCTTCGACCGCAGGACGAGCAAGGAGATCGTCTCGGAGCGGGACGCCCACAGCCGTACGTACGCCAACGAGGACGGCACCCGCACCAGCGAGATCTCCACCGACCCGATCAACTACCGGGACTCCACCGGGGCCTGGCGGCCCATCAGCAGCGAACTGGTCGAGCAGGCAGGCGGCTGGGTGAACGCCGCCGACTCCGTGGCCCTGCGCCTCGCCGACCGGGCCGACGCCGCAGAGTTAGCCTCCGTCACCCTGCCGTCCGGTGAGTCCTTCGGCTACGGGCTGAGCGGCGCCGCCTCCGTGGCCGGCACCGCGGACGGTGCCCGCGTCGGCTACGAGCAGGTGCTCCCCGAGACCGACCTCTGGCTCGACTCGCAGGCCGGCGGCGTCAAGGAGACCCTCGTCCTGAAGTCGGCCACCGCCCCGAACAGTTTCGTCTTCCCGCTCCACCTCGAGGGCCTCACCGCCAAGGCCGACGGCGGATCGATTCTGCTGACCGATGCCGAGGGCCGCACCCGCGCCGTCATCCCGGCCGGGTTCATGGAGGACGCCGCCCACACCGTCTCGCACGCCGTGTCGTACGAACTCGTCGAGCAGCAGGGCGGCGGCCAGGCGCTGAAGGTGACCGCCGACCGGGACTGGCTCGCCGACCCGGACCGTGCCTACCCCGTCCGCATCGACCCCTCCGTCGACACCACGTCCGCCTCCACCTCCATGACGGTCCGCAGCGGCGGCTCCGTCGTCGGCTCCAGCGAACTGCACGTCGGCAAGGGTCCGGACGGCGCCTCCGCCGCGTACCTCGGCTTCCCCGGACTCGAC
The DNA here is from genome assembly GCF_044455165.1 of Streptomyces sp. NPDC051315. Classification (NCBI taxonomy): domain Bacteria; kingdom Bacillati; phylum Actinomycetota; class Actinomycetes; order Kitasatosporales; family Streptomycetaceae; genus Streptomyces; species Streptomyces sp. NPDC051315. The sequence goes on from NZ_JBITEN010000005.1 coordinate 29,308, forward strand.
GAAGAGCTCAAGTACCACCAGATCTTCGGTGTGCAGCTCCAGGTCGTGAACTTCGACTCGGCCTCCTGCACGCCGCGCCCGGTCTCCGTCCACCCCGTGACCGAGTCCTGGACCGCCGGCACGGGCACCGCCTACCCCGGCCCCTCGGTGGGCAGCGCGCTCGCCTCGAAGTCCTTCGCATACGGCTACATAGGCTTCGGGCAGTCGCGGTCCGCCTGCCCCGCCGCCGGTGAGCTCTTCGACCTCGGCAAGGGCGGCCGCGACCTGGTGCAGCGCTGGGTGAACGGCACCCAGGCCAACCACGGCCTGTCGCTGCGGGCGTCCGCCACCGACTCGCTCGGGTTCAAGAAGTTCACCGGCCACGCCACGGCCAACCCGCCCAAGCTGTACGTGACCCACTCGCCGTACAACGCGTCCTACGGCTTCCCCAAGCCCGTCCCCGACCCGCCGGTGCTGCAGAACCAGGCCGGGAAGGTCAAGGTCTCCGTCACCAACAAGGGGGCCGAGACCTGGACGCCGTCCACCTACTACCTGGCCTACCGGGCGTACGACAGCAAGGGCAAGCTGGTCACCCAGCAGCGCGCGGGCAGCCTCCCCGGCAATGTGGCCCGCGGCGCCAAGGCGACCGTCGACGCCACCATCAAGGCACTCCCGCCAGGTGTCTACCTGCTCGACTTCACGATGGTGCGCCAGGGCGGCAAGGTCTTCACCGACGAGCACGTTCCGCCGGGCCGGCTGACCATCCAGGTCTTCGACATCGCCCCCGTGGTGAAGGAGCAGTTCCCGCCGAACGGCTACCAGGCCCAGACCCTGACCCCGCAGCTGTGGGCGGCGGGCACCGACATCGACGCGCCGCCCGGCTCCACGCTCCAGTACAAGTTCGAGATCTGCGAGTCGGACAAGGACGGCAAGCCGACCGCCTGCACCACCTCCGCGTACCAGACGAGCTCTGCCTACCCGGTCCCGTCCGGCCGGCTGAAGTGGGGCAAGACCTACCTGTGGCGCGGCTTCGTCAAGGACGCGACCAACGAGGTGCCCACCGCTCAAGTCGCGCTGGTCGCCGCCGTACCGCAGCCCGAGATCACCTCGCGACTCTCCGAGGCGCAGGGCAAGGAGTTCGACCCGAACGTCGGCAACTTCACCTCCAGCGCCGTCGACGCGTCCATCGCCGGTGTCGGCCCCGAACTCACTCTGATCCGCACCTACAACAGCCTCGACCCACGACGTGACCTCGCCTTCGGCGCGGGCTGGACGACCCGCTACGACATGCGGCTCACGCCCGACGACGACGGCACCGGCAACGTCGTCATCCGCTACCCCGACGGCCAGGACGTCCGCTTCGGCAAGAACGCCGACGGGACCTTCGCCCCGCCGCCCGGCCGCTTCGCCAAGCTGACCCTCGACTCGGCGACCAGCACCTACAAGCTGCAGGACAAGTCGGGTATGACGTACGACTTCAGCTCCTCCGGCCTGCTGGTCAAGATCACCGACCCGTACTCCAACGCGGTCACCTACACCTACAGCGCCGGGAAGCTCGCGACCGCGACGAACAACCGGACGACCCGTTCGCTGACCTTCACCTGGACCGGCGCGCACGTCACCAGGGTCCAGACGACCGCCGTCGACGGCGCCCCGCTCGCCTGGACGTACACCTACACCGGCGACCTGCTCGACAAGGTCTGCGACCCGCTGAACGGCTGCACCCAGTACACCTACGGCACCGGCAGCCACTACAGCACCACCGTGCTCGACTCCCGCCCCGAGTCCTACTGGCGCCTCGGCGAGGAGGAGGGCACCGCCGCCAACAGCGCCAACGAGGCCAACCTCGGCAAGGACCGCGGCACCTATCAGAACGTCACCCTGAAGGCTGCGGGCGCGATCGCCGGCGACCCCGGCACAGCAGCGACCTTCGGCAGCAGCACCTCGCGGATCGACCTGCCCGCCGGCACGCTGAAGAAGAGCCGTGACGCCGCCGTGGAGGTCTGGTTCAAGACGATCGCCACCGGCGTCGGCGGACCGCTGGTCGGCTACCAGGACAAGGCCTGGGGCACTGCCCCCGGCACCGGTGTCCCGATGCTGTACGTCGGCACCGACGGAAAGCTGCGCGGCCAGTTCTGGACCGGCTCCATCGCGCCGATCACCGACATCACCAAGAACGTCAACGACGGCAAGTGGCACCACGCGGTGCTGTCCATGTCCGGCTCCAACCAGAGCCTCTACCTGGACGGCAAGCTCTCCGGCACCATCACCGGCAAGCAGCCCCTCCAGACGAACCTCACCCACAACCAGATCGGCGCCGCCCACGCCACCACCCCCGCCTCCTGGCCCGGCTGGGGCTCCACCGCCGCCAAGTCCTTCGCGGGCACCATCGACGACGTCGCCGTCTACCACCACCCGCTGGGCTCCGCGGCCGTCACGGCCCACTACCGCGAGGCCGGCCGGACCGCCGACGTCCTGACGAAGACGACGCTGCCCAGCGGCCGGATCGCCTCCGAGGTCCAGTACGACGCCTCGCGCGACCGGGTCGAGGAGTACACCGACCGCAACGGCGGCACCTGGAAGATCGGCACCCCCGCGGTCTTCGGCAACGACCGGGACCTGCGCCGCACCGTCGAGGTCCACGACCCGATGGACGCCCCGTACTTCTACGAGTACGACGGACTGTCCTCGCGACTGCTGCGCTACGGCGAGCCGATGGCCCTCGGCGCCCGCGAGTCCGTCACCGCGGCCCCGTCCCCGTCGCCCACCGACCCCGGCCAGATCTGCACCCAGCCCGACCCGGGCGACCCGGCGTTCTGCACCAACCCGCCCGGTGACGGCGGCGGAGAGCCGGACTTCATCCGGCACCCCGTCGACGGCGTCGCCATCCGCTCCTTCGAGTACAACGACAACGGGTTCCAGACCGGGATCATCAGCGAGAACGGTGACAAGGTCACCCTGGGCTACGACGACCGCGGCAATGTGACCAGCCGCACCACCTGCCGAGCCGCGGGCGACTGCCAGACCTCGTACACGACCTACCCGGTGCCGACGGGCGACTTCGACCTGCGGAGCGACCAGCCGGCGGAGACCCGGGACGGCCGCTCGTCCGGCCCCACCGACAACCGCTTCCGCACCCAGTACACGTACAACACCAGCGGTGCCCTGCTCACGCAGACCGCCCCCGACGGCGGCACGTCCAAGAACACCTACACGACCGGCGTCGAACAGGCCGTCGGCGGCGGCAACACGCCCAGCGGGCTGCCGCTGACCACCGCCGACCCGCGCGGAAAGATCACCCGCTACCAGTACTACAAGAACGGCGACCTGGCTCGGGTGACCGAGCCGTCCGGGCGGGTCACCACCTACACGTACGACGCGCTGGGCCGCAAGCTCACCGAGACCGTCGTCACGGACGCCCACCCGTCCGGGACCACGTCGACCTTCACCTACGACAAGCTCTCCCGGGTCGCCACCCTCACCGACCCGGCGGCCACCAACGTCGTCACCTCCGCCAGGCACCAGCAGAAGACCACCACGACCTACGACGCCGACGGCAACGTCGTGCGCACCGAGATCAGCGACCTGCTGGGCGGCGACGCCACCCGCGCGATGACCTTCGAACTCGACGACCACGGCCGCCCCGAGCGGGTCACCGACGCCGAGGGCAACGAGACGACGTACACCTACGACGTCTTCGGCAACAAGACCTCGATGGTGGACGCCAACGGCAACCAGTTCGACTACGTCTACACCGCGCGCAACATGATGGCCGAGACCCGGCTGCGCGACTGGGACGACGACGGAGGCGACGACAGCTACACCGTCCTGCAGTCGTACGCCTACGACATGGGCGGCCGCCTGGTCCGGCACACCGACTCGATGGGCCGCTCGCTGATCTACCAGTACTACGGCGACGACCTGGTCAAGTCGATCACGCTCAAGGACTTCCACAACCCCGACGGCACCAAGCGCGACATCGTCGTGGAGTCCAACACCTACGACGGGGCGGGCAACGTCCTGACCGAGACGAGCGCCAACGGCAAGCTCGTCACCGCCTACACCTACGACGCGGTCGGCCGGGTGAAGTCCGAGGTCATGGACCCCGGCGGGCTGAACAGGCGCACCACCTACACCTACGACATCGCCGGCAACGTGGAGACGACCGCGTCCAGCGGTTCCCCCTCCAACGTGCCCTGGCCGGTGAGCGTCAGCGGCGAATCCGTCCGCTACCAGTACGACGACGCGGGCAACGTCACCCACGAGACGGTCGAGAACAGCACCGACTCGCGCACCACCCTCTACACCTACGACGACCGCGGACTCACCACGTCCAAGACGGACCCGGCGGGCAACAAGACCGAGTACGGCTACGACGAGCTGGGCCGGGCGGTCTCCGTCACCGCGCCGGAGGTCCAGACCGAGTCCGGCGGCAGCGCGCCCGAGACGTCCCGGCCCTCCACCTACACCGGTTACGACACCTTCGGCGCGGTCACCGAGTCGGTCGACGCGCTCGGCCGCATCAACCGCACCGCCTACGACCGGCTCGGCCGCCCGGTCACCGCGACCGCGCCCGCCTACACCGCGCCCGGCTCGTCGCAGACCGTCGCCCCGACGGTCACCAACACGTACGACGCGCTCGGCAACGTCACCGAGACGACCGACCCGCTCGGCCGCGTGACGAAGTTCCAGTACGACCGTCAGAACCGGCTCACCGTCAAGGACGTGCCCGTCGGCACCGGCGACGAGCGCGGGCAGTGGAAGTACACCTACACCCGCACCGGACAGGTGTTGTCGGTCACCGACCCGAACGGCGCCCGCGCCGAGACGACGTACGACGACCTCGACCGCCCGGTCACCACCACCCAGATCGAGCGCAAGCCGCTGCCCGGCGCCTTCACCACCCGCGTCGAGTACGACGACGCGGGCAACGTGGTCAAGCAGACCTCGCCGAGCGGCGCGGTCAGCCAGTACACCTACGACGGGCTCAGCCAGCTGACCAGGCTGCAGGAGGCGAGCGGCGCCATCACCCAGTTCGGGTACGACGCCTCGGGCCGCGAGGTGCGCCGCACCGACGGCATGGGCCGCACCTCGGCGAAGCTCTACGACCAGCTCGGCCAGCTCGTCCAGGACAAGGACCTGGACCCGGTCAACAGCCTTTTGCGCAAGGTGAGTTACACCTACGACAAGGCGGGCAACCTGGTCACGTCGACCAACCCGCTGGACCGTACGACGACGTACACGTACGACGCGCTGAACCGGCTGACCAGCCAGACCGAGCCGGTCTCCGACACCAAGTCCATCACCACGTCCTTCGGCTACGACGAGCTCGGCAACCGCACGCGCTACACCGACGGCCGTGGGAACACCACGATCTACACGGTCAACTCGCTCGGCCTCGCCGAGTCGGTGATCGAGCCCGCCACGGCCCGCGACCCGGCACTTCAGGCGCGCACCTGGACCACCGCGTACGACGCCGCCGGCCAGCCCGTGAAGCTCACGGCACCCGGCAACGTGGTCCGCGAGCGCGAGTACGACAAGGCCGGCCAGCTGGTCCGCGAGACCGGCAGTGGCGCCGAAGTGACCACCCCCGAGAAGCGGTTCCAGTACGACCCGGCGGGCCGGCTGGTCAAGGCCTCCTCCCCGAAGGGCGACAACACCTACGAGTACAACGACCGGGGTGGCCTGCTGAAGGCGACCGGCCCCTCCGGCGAGGCCACGTACGAGTACAACAACGACGGCCTGCTCACCAGCCGCACCGACGCGGCCGGCACCGCCCTCTTCAGCTACGCCAAGCAGCAGCTGACCTCGGCGACCGACCCGCTGACCGGTGTGCGGCAGAGCTACACCTACGACGGTGCGGGCGTGGTCAAGAAGGTCGACTACGGCGCGGGCCAGTCCCGCTCCTTCACCTACGACGACCTCGGCCGGCTCGACACCGACACGCTGAAGAACAGCGCCGGCCAGACGATGGCGTCGACCGACTACGGCTACGACACCGACGACCACCTGACGTCGAAGACCACGGCCGGCACGGCCAAGGCCGGGACCAGCACCTACGGCTACGACCACGCGGGCCGCCTGACGTCCTGGACGGCGGACGGCACCACCACGGAGTACGGCTGGGACGACAGCGGCAACCGTGTGAAGAACGGCAGCAAGACCGCCACCTTCGACGAGCGCAACCGGCTGCTGTCCGACGGCGACTACACCTACGACCACACGCCGCGCGGCACGCTCGCGAGCCGCACGAGCTCGGGCCTGACGGAGGAGTTCACCTTCGACGCCTTCGACCGGATGGTGAAGGCGGGCGAGTCGGGCACGGAGTACACCTACGACTCGCTGGACCGTGTCGCGGCCCGCAACGGCGTGGACTTCACCTACGCCGGCTTCACACCGGACCCGGTCAAGGACCAGACGTCGACGTACGGCCGCGGCGCCGCCGACGAGCTCATGGCGGTCGCCGAGAACGGCGGCACGGCACGACTCACGCTCGAGGACAAGCACGGCGACATCGTCGGCAACATGTCGGCGACGAACGGCGCGACGACGGCCCTGGACCAGTCCACGGCCTTCGACCCCTTCGGCCAGGTCCGCGGCACCGCGAGCGCCGAGGGCGCCGAGGGTATGGACGGCAACGTCGGCTATCAGGGCGACTGGACCGACCCGGACACCGACCAGGTCAACATGCACGCCCGCTGGTACGACCCGGGCACCGGCGCCTTCGACTCCCGCGACTCCTACACGTACAGCTCCGGCGCTTCGATCCTGGCCAACCGCTACACCTACGGCGCCGGTGCCCCGATGGACTACACCGACCCGGACGGCCACTGGCCGAGCTGCGGCTGGTGCAAGAAGGCTGTGAAGTGGGCGGGCAATAAAATCACCCGGGGCGCGAGCTACGCCTACAAGACCGCCAAGTCGGTCTATCACGGTGTGCAGTGGGCGGTGCGCCACCCGGGGGCCGCGCTCACCAAGGCGCTGAGCTATGTCGGCAAGGCCGCCGGCTATCTGTACCGCAAGTCGGGCCTGAAGACGGTCGTCGACGCCACCGTCAACGCCGTCAGGTGGGTCGGCCAGAAGACGGGCATCACCCAGTGGGCCCGCGAGAAGGCCAGACAGGCGGCGCGGGCGGCCTACCAGGCCAAGGTCTACATCACGAAGAAGGCCAAGGCAGCGGTCTCCTACGCGGCCAAGCACAACCCGATCCCGCAGATCGTCGCTGCGGCCAAGCCTTTGATCGCGGTCGGCAAAGCCATCGTCACGGGCGACCCCAACCTCCCGGCGCTCGTCGTCGACCTGGCCGTCCAGGTCGTGGCCGATGTCGCCAGGACCGTGGACGCCCTCCGCGACGAGGTCGTCAAGCAGGCCGGCAGCGTCATCGAGACCGTCTCGGAGGCGGTCGACTGGGGCCAGGTCTGGGAAGGCGTCAAGACGGTCGGCAATGTCGTCGGCGAGGTCACCGGTTTCAACGACATCAAGAACTGCGTCACCAAGGGCGACATGGAGGCCTGCGCCTGGGCCGCGGCCACGGTGGGCGGAGTCCTGCTCGGCGGTGCCGGCGCGGCGGCGGTGCGGGCGGCGAAGGCCGGACGGATGGCGGCGAAGGCGGCCAAGTACGCGGACGACATCGCCAAGGCCGCGGAGAAGACCGAGGACGTGGCCGACAAGATCGAGACCGCGGTCGAGTGCACGAGCACGGCGATGGACGTGGCCTCGATGGCTTCCGCCAACAGTTTCGTGCCGGGCACGGAAGTCGTCATGGCCGACGGCAGCCGCAAACCCATCGAACAGGTCGAGGAAGGCGACGAGGTCCTCGCCACCGACCCGACGACCGGCAAGACCTCCCAGCAGAAGGTCACCGACACGATCGAGGGCAAGGGCGAGAAGAAGCTCGTCAAGCTCACGGTCGACACCGACGGCGACCAGGGCGAGGCCACCGACACCATCACCGCGACCGCCGGCCACCCCTTCTGGGTCCCCGACCTGAAGAAGTGGCTGAAGGCCGGTGAGCTGAAGCCCGGCCAGTGGCTCCAGACCGGCTCCGGTACGTGGGTCCAGGTCGATGCGGTCAGCGCCTGGACACAGCAGGCGGCGGTCTACAACCTCACCGTCGACACCGCGCACACGTACTATGTGGCGGCGGGCGAGACGTCCACCCTGGTTCACAATGACGACTGTCCTGTGCTTCAGGGCAGGTACCCGATCTCTGATAGGCAGAAGCGGGCTAACGTTGGTTTCCGGTACCAAGAACATGCCACTGGTACAAATGAAGAGCAATGGTGGCGGCACAACGGAGGGCTCACCAAGGTAGATGCTGGCCCGGATGAGAATGGCTTTATCATTGAGGCAAAGTGGACTGGGAATGACCATCCTAATGGCTGGTCCCAGAGTCGCTATAACCCTTCACACTCGGAGACAGTCTTCAGCGAAGAAAGCACGGTCAGCCAGGCACGACGGCTCTTGGAGTTGAACAGCGCCCTGGGGGGCAGTGGTGTCCGCTACGCTGTTTCCAATAAGGGTGGTGCCGCGTTTTACCGGGCGGTATTCCGGGAGTGGTTTCCAGAGGAGATGGAAAGCGGTGCTCTTCGGGTCTTTCACGTGTCGGCAGTTGGGATGAAAAAATGATGCTTGACGTCGATTTGGGACCGGTGCTTCAGCTTGTAGACGGAGCTGTACGGTTCGAACGTCCGTGGGACGCTGAGGCGATCTCGTCCGCGCTGGTGCGGTCGGGCTGGGAGCCCATCGGCTCAGTGTCCCTTCCATATCCGAAGCGTTTGGGTCACAATGGTCTGCCTCTGGGTATTGGGCATAGCGGGGATCTGGTAATCGTCGGTGTGACGCTGAGGGAGTGGCAGACTGATTGGAATTCGGCCGACTATGTCGGGGCTGTAACCAGTGACTATGAGGACATGATTGATGGCTGTCGGCAACTGGCCAATCGGCTTGTTTCTCTGCTTGGTCAAGAATTTTCCGTCGAGCCGGAGGATCTGGTGCTCGATGAGGATCAATTTCCTTTCGTGCACGTGGATTGCTGGAAGGTTGCCGACATTCACGTGATCCTGGGTCTCGAACATCTTGACCCCAACGACACCCCCATCAGGGTTTCGCTGCACCTGAGCCAGGGTTCAGCGAAGTCGGCGCCGGCCTGCTGAAGCTGTTCGAGGAAGGCATCAGATTCGTAGCGACCAGTTCCAAGTCGTCGAACCCAAAGGTCGAGATAGCCGTGGGGTGTCCCGCAACGCCGCGCTCCGAACAGCTTTATCGCTGGCACGGAAGTGCTACGCGCTGATGACACAGGTAAACCGATCGAGGAGGCCGAGGAAGGCGACGAGGTCCTCGCCACCGATCCGACGACCGGAAGACCTCCCAGGAGAAGGTCACCGACACGATCGAGGGCAAGGGCGAGAAGAAGCTCGTCAAGCTCACGGTCGACACCGACGGCGACCAGGGCGAGGCCACCGACACCATCACCGCGACCGCCGGCCACCCCTTCTGGGTCCCCGACCTGAAGAAGTGGCTGAAGGCCGGTGAGCTGAAGCCCGGGTAGTGGCTCCAGACCGGCTCCGGCACCTGGGTCCAGGTCGACGCGGTCAGCGCGTGGACGCAGCAGGCGGCGGTCTACAACCTCACCGTCGACACCGCGCACACGTACTACGTGGTGGCTGGACGCACTTCGGCGCTTGTTCACAACTCCGAATGGAAGTGTCCTACTAAAAGGACTCACTTCGCAGATGTCGAGGTGTTTAACTCCACGGGCAAGAGCAAGCACCGCTACAGCATTCGCAGCGGCAACTATAGTTCCGAGGAGGAACAGCTCGGGTGGCCCTGGTCTATGAGTGCTAGCCACACGGAGCACCGGTCGCCCCGGATGTCGGGTGCCACTGGCGTGGTGGGCACGAAGACCATCAAGAACGAGAAAATCGCTGGCATCCACAAAGCAGAGAAAGGTGACACGGTAGTCATCTGGGGAGACAAGGATCCGTGCGGCACTTGTCAGGCGCAGATGAAGCGGGCGTACGAGGAAACCGGTGTCGACTATGTTTACATGTGGGGGAATAGAACAGCTGGGCAGTCTGGGCAGTCTGGTGGAGCGGTGCCTGATGGGTGGTGGCAGGCCAGCAATCCCCTAGGATAATTACACGACATTCGATGCTCGCGAAGCGTAGGTGTTTCGCATGTACGAGAACGATGAATCCCCGCAGACACGGAAGGATCCGGTAGAGATCATCGCCCGCGTCAGTGTGCTTGACCCGGAGCGGGCACGGGAAGTCTGGATCCATCTGGCAACCCGCGACGGATGGGCAGTTGAGGTATTGAATGCTGACCATCAGTCCGTCGCCGAGGCAAGATCGTTGCCCATCTTCTGTGGGCGAGTTGAAATCGAGGGAATACCGTACGTTATTCAGGTTGGACCTCGAGTGCGGCACTCGCTCATGGAAGTAGTGAATGGGGAATGGGTAAACCGCCCTGTTCTGGATGTAGCGGCGTGGGTCGAGCCTGAAGTGTCAGCAGAAACCGCCCCGACAGTGTTCGAATGATGTGGAGGGCCCGCCGTTTCGTCGGCGGACCCTGCTTCACACTTGTGGTGGTCTATGCTGCGTCGTACCACTCTTTTCCCTGCACCCAGTGCTTCACCCATCCCGCAAATCCGGAATGTGCGGTGGTGTAGCCGAACTGTTCCCCGAAAGGAACGGCTCCGGCCTCGCTGATCATCCAGATGTGGCCTCTGGAGTCCCCGGTGACTACGAGATGCCAGTACATCCCACAGCCGTCGGTGCCGAGAACAACGGATCCATGGTCATACACGTCTTCCTGGAAAACTGCTGAGCCTGAAGAGGGCTCCGGCTCCGTCGCCCAGAACCATGCCTCTTCCAGCGGGAACGGTGTCGTGAGAATGCGGCGTGATCCGTCATCGCCCCAGTCGCTTGGAAGTGTTCCCAGGGGAAGCAGTCCTGACTCCGGTGGACCATCTTTACAGCCATTGCAGATCTCGGCGACAAATGTGCGATAGGGTTCCGGCAGTTGAACGCCCATCTTCTTTTCGCAGGCATGTAGCGCGGACCAGCCGAGTGGTGGCTCGTGAGGAATGGTTTCAAAGGCTCCACGTAGGGCAGCGAGGTCATCTGCGTGTGCGTGGTCGATGCTCATGACCCATCTTTATCATCTGTGTTCTGCTGGTGAATATTGAGCCGGCGGTCTATCAACTGAGGACAGTGGACATCGAGTCGGACACGGGTACGTGCGCACGAGTCCACAAATTTGATCGAGTGACCCAGTCGGCCGAGCCTACTCGTTGAGTAGGGAAGCCCCGCCAATCCGTGGCGGGGCTTCCCGCGTTCTGACACCATCACCGCGACCGCCGGCCACCCCTCTGAGTCCCGGAGCTGAAGAAGTGGCTGAAGGCCGGTGAGCTGAAGCCCGGCCAGTGGCTCCAGACCGGCTCCGGCACATCGGTCCAGGTCGACGCGGTCAGCGCATGGACACAACAAGCCGCCGTCTACAACCTCACGGTCGACACCACGCACACGTACTACGTGGCAGCGGGGGCGACTCCGGTCCTGGTGCACAACTGCGATCTCGCCCTTGGGGGGCGCACCAAGGGAACCGGGGAGTGGGCGGAGCGCAAGGGATACACCCACATGCTGGCCAACCCCGACGACGGCTGGAAGGCTCCCGTGGAGCGAATGATCGGCGACCCCAACGTCACTCTCCGCATCAACATGAACGGGTGGGAAACGGATTTCGATGGCGCGGTGAGGAACGGTCTCAAGGGGGGCCTGGCCACGGAGCTCGAGATGAGCTGGGTCGCCAGGGCAGTGGCCAATGGTCAGCGTTCATGGGATTCCGTGCACTTCTACACGGGGGTTCCGGGCGGAAAGATCGTGGATCTGCCACGGCCTCCCGAGCCCGACTGGTCCAGCTTCGGCGACCTCAAACCGGTCAAGAGTATGTTCACCCTGTGTAAGTGCGAAGGGGCGGTTCCCTGGGATGAACAGCGAAAGGTCGTCGAATGAACCCTGGAATCCGGCGGTGCTCTACCCCGACCTCGACATGTCCGATGGTCTGGCCAGGGCACTGAAGCGCCGCGCTGCCGGTCTCCGGCTGGCCCTTGACGGGCTAGTCGAAGGATTCGCCGGGGCGGATCTCGTGACCGACCGCGGCACTGTCTCTGTCTGGGTCGGGGCCGAGGAGAGGGTCTTCGGTGTCAAGATCTACGAGCCCGGGGTCGTCGAATGGGCGGCCGGAGCGACCGAGAACGTTGACCAGGCACTTCGGGCGGTAGCCGCCTGGCAGGGTGGCGAGCCCCTCGACGACTTCGTGGCGGAGTTCCCGTTCATGGAGCCGGGGAGGCTGGCGCGTGCCTTCGCGGAGGGAAGAGCCGCCGAGGCCCAGTGGCATGACCTGCTGGATTCGGTTCACCCCACGGGCGGCCAGCGGCTTCTCGTTCGTCTCGCTCCTTTCGGTGAACTGCGGAGTTTCTATCCGGAGATCAGCTACGGTGAACTCCGCTTCACCACGCCCCCGCCCAGGCATGACGACCGGGTGTTCCGCGTTCGGAGCGACGGGCCGGGATTCCATGTTGAGGAGTCCGGGCCGGAGCGGCGGGAGTACGCCCTCGACGCCATCGACGAAGTAGCCCGCCACATCGTCGAGTTCTTCGCCCCCAGCTGATCGAGTTCTCTCAAGTGAGTGCGGAGGCCCCACCGGACGTCGGCGTCACTCCGGTGGGGCCTCCGGCATGTTTGACGCACGGCGTTGTCGAAGCAAGATCCGACTCTGCCCATGGACTGGACCACGCCGAGCCTTCGGCAGGCCCGCCTGAACCGCCGCAAGCAGTGATCGCTGCCCCTGTCCGTGCGCCGCTGGCGGAGGTCCTGCCGCTGGCTTGCGAACGGGTTCCTCGGCGATGAAGTCCCGGCACACGAAATCCGGTGCGGCCGGCCACTTGCCCGTCCTCGTCAGCGACCGGCGGCGGCGCACCTTCCGTCCGGCCAGCCCGAGTTCGGCCATGACCTTCGCGACCGTGTTCACCGATACTCGCCAGCCTCTGCCCGCCAGCTCGACAAACACCTCCGTCCACAACTGCGATCTCGCCCCTGGGTGGCGCACCATGGGAACCGAAAAGTGGGCGAAGGGCAACTGCCTCGTGCTGATGGGAATCTCACCAGCCATAGAATTCTCAGCGAGAACGATCGGCTCGGATACGCGTTCCGGCACGACTACAACAAGGTCTTCGACTTCCCTGGCCGTGGTACGAGGAGCGGGGACCAAGGCCCCGGCGAGTGTGGGGTGACGAGGAGTGGTAGGAACGGCTGGGGAGATCGGCTACGAGGTGGTCGACGACGACTCGGAGTCGGTCCTGATCCAGGCTCGTGAGGTGCGGAACTTCTATACCTCGCACGCGGTTCCGGAAGACGAGGCAGTGCTCCTGCGGTTCGACGGATGGCAGGCGGTGAGCTGCAGTCCCGCGATCTGGGGCGCGAAGGTCGATCTCGGCAACGTCTGGATCGTGATCCTGGACCACAAGGGGCGTCGTATCGGCAGGTACTACATGTCGGTCGCGACGGGATACGGCGTGAAGGACGACGGATCGCTCGAGGTGGGAGGAATGCTCGTCTGGCGCCCCGGGGCCGGCTCGGAGGCCATGTGGGCGGAACGGTGGCGCGGCGGCCCTGAGCTGCCTGGATCCTGGCTTGCGTACACCGGGGAGCAGCGAGATGCGTGGCTGGAAATCAGCGTGAACCACGCCACCCATTCCGCTCGCAACGACGACCCCGCAGGTACCGAATACGAGGTGGACGGACGCGTGGTCGGCGACCTCCGGGACTTTCTTTGCGCCATCGGAGAGGCGGTCAACGGTCCCGGCGGATACTTCGGCCGGAGTCTCAGTGCCTTGGCCGACTGCTTGGGCGGAGGCTTCGGAGCTACCGCTCCCTTCACCCTCAACTGGCGGTACTCGTCCGAGTCGCGTGAGCGTCTGAAAGGGGACTTCAGGAGGATCATGGACGTTCTGAGCCGCTGCGACGTCCGGCTTCTCTAGTGCTCTGACCGCATACCTTCGCCGGGTTGGGCGGATGTGGGGCCATTAATGCCAGCTACCTGGAGGAGGCATCCGCCTATGCTCGGCTCGTGCAGCCGCTTTCCGACCGCAGCAATCCGTTGATCACGGCGTTCCCAGCCGAGCTTGCAAGCGATGCCGAGGCAGTCCTGGCGGTGATGCCTGATTCTCGGCTCCAGCCGCATGCCTCGTTCTCGGTCGCTGTCGAGGGCCAGCAGGTTTTGATCCCCGGGCGCCTCTACAACGACGAGCCGCCAACTGACAGGGTGGCGTCGCTTTCGTCGCGCCAACAACAGCTTCTGCACTGCCTGTACTCAAGGCACTGCGACGGCATGGTCAGGCAGCGCCACCTGGAGAAGGTCGTTGGTTACACGGACCCATGGGTCGTCCCCTTCGTCGTGCAGCTGGTTGGCGAGTACGTCTTGGAGATCCTGGTCGTCATCTGCGATGAGCTCCGTGATCTCGCCACGCCCGGCACCTACGGCCACCTCGCTTACGGGCAGTTCCTTGTGGACAACGCTGCCTTCTTCGCACGCACTCAACGGCGGGTCGTGAGCTACTGGAGCTGTTACTACCGGGGCACCTACGCGAGTTTTCGGGGCTACCCGGGGTGCACGATTCTTGACCTCCTACGGTCCGCTGCCTCCGACAGAGCAGGACATCCCTGGCCCAACCTCGCTCCAGCTGGCGCCAGGGTGGATGGCTACTGCTAGAACCCGGCCGGGCAGGGTCGCCGGGCTGGTCAAGCGGCATCGGCGAGGGGACGTCCGCCCCAACGGAGGCCCTTCTCGCTGCGGATGCGAGCGCGCTCGCGGCGCTGGGCTGCCAGCACGTTGGGGTGCCGGGCATTCGCGTTGCGCCAGCGCAGATAGGCGTGCAGGTCCCGGGTCTGCACGGTGTGGTTGCGGTGGTTGGAGTTGGCGATGGTGAACTGCCGCAGCGGCCCGAAGTGCGCCTCGATTGGGTTGGCCCAGGACGCGTATGTCGGCGTGAAGCACAGCTCGACTCGGTTCTTCTTCGCCCAGCGGCGGATCGTCTCGCCCTTGTGGGCGGACAGGTTGTCCAGGATGACGTAGATGGGGGCGCCGTCCGGTCGGGCAGCCCGGACCGATCTGAGCGCGGCCAGCGTGTTCGCGGCGCCCTTCTTCCGGCGGTTGACGCCCCAGAGCGTGTCGTCACCAACCGAATAGCAGCCGTGGAAGTACCTGACGCCATGCGTGCGGTGGTAGGTCGCCGGGTGCCGCTCGGGGTGACTGGCCGGGGCCCAGCCCGCACCGCCGGTGGGGCGGATGCCGAGCGGGCCGAACTCGTCGAACGCGAAGACCCGGTCCGGGAAGCGGTCCAGGACCTCCTCGATCCGGTCCAGCTTTGCCTCGCGGTCGGGGTCCGGGGACTCCTTCCACGTCTTGGTGCGCTGGAAGGTGATGCCGCGGCGGGCGAGCAGACGGCGTAACGCCTCGCGGCCGATGCGGATGACCCGCCCATGGACTTTCCGCAGGTGGGCCAGCAGTTTGCGGATGGACCAGCGAGTGAAGGGCTGGCCGAGCTTGTTGGGGCGGGTGGTGGCCGTCTGGATGACGAAGTCCTCGTCGTCAGGGCTGAGCAGGCGGGGACGGCCTCCCGCCCACCGAGGGTCCAGACAGGCCAGGCCGATTTCGTTGAACCGGTGGATCACATCCCGGACGGTGCCGTCGTCGGCCTGCACCAGCTGGGCGATCACCGGGACCCGGTTCCCGCCGGCCGACGCCAGCAGCATCATCGCGCGTCGGAAGCGGACCGAACTGGTGCTGCCACGACGCACGATCTGCTGCAGCTTCTGCCCCTCCTGGTCGGTCAACCTGCGCACGCGGACAGGCTCAGCCACCACACCCCCAGCACTCGGATCGGACGTCACGCAACATCCAACCGCCCCGACCACCAACCCGGCGAACCAATGTGGTCAGAGCACTAGCCCCGTCCGCGTGAGTGAGGTCGCTGCCGGAGACAGGGAGATCATGAGGACGTCACTGCTTGAGCTCGCACGCCATGACTGGTCCGCACTCCGCTGCGGATGCGGGCAGTCGGGTGCGCATCTGACGGAGACGTTCAGGAGGCTCCTGGACGCCCGGAGCACGCAGGAGACGGTCGGGTACACGCTGGAGAACCACCTCGAGGTCCAGAGCATGCTCTTCGAGGTGGCCCCGCATGCCGTACCGGTGATGCTCACGGCGCTGGGCGAAGATCTGCACGACTCCGTCAGGGGCCACTTCCTGGGGATGCTGGAGTACCTCGTGACGGGGGAGTCGCACCAGAGCGAGGTCGAGGCAGGCCGCCCCGACCTGGAGGAGGAGTGCACAGCCGCGGTGCGTGAGGGCATCTGGGTGCTGTACGCCGAAGCCGTGTCCGGGCACGCCGAAGCCGCGTTCGACGTTCTGGAGTACGTGGACGAGAACGAGGAGCGGCTGGCGTACTACCGGTCCGCCCTTGCCAGGCGCCTTGAGTGAAGGGCGAGGAAGGCCCCGGCTCAGGCGCTCCCCGCATCAGGGGCGGCGAAGTAGCGGGCCCATGCCACGTCGATTGCCTGCTTGCCGTCGATCACCGCAAGGTTTTTGTGCACCGCGGCACCTCGTCACCGCAAGCCGGCTGGCTCTTTGCGCCGCCGTCGTCGCACCCTGCTCGCCGTCTCCGCCGCGCTCGTGGCAGCGGTGTCCTTGTTCCCGACTGCGGAGCGGGAATCAATGCAGGATGGGCGCCGAACGCTGTCCCAGGGCATTGATGGAGCCAACCACCGGTCCGATGAGAGGGTGGCAGGCGTGGGAAGTCTGTTGAAGGGCGTCGCTGGGGTCCGGTGGGGGGGACTGCGCGACGCGCAAGGAGCCCGCGCTGGAAGTATCCCGCCGCTGCTCTCCCGGGTCGCGTACGGAGGTGAGGACACCGCTCGCCTCGCGATCGACGAACTCGGTGATCGCATCTGCGCCTTGGGGTTCGTCGTCGGCGAGGCGACTGCCCCGACGGTCCCGTTTCTCCTTGAACTGGTCGGGGCCCCGCACGTGCCCTGCAAGGCCGACCTGCTGGACCTGTTGGAGCGAATCTGCCGGACCGAGAACTGGCACTCCTCCGCGGCGGCGGCCGGTGGCCCCAAGCGCACGGCCTTCAAGGAGCAGCCTGACTGGGAGGCCACCTCCCGGGCTGCGGTGCGCGCCGGCCGGTCGGTCGTCGAGGCCCTCGCCGAGTCGGTGCGGCCAGAGGAAGCCGAAGCCGCACGGGCACTGCTGCGGGTGATGGACGAGGTGCCCCCCTTCCCGAACGTGTGAGCAGCTTCGTCGGTGGAAGCGAACAGAACACGCTCGGAGATCGTCGCGGGACAGGCCTCAGACGCGCGGCCGGGGGATCGGCGACCCTGTCTGCACGCTGCGGTCGCCGCCGGACCATGGGGACGATGAGGACGCTCGCTTGTTCGGGTCGTCGGCGAAGCCCAGCCGTTGAGGTGGCTCGTGCACGTCCCGCAGACGTTGACGCCACAGCCGCACTTCGGTCCGGTGACGCCCAGGATGTCGCGCACCCACAGCAGTCGTACGTCGCCGACGGGGTTGCCCACGCCGAGCGGTCGCGACGGGCGCAACGGCGCTCTCATGTTCGTCCTCCGCGCATCCCTCGCTCCGATGTGAAGTGACCGAGATCTCGCTGCGACCCCGGGGTGCCGTTCCATACTCTGGTCACACTTGTCGGCCCCGGGTGAGGTGGAAGGCTCATGAAGAGTCTTCTCCATCTGACTGGGACCTGTCAGGAGACTCGGCAAGCGGTCGGCGTAGAACCTCCGTGACGGGCGGGCGTTGGACGGAGGACGAGCCGTTGTAGGCTGACAGAACAGCCCTTGACCTGCACAAAGCAGGCAGGGAGCGGATTTCGGGAGCATTGAATGCTGCGCACCATGTTCAAGTCCAAGATCCACCGCGCCACCGTCACCCAGGCCGACCTGCACTACGTGGGATCGGTGACCATCGACGCCGATCTGCTGGACGCCGCCGACCTGCTGCCCGGTGAGCTCGTGCACATCGTCGACATCACCAACGGGGCCCGGCTGGAGACGTACGTCATCGAGGGCGAGCGTGGCTCGGGGGTCGTCGGGATCAACGGAGCCGCCGCCCATCTCGTGCACCCCGGGGACCTGGTGATCATCATCAGTTACGCTCAGGTGACCGACGCCGAGGCCCGGGCTCTCCAGCCGCGGGTCGTGCACGTGGACCGCGACAACCGCATCGTGGCCCTGGGCGCCGACCCCGCCGAGCCGGTGCCGGGCTCCGACCAGGAGCGCAGCCCGCAGGCCGTGTCCGTCTGACCGACCCCGTACCGCGTGCACCGCGTCCACGGCGTCGGCGAACCCCCGCACCCATCGCACCAGGAGCGTGCCCATGAGCGACATCCGGATCCGCGACGACCGGGCGGCCGGCCGTCTCGAAGCCCTCGGTGAGGGCGGCGACGTCGTCGGCCGCATCGAGTACTTCGTCCTGGAGTCGCCCGGGCGCGCCCTGGTCCCCGTGCACACCATCGTCGAACCGGCCCACGAGGGCCAGGGCATCGCCGGCTCCCTGGCCCGCGAGCTGTACGCCGTCGCCGCCCGCGAGGAGACCCCCGTCGCCCCGCTGTGCCCGTACGTCGTGAAGTGGGCCGAGCGGCACCCGGAGGAGGCCCCGGTGGCCGACCCGGAGCTGCTCGCCGCCGCCAAGGACTGGCTGCGCGCCCACCCCGGCAGGTTCTGACCCGGTGCTGGCCCTCCTGCACACCTCACCCGCCCACGTCCCGGTCTTCGACGCCCTGCGCGACGAGGACCACCCTGGCCTGGAACTGAGGCACTTCGTCGACGAGGACCTGCTGTCCCGGGCCCGCGCACAGGGCCCCGACACGGTCGCCGACGACGTACGGGCCGTGCTGGCGCGTGCCGCCGCCGAGGGGGCCCGGGCGGTGCTGTGCACCTGCTCGACCCTCGGCGCGGTGGCGGAGACGGCCGGCGCGGCGGTCCCGGTGGTGCGCGTCGACCGCCCGATGGCCGCCGCCGCGGTGGCCGCCGGCCCGCGTGTCGCGGTCCTGGCGACCGTGGAGAGCACCTTCGGACCGACCGCCGACCTGATCGTCGAGGAGGCGCGCCGCGCGGCCCGGCCCGTCACCGTCCGCAGGATCCTCGTCGACGGCGCGTGGGACCGCTTCGCGGCCGGCGACGCGGAGGGCTGCGCCCGCCTCGTGGCCGACGCGGCCGACGCGGTCCGCGACGCCGACGCGATCGTCCTCGCCCAGGCCTCCATGACCCCGGCCCAGCGGCTGACCCGTACCCGGGTGCCGGTGCTGAGCAGTCCCCGACCGGGTCTGGCGGCGGGCGCGCGGGCAGCGCGGCACGGCTGACCCCGCGACCGGAGAGGTCCGGGCGGACGCACCCGCTGCCACCGGGGGGTGACTGTCCGCGCCACCCCCGGGTACGCGGGGGAGTAGTCCAGAGCCACGCTTCACCACTGGCCGGAGGACACGATGACGAACCCGTACCCCGACCCCGTCCAGCCCCCGCCGACGCCGGGCCCGGAGCCGTACCCCAGCCCGGTGCCGCCGCCCGAACCACCCCCGGGACCGGACCCGACCCCACCCCCGGCCCCACCGCACCCGGGCCCGCCCCCGCCGGACCCCTCCCCGTCCCCGATCCCCCCGGGCCCGGAGCCGGTCCCGAACCCGGAGCCCGGTCCTCCACTGAGCTGATCCCGGAGGCGAGAAGCGGGGGGGGGGGCGCGGGGGGCGCCCCCCCCCCCCCCCCCCCCCCCCCCACGGCCGCCAGGGGGCGGTACGGGCCGGGGAACCGCTCGGCCGGCCCCCGCCCGACCGCACCCGCGAGCGGTCGGCCGTCCCCCGCCGGCGCTACGCGCCGACCTCCGACCGGTCCCCGCCCCACAGGGTGTGGAACGCCCCCTCCCGGTCCACCCTCCGGTAGGTGTGCGCACCGAAGAAGTCCCGCTGCCCCTGTGTGAGCGCCGCGGGCAACCGTTCGGCACGCAACGCGTCGTAGTAGGCGAGCGCCGCCGCGAACCCCGGCGTGGGCACCCCCTGGAGCGTCGCGGAGACCAGCACCTGTCGCCACGCGTCCTGCGCGGCGGCGATCTCGGAGGCGAACGTCTCGTCCGACAGCAGGCTCGGCAGGTCCGCGCGCGCGTCGTACGCGGCACGGATCCGGTCGAGGAAGGCCGCCCGGATGATGCAGCCGCCCCGCCAGATCGCGGAGACGGCGCCGAGGTCGATGTCCCAGCCGTACTCCTCGCTGCCCGCGGCGATCTCGTGGAAGCCCTGCGTGTACGACACGATCTTCGAGGCGTACAGCGCCTGCTCCACCCGGTCCGCGAAGGCCTGCGCCTCCGCCTTGTCCAGCGCGGCCGGTTTCGGGCCGGCCAGCCCCCGCGAGGCGTCCCGCAGCGCCGCGTGCCCCGACAGCGAGCGCGCGAAGACCGCCTCCGCGATGCCCGACACCGGCACGCCGAGGTCCAGCGCGATCTGCACGGTCCAGCGGCCGGTGCCCTTCTGCTCCGCCCGGTCCACCACCACGTCCACGAACGGCTTGCCCGTCGCCGCGTCCACGTGCGACAGCACCTCGGCGGTGATCTCGATCAGGTACGAGTCGAGCCGGCCGGTGTTCCAGGTGCGGAAGACGTCCGCGATCTCCGCGGGGGAGTACCCGGCGACGTCCCGCAGCAGCTGGTAGGCCTCGCCGATCAGCTGCATGTCCGCGTACTCGATGCCGTTGTGGACCATCTTCACGAAGTGCCCGGCGCCGTCGGGACCGACGTGCGTCACGCACGGCGCCCCGTCCGCCGCCTTCGCGGAGATCTTCTCCAGCATCGGGCCCAGCGACTCGTACGACTCCTTCGAGCCGCCCGGCATGATGCTCGGCCCGTGCAGGGCGCCCTCCTCGCCGCCCGAGATGCCCGTGCCGACGAAGTGGATGCCGCTCTCACGCAGTTCACGCTCCCGGCGCCGGGTGTCGGCGAAGTGCGCGTTGCCCCCGTCGATGATCATGTCGCCGGGCTCCAGGAGCGGGGCGAACTCCTGGATCACGGCGTCGGTCGGCTCCCCGGCCTTCACCATGATCACCAGACGGCGGGGCCGCTCCAGCGCCGCCACGAACTCCTTGGCGGTCCCGGCCGCGACGAAGTCGCCCTCCTGCCCGAACTCCTCCACCAGGGCGTGCGTGCGCGCCGCCGTCCGGTTGTGCACCGCGACCGTGTAGCCGTTGCGTGCGAAGTTGCGGGCGAGGTTGCGGCCCATGACCGCCAGTCCCGTCACGCCGATCTGGGCTGTCGTGCTCATACGGTTGGCTCCTCAGGGTCCTGTGCTCGTCCTGTTCCGGTGCCGATCGTCCCGCCCGTGGCGCCCCGCCGACCACCCTGACGCGCCGGTGGCCTGCCGCACCTCCCGGCCGACACCGTCCCGGAGCGGATACGCACCGCGGGCGCCCGGTGCCGCACGGCGGCGCAACAGGGGGCGATTACCGGTCGAGTTGAGACAGGGCGGCCGATTGTCGTCTTGTCCCGGCCGGTTGGAGGCCCTTACTTTTGCCGCTCCTGACGCATGTCGAGGGGGACCTTCATGGCCGTACGCGGCCGGCACCGCCGGTATCAGCCGAACAGGATCAACCGGGCCTCGCTCACCGTCACGGCGGGCGGCGCCGGCATGGCCCTCCCGCTCATCGGTACCGGCGCCGCGCAGGCCGCCGACGTGGACACCTGGGACAAGGTCGCCGCCTGCGAGTCGAGCAACGACTGGGACATCAACACCGGCAACGGCTACTACGGCGGGCTGCAGTTCACCCAGTCCACCTGGGAGGCGTACGGCGGCACCCGGTACGCGCCGCGCGCCGACCTCGCCACCAAGGACCAGCAGATCGCCGTCGCGGAGAAGGTGCTGGAGGGCCAGGGGCCCGGCGCCTGGCCGGCCTGCTCGGTCCGCGCCGGACTCACCCGGGGCGGCGACACCCCCGACATCCACCCGGGCGGCACCTCCACCAAGTCCACCAAGCCGGCCAAGAGCTCGCTGAAGGACGTACAGCCGCAGACCACGCCCCAGTCGCGGGCGGGCACCGCCGAGATGTACACGGTCGTGCGCGGTGACACCCTGTCGGGCATCGCCGACGAGCAGGAGGTCCGCGGCGGCTGGCAGCGGCTGTACGCCGCGAACCGGGCGGCCATCGGAGCGGACCCCGACCTGATCGTGCCGGGGCAGCGGCTGAGGCTGAACGGCCAGGCCGGCGCCACGACCACGACCCCGGGCGCCACCTCCGGCTCCCGGACGGGGAAGACCCCCGACAGCAAGGAGAAGGCCAAGGGGAGTACGAAGGAGAAGGCCAAGGGGAGTACGAAGGAGAAGGCCAAGGGGAGTACGAAGGAGAAGGCCAAGGGGAGTACGAAGGAGAAGGCCGGTGGGACGAAGACGTCGAGCGGTCGCTCGCTCGTCGCTCCCGTCGCCGCCGGCCTGGGCACTCCCTACCACGCGACGGGCTCCTCCTGGTCGAAGGGCTACCACACCGGCGTCGACTTCCCCGTGCCCACCGGCACCTCGGTGAAGTCCGTCGCGGCGGGCACCGTGGTGACCGCCGGCTGGGGCGGCTCCTTCGGCTACCAGGTGGTCGTCCGGCACTCCGACGGCCGCTACTCCCAGTACGCGCACCTCTCGGCCATCTCCGTACGGGACGGGCAGTCGGTGGGCGCCGGCCAGCGCATCGGCCGCTCCGGTTCCACCGGCAACAGCTCGGGCCCGCATCTGCACTTCGAGGTGCGGACGGGGCCCGGGTTCGGCACGGACGTCGATCCGGTGGCCTATCTGCGGGCCGGCGGGGTCAGGATCTGATCCGCACGCGCTGCCGGTCGAGGACCGGCAGCGGGACGTAGGGGCCGCCGTAGAACAGCCCGTACAGAGGCAGAGGTTCGGGCGGGGCGGACGGCTCCGTCGCCGGCGCCGGCTCGTCCAAAGCCTGGGCCGGCACCAGCACGTCCGCCCGGACCTCCTCCCGGGCGCCGGCCCGGACGTCCGGGGCCTCTTCCAGGACCTCTGCCAGAGCTTCTTCCAGCCGCGAAACGACCGGCTCGACCGGCTGCCCCGGGGACCCGCCGGGCCGTCCGGCCGCGGCCGCGGGGCCGGCCGTCTCCGCCGCGGGCACCCGCTGCGTCCGCGGGCCCGAGAGCCGCTCGGTCGTCAGCAGGATCAGGCCACCGGCCGCCACCACACCGCAGCTCAGGGCGAGCGCGGTGCCCGTGCTGCCGTAGCGGAAGGTCTCGCCGAACATCGTGATCCCGACCGCGGCCGCGACCACCGGGTTCACCACGGTCAGCGTGGCCAGCGGGGCGGCGAGGCCGCCGCCGCGGTAGGAGGCCTGCGACAGCAGCATGCCGGCCGTGGCCAGCACACCGATCACGGCGAGGGAGGGCAGATCGGCCGTGGAGACACCGCCGGTCCAGTCGACCGCGACGGTCTTGGTGAACACCGACGACATGCCGAAGGCTATGCCGGACGCGATGGCCAGCAGCGTGCTGCGCACCGCCGGGTGCCGGTGCGCGGCCCGCCCGGCGATCATCAGGGCCACGACGGCGCCGCCGGTGACGACGGCCGAGCCCACCCGCTGCGGGGTGCTGAGCGACTGCGCCTCGGCCGCGCCGACCAGGGACAGCAGACCGGCCAGACCGACCGTCGCCATGATGGCGCCCCGCCAGGCCGTCGCCCCGGCCCTGCGGCCCACGAACAGGGCTGCCATCGGCAGCGCTACCACGATGGTCAGCGCGCCCAGCGGCTGGACCAGGCTCAGGGGACCGTACGCCAGCGCCACGACGTGCAGCAGCCCGCCGAGTCCGTTCAGCGCGACCGCCGCCCACCAGCTCGGCCGCCGCAGCGGCGCGTACTGTTCGTCGGGCGAGGACACCGCGACCTGCTCCTGCACGATCGCCCCGGCCGCGTAGGCGACGGCCGAGACGAGCGACAGGACCACGGACAACGCGAGGGCGCTCATGAGCTGCTCCTCTGCGTGAGGCTGGGGCCCGGGGCCCGGCGCGGCGAACGGTCTGCTCTCATACCGAACACGATGCCTTGTCGATCTGTTCCCGTCGTCGTCCCTGAGCACGCATTGGGTCCTACTACCGATGGAGTACGACAGGACCGCAGTCCTCCCCAAGGTGGGTGATCTGCGCCGGATTCCGGCCATGCCGGGGGCTCGCCGATCACCCCTCGTGCCGCCCTTGGTACTACTGCCCCTCGTGGACCTCGACCCCGAACTCGCCGCCCTCCGCCCGCTCGGCGGCTTCTTCGCCCTGCGCACCGCGCCACCCGCGGCACGGGAAGCGCCGCCGTCCCTGCCGACGCTCGCGGAGGCCTACGGGGACGCCTCGCCGGACGGCGACGGACATCCCCTGACCCTGCGGGTGCGGAAGGTCGCCCTCGCGCTGCGCGCGCCCGAGACACGGATCGCCGCCTCCGTGGCCCAGCAGGGCCTCGCGGCCCGCCTGTGGTCGGTGGCGCTCGGCTGCGCCGCCCTGTACGGCAGCCTGCCCGACCTGGATCCGCGGCTGCTGCGCTGGGATCCGCGGGGCAGTGCCCCGGACGACCTGTGGCTGACGGAGGTCCACGCCCGGCCCGGGGACGCGGCCACCCTGACCGACGCCGTGCTCCACGCCCACCTCGAACCCCTGGCCGAGGCCCTGCGCAGCCGCCACTCCGTCGCCCCGGGGCTCCTGCGCGGCAACGCCGCCTCGGCGCTGGCCGGAGCGGCCCGGCAACTGGACCGGTGGGCACGCGGCCACGGCCGTACGGACGTCTCCGCGCGCTGTGGTGCCCTCACCGCGCAGATCCTCGCCCACCCCCTGCTCGCCGCCACCGGCACCCTCACCGGCACCGCCTTCCGCCGCCGCAGCTGCTGTCTGTACTACCGGGTGCCGGGCGCAGGGGTGTGCGGCGACTGCTGCTTCGCGCGACCCCCGCGCTCTTCCCCGCGCGCCCCGTCTGGGTGACCATGGGGGGACAGGCGACGAGAACTGGGGGTTCCGGGTGCGAGTGGGACTGCTGACCCGGGAGTATCCCCCGGACGTGTACGGCGGCGCGGGTGTCCATGTCGAGTTCCTCGCCCGCGAGTTGCGCGCGCTGGTCGATCTCGAGGTGCACTGCTGGGGCGAGGTCTCCTCGGCGGACCGGGCGGCCGGCGTGCTGCGCCACCGCCCCTGGTCCGCGCTCGACGGCGCCAACGACGCCCTGCGCACCTTCTCCGTCGACCTGGCCATGGCCGCCGCCCTCGAGGGCCGCGAACTGGTCCACTCCCACACCTGGTACGCCAACCTCGCCGGCCACCTCGCCAAGGAGCTGTACGGCGTCCCGCACGTGCTGACCGCCCACTCGCTGGAGCCCCTGCGCCCCTGGAAGGCCGAGCAACTCGGCGGCGGATACGCCCTGTCGGGCTGGGCCGAGCAAACCGCCGTCGAGGCCGCCGACGCGGTGATCGCGGTCTCCGGCGCGATGCGCGACGACATCCTCGCCTGCTATCCGGCGCTGGACGCGGACCGGGTCCACGTCGTGCACAACGGCATCGACACCGCCCTGTACCGGCCCGACCACGGCACCGACGCCCTCGCCCGCGTGGGCCTCGACCCGTCCCGCCCGTACGTGCTGTTCGTCGGCCGCATCACGCGCCAGAAGGGCGTCCCCCATCTGCTGCGCGCCGTCCGGGACATCGACCCGGCGGCCCAGGTCGTGCTGTGCGCGGGCGCACCCGACACCCCCGAGATCGACCGGGAGTTCCGCGAGCTGTTCGAGCAGGTGAGCCGGGCCCGGGACGGGGTGCACTGGATCCCGCGGATGCTGCCGCGTCCGGAGGTCATCCAACTCCTCACCCACGCGGCCGTGTTCGTCTGCCCCTCGGTGTACGAGCCGCTCGGCATCGTCAACCTGGAGGCGATGGCCTGCGGCACGCCCGTGGTGGCGTCCCGGGTCGGCGGCATCCCCGAGGTCGTCGAGGACGGGGTGACCGGCCTGCTGGTGCCGGTGGGGCAGGAGGGCGAAGGGGGCGACGGGGGCGCGGAGTTCGAGGCGGCACTCGCCCGGGCGCTGGACAGCGTCCTCGGCGACCCGGAGACCGCCCGCCGCATGGGAGAGGCCGGACGGGACCGGGCGGTGGGGGAGTTCGGCTGGGACGCGGTGGCCCGGCGCACGGTCCGGCTGTACGAGGAGATCGTCAAACAGGCGTAGGTCGCCCCGCGCGGGGAAATCATGGTTCAACCAGGATGAGGGGAGCGGCCATGCGTCGTGGTGGGCCTTCGGTCCTCGGGATCGTGCTGGCGGGCGGCGAGGGCAAACGTCTGATGCCCCTCACGGCGGACCGCGCCAAACCCGCGGTCACCTTCGGCGGCACCTACCGTCTCGTCGACTTCGTGCTGTCCAACCTCGTCAACGCCGACATCCTGCGCATCTGCGTCCTGACGCAGTACAAGTCGCACTCGCTGGACCGGCACATCACCACCACCTGGCGGATGTCCAGTCTGCTCGGCAACTACGTCACCCCGGTCCCCGCCCAGCAGCGGCTCGGCCCGCGCTGGTTCCTCGGCAGCGCCGACGCCATCCTGCAGTCGCTGAACCTGATCCACGACGAGCAACCCGAGTACGTCGCCGTGTTCGGCGCCGACCACGTCTACCGCATGGACCCGCGCCAGATGCTCACCCAGCACATCGACAGCGGGGCGGGCGTGACGGTGGCCGGCATACGGGTGCAGCGCACCGAGTCCTCGTCCTTCGGCGTGATCACCCCGGGCTCGGACGGGCAGACCGTGGAGCGCTTCCTGGAGAAGCCCGCCGACCCGCCCGGCCTCGCGGACGACCCGGAGTGCGTGTTCGCCTCGATGGGCAACTACATCTTCACCACCAAGGCCCTCGTCGAGGCGCTGCAGCGCGACGCCGAGGACGAGAGCTCCGTGCACGACATGGGCGGCTCGATCCTGCCCCAGCTCACCCAGCGCGGCGAGGCCGCACTGTACGACTTCAGCGACAACCACGTGCCCGGCGAGACCGTCCGCGACCAGGGGTACTGGCGGGACGTCGGCACGCTCGACGCGTACTACGACGCCCACATGGACCTGATCGCCGAGCGCCCCGCCTTCAATCTCTACAACCGCAGCTGGCCCATCTACACCCACTCCAACCAGCTCTCCCCGGCCCGCTTCAACGCGGGAGGCATCGCGGGGGAGTCGATCATCAGCGCGGGCTGCCTCATCCGCGGGCAGGTCACCCGGTCCGTGCTGTCACCGGGGGTGGTGGTCGACCCGGGAGCCGTCGTCCAGGGCTCGATCCTGCACGACAACGTCCACATCGGGCGGGGTGCGGTGGTGCGCGGGGCGATCCTGGACAAGAACGTCGAGGTCCCGCCCGGCGCCACGATCGGTGTGAACCCGGAGCGGGACGCGGAGCTGTACTCCGTGTCGAAGGGCGGAGTGATCGCCCTCGGGAAGGGCCAGCGGGTGCCGTAGTCCGCGGCGTGACGGGTCGGCGGGCGTCACGGGTCGTGCGCCGAGGCCGCGCTCGAACAGGTCAAGGGCCGTGGAGGTCGCCGAGGCCGCCCCCGAACAGCCCGGCCTCGCCCCCGCCGTCCGGCAGGCGCGTTGGGCCGACGGGTGAGGGCCGACGGGTGGCATGAGTCGGCAGGCGCGACGGGCGGCAGGCGTCGTGGGCCAGCAGGCGTCGTGAGGCGCAGCCGTCAGGTGCGGCCGGAGCACGGCCCGGGTGGACGTCGCGTCGCGGACGCCCCGCCAAGGTCTTCGCCCACACCGGCTGCGGCCGCGTTCGATCGGGCTTTCCCCTGTCGATGGTGTTTTCGACATACTTAATCGACAGTTAACTGTGTGTAGCCTGATCGTACTTGACCGTAATCGCTCGGAGGGATTGACTGCTGTCTCACCCGTCGTCGACGCGAGGCAAGCCCGTGACTCCTGATGATCTGCTGGCCCCTCTCGACCTGGCGTTCTGGAACATCGAGTCCCCCGAACACCCGATGCACCTCGGCGCACTCGGCGTCTTCTCGGCGCTCTCGCCCACCGCGGGTGCCCACGCGGCCGACCTGCTCGCCGCCCGGGCGGCCGGCGTCCCCGGACTGCGCATGCGGATCCGGGACGTGTGGCAGCCCCCGGTCTTCGGCGGCGCGGTGCGCGAGCCCGACCCGGACTTCGATCCCCTGCGCCACGTCCGGCTGCACCCGCCTGCCGCCGACTTCCAGGCCGAGGCCGGCCGGCTCATGGAGCGCCCCCTGGAGCGGGGCCGCCCGCCGTGGGAGGCGCACGTGCTGCCGGCGCGGGAGGGCGGCCGCTTCGCCGTCCTGTTCAAGTTCCACCACGCCCTCGCCGACGGCCTGCGCGCGCTGACACTCGCCGCGGCCGTCCTGGACCCGATGGACCTGCCCGCGCCCCGGCCCCGGCCGGCCGAGCCGGCCCGCCCTCTCCTGCCGGACGTGCGCAGACTCCCCGAGCTGCTGCGCGGCGCCCTGTCCGACGTGGGCCGCGCCCTCGACATCGGCGCCTCCGTCGCCGTCCACACCCTCGCCCGGCAGTCGACCGCCGCGCTCACCGCCGGACCCACCGGCACGAGGCGCACCGCCGGCGTGGTCCTCGACCTCGACGACGTGCACCGCGTCCGCAAGGTCGTCGGCGGCACCGTCAACGACGTCCTGATCGCGGTCGTGGCCGGCGCCCTGCGCCGCTGGCTCGACGAGCGCGGCGACGGCAGCGACGGCGTGGCGCCCCGCGCGCTCATCCCCGTCTCCAAGCGCCGCCCGCGCACCGCGCACCCGCAGGGCAACCGGCTCTCCGGGTACCTCATGCGGCTTCCCGTCGACGACCCGGACCCGCTCGGCCGGCTCGCCGCGGTCCGTACCGCCATGGACCGCAACAAGGACGCCGGGCCCGGCCGGGGCGCGGGCGCCGTGGCCCTGCTCGCCGATCACGTCCCCGCCCTCGGTCACCGCCTCGGCGGACCGCTGGTCAGCCAGGCGGCCCGGCTCTGGTTCGACATCCTGGTCACCAGCGTGCCGCTGCCCGGCGTCGGCCTGAAACTCGGCGGGAATCCGCTCGGCGAGGTCTACCCGTACGCCCCGCTCGCCCGCGGCCAGTCCCTGGCGGTGGCGATCTCGACCTACCGCGGGCACGTCCACTTCGGTCTGGTCGCCGACGCCGAGGCGGTCCCCGACCTCGACCGGTTCGCCCGGGCGCTGTCCGAGGAGGTGGAGACGCTCATCACGGCCTGCGGCTCTTGACCTGCGCGGGTTTGGAGGTGTGGCCCGGCGCTCCGTAGACTTCCCCGTTCGAAAGCGGGCGCGGTCGGAGCGCCGCACGGGTGAGCAGGGAAACGGCAGCGCCATGACGGTGACAGAGGACGGCTCGGCAATCACGGACGAAGCCGTGGACGAGGTCGTGTACGGGCCCGGGATCGACCCGGAGCGGCTCGCCGTCTGCCTGAGCGTGCTGGAGGAACTCGACAAGCTGGAGGTCGACCACCCGGACGCGATCGCCGTGCGCCGGGCCACCGCCGGCATCTACCGCACGGTCAAGCAGCGCCGCCGCCAGGAGCGGCGGGCCGCGAAGACCGCCCACGACAGGGCGGTCACCGAGGCCACCGCGACCGGCTCCGCCCAGCGCATCGACGACGAGACCGAGGGCCTCCTGCCGTCGTCGGCCACCGAGGAAGGCAGGATCGCGGGGATACTCCAGCGTCCGCGCTCGTGCTACACCTGCAAGGCCCGGTACGTCGAGGTCGACTACTTCTACCACCAGCTGTGTCCGGACTGCGCCCGCCTGAACCGCGGCAAGCGGGACGCCCGCGCCGACCTGACCGGCAAGCGCGCGCTGCTCACCGGCGGCCGCGCCAAGATCGGCATGTACATCGCGCTGCGGCTGCTGCGCGACGGCGCGCACACGACGATCACCACGCGCTTCCCGAAGGACGCCATCCGCCGCTTCAAGGCCATGGACGACTCGGCCGACTGGTTGCACCGCCTGGAGGTCGTCGGCATCGACCTGCGCGACCCGGCACAGGCCGTGGCCCTCGCCGACCAGGTCGCCGGGGCCGGCCCGCTCGACATCCTCATCAACAACGCGACGCAGACCGTTCGCCGCCTGCCCACCGCCTACGCCGCCCTGGTCGAGGGGGAGAGCGCCCCGCTGCCCGCCGGGGAACTGCCCGCCCACCACGTGATCGGCGCCTTCAACTCCGGCGCCGTCGACGGGCTGGCCGCGCTGCCCGTCGGCACCAGCGGCCTGGACGCGCAGAAGGTCGCCGATCTCGCCCTGGTCGCGGGCAACGCCAGCGTCGCCCGGCACCTCGACGGCACCGCCATCGACGCCGGTGGCCTGGTCCCCGACGTCGTCGAGACCAACACATGGGTGCAGACCATCGAGCAGATCTCCCCGGTGGAGCTGCTCGAGACCCAGCTGTGCAACTACACGGCGCCGTTCATCCTGATCAGCAAGCTCCGTCCGGCCATGGCCGACGCCGCCAGCAAGGCGACGAGCGGGCGCGCGTACGTCGTGAACGTCTCGGCGATGGAGGGCGTCTTCGGCCGCGGCTACAAGGGCGCGGGCCACCCGAACACCAACGCCGCCAAGGCCGCGATGAACATGGTCACGCGGACCAGCGCCCAGGAGATGTTCCAGACCGACGGCATCCTCATGACCTCCGTCGACACCGGCTGGATCACCGACGAGCGCCCGCACTTCGACAAGCTGCGCCTCGCCGAGGAGGGCTTCCACGCCCCGCTCGACCTGGTCGACGGCGCGGCCCGCGTCTACGACCCCGTCGTGCGCGGCGAGGCCGGCGAGGACCTGTACGGCGTCTTCCTGAAGGACTACGCGCCCGGCAAGTGGTAGTGCGCGAGCGGCCGTTGGCGGTGTCCGGCGGCCGCTCCACGCGGTGCCCCCGACGGCTGCCTCCCCGGCGTGGGCGGCCCTTCGAAGAGGCAACCGTTCCCCGGTCGCCGGGCAGGCGTCAGTCGACGGCCCCCAGCCGCGCGTGGTACGCCGCCACCAACTCCAGCACCGTCCGCCAGTCCTCCAGCACGCCCGCGTCGAACCCGGGGACCCACCCGTCCTCGTCCGCCTGCCGCAGACTGAGCAGGTCGTCGTCGTAGGTCGGTCCTTGCCAGGGGTGCCGCCGCAGCAGCCGCGCCACCCGCTCACCGAGCAAGGGCCGTACGGCGCCTGCCGCGCGCTCGGCCCGGCCGGCGGCGTCGGCGGGCCACAGCAGCCGGCCGATGGGGTGGACCAGGCCCGTGATCTGGAGTTCCTTGTCGGCGGGGCGACTTCGGCGCAGCAGCGCGGCGGTCTGCAGCGCGTGGTCGTGCAGGTCGACGCCCTGCGCGCCGTGCCCCGGCGCGTCCCGCACGCCCCGCCCCGCGTGCAGCAGGTCCATCAGCTCCTCGACGCCGCGCAGCTCCATGCGCCAGTCCTCCCGCGAGACGGCCGTAGCGGTACGTCAGCAGATCATGGCGACCTTGCGACCGGGCCAACGCCATCTGAACTGCGCGACGACACGGCGGTGGAGAGCGCCGCCGTAGTCCGTCCGGGTGAACCTCGAAGGGTGCACGGACGGGCGAAAGGGTTCAATTCACGTGCGGGGACATGTGGGTGACTCGCCATGGTTACCCCAAATTTTCAGCGCTATCGAGCGGCCCCCCGCTCATTTGGTTAGTCTGTAGGGGACGGACAGCAGAACGGAGTGCCACCACACCCACGGTCCGTCATGGGACAAGCCGGTTCACAACGGCCTGGTCTCCTCGGAGTTACCGGCGCCACCGCGTCCGAACTGCTTTCAGACAGACCCCAGGACGTGTCGAGCGCCGGACCCCGGACTGACCGGCACGCCCCGAGGGTGACCCGACACAAAAGGAGTGCGCGGTGACACCGGAGAAGACGAATCGCGAACAGCGCCCCAAGGAACGCACGGAGCGCGCGGGCCACCGGCCCGGGGACATCGGCAGCCTCGACGTGTGGGCCCGCTCGGCCCCCATCCGCCTGGCCGGCTACGAGGACGACCTCGCCGAGCCCCACATCCTGCCCAGCGTGGACTGATCCCGGGCGGGACCCCTCGCGATCGCCTACCGCATGGGCGTGCGCACCACGCCCATGCGGGACGCCTGCCGCTCCTCCCCAGCGAGCGGCGCCGTCCGTCGCCACGGACGCAGCTCCTCCAACTGCTCCGCCACCCGCAGCAGTTGCCCCTCCGACCCCGGCAGTCCCACCAACTGCACCGCGGTGGGCGCCCCCGACGGCAGCGTCCCGAACGGGACCACCGCCGCCGGCCAGCCGGTCACGTTCCACGCTGGTGTCAGCGGCGAGTGGTGCGAGTTCACCAGCACATTGCTCAGCCAGCCCCGCTCGTGCCACGGCGCAGCCTTCGGCGAGCGCCGCGCGAGCGCCGGGGTGAGCAGCACGTCGTACTCCGCGAAGAACGGCTCCAGCCGACGGCGCAGGTCGTCGCGCGCGGTGCCGCCGCGGACCCCGTTCAGGAACCGCCGGCCGAGTGCGGCGTGCACCCGGGTGCGCCGGACGAGCCGCCGCGCGTCCAGGGCCCGGGCGTCCACGGCCGTGCCCGCCGTCCAGTGCGCCAGCGCGGTGACACCCAGCGACAGCGGATACGGCGGCTCGGCCCGCCGCACCAGGTGTCCCGCCCGCACCAGCACCGCGGCCGCCTCGCGCGCCGCACCCACGTACGGCTTGCTCACCGTGACGCCGGGCAGGGGGCTGCGCAGGGAGGCGGCGATGCGGTGACTGCCCGGCTCGTCCGGTCGTGCGGCCGGGGTGCCGGCCAGGACCGACAGCATCAGGCGGGCGTCCTCGACCGTCGTCGCCAGCGGGCCGTTCTCGGACATGCCGAACCAGTCGCCCTCGCCGATCCCCGCGGGAACCACCCCGCGGCCCGGCTTGATGGTGACCAGACCGCAGTTGGCCGCCGGGATGCGCAGCGAGCCCATGCCGTCGTTGCCGAGGGCGATCGGTACCATCCCGGCGGCGACCGCGGCCGCGCTGCCGCCGGACGAGCCGCCCGCCGTGCGCGAGGCGTCCCACGGGTTGCGGGCGGTGCCGTGCACGCCCTCGGTGGTGCCGAAGACACACAGCTCCGGCACGTTGGTCAGCCCCACGACCACGGCGCCGGCCGCCCGGAGCCGGGCCACCGTGACGTGATCGGCCGCGGCGGGCGTGTCCGGGGTCGCGGCCGATCCGACGCGCATGGACTCGCCACGCACCGCGAGGTTGTCCTTGACGGCCACCGGTACCCCGGCCAGGGGCAGGCCGGCCAGGTCCGCCCGGGCGCCCACCTCGTCCGCCTCGGCGAGCGCCGCCCGCGCCCGCACCGTACGGAACGCCCCCACCCGGCCGTCCAGCTGTTCGATCCGCGCCAGATGTCCGGCCACCACCTCGCGGGGGGTGACCCGCTTCTCTCGTACGGCGGCTGCCACGGCGGCGGCGGTCCGGCCGACCCACTCGGTCACAGGGGCTCCTCGTCCACGGGTGCTACTCGCGAGTACGTGGGGAGAACTGTGCCGCGCCGGGAGCTCCGCGTCGAGAGGTGGTCCGGACGGGGCCCGGTCAGAGGTCGGGCTGAGCCCGCAGCCACTCCTCCACGGCGCCCACGTGCGCGGCCGCCGCCGCCCGGGCCGCCTCCGGATCGCGGGCGGCCAGGGCGCGGTGGATCGCGGCGTGCTCGCGGCGGGTGCGGGCGAAGGCCCCCTCCTCCCGGTGGCCGCGCCAGACGCGGGCGCGGAAGGTGCGTGAGGACAGGCCCTCCAGGATCGCCGCCATCGTCTCGTTGCCGGCGGCCGCCGCGATCTCCCGGTGGAAGGCCAGGTCGTGGGCGAGGATCTCCTCCGGGTCGTCCGTGGCGTCCATCGCCCGCACGTGGCCCTCGACGACGGCCAGTCGCTCCGGTGTGATGCGGGCGGCGGCCAGCGCGGTCGCCGTCGACTCCAGGACGCGCCGCACCTCCAGGAGCTCGACCAGGCGCGGCCCGCGCGAGAGGTCGGCCACCACCCCGAACGTCTCCAGCAGGTCGCCGGCCTGGAGCTGTGTCACGTAGATGCCGGAACCGTGCCGGGCCTCCAGGACACCCAGCACGGTGAGCGCCCGGATCGCCTCCCGCATCGAGCTGCGGGAGATGCCCAGCTGCGCCGCGAGGTCACGCTCGGTCGGCAGCCGCTGACCCGGCTCCAGCAGCCCCTCGGCGATCATCACCTTGATCCGCTCGATCGCGCGCTGCGTCACCGTCCCCCTCGGGGCGGCGGGCCCGCTCGGCGGCATCTCGTCGGC
Source organism: Streptomyces sp. NPDC051315 (assembly GCF_044455165.1). Lineage (NCBI taxonomy): Bacteria > Bacillati > Actinomycetota > Actinomycetes > Kitasatosporales > Streptomycetaceae > Streptomyces > Streptomyces sp. NPDC051315. The sequence continues at coordinate 63,667 of NZ_JBITEN010000005.1, forward strand.
CTGGTCCACGTCACGTCTCCTGTCACCGGTGCGCCGCAGTCTAGCCACCGCAGTGGTCGGACCACTCAGGTCCACGAGGCGGTATTTACCTGTCACAGGGGTGTCAGAGGCAGCAAGTGGTCTGATAAATATGCGGCATGGCGTCCCCGACCCCCGCCCGCGTCACCGCGGTCGACACCCATGACATCCGCTTCCCCACCTCGCGCGAGCTCGACGGCTCCGACGCGATGAACCCGGACCCCGACTACTCGGCGGCCTACGTCGTGCTGCGCACCGACGCGCCCGACGGCCACGAGGGCCACGGGTTCACCTTCACCATCGGCCGGGGCAACGAGGTGCAGGTCGCCGCGATCGAGGCGCTGCGCGAGCACGTCGTCGGCCGGTCCGTCGACGAGCTCTGCGCCGACCCGGGCACGCTCAGCCGCGACCTCGTCGGCGACAGCCAGCTGCGGTGGCTGGGACCCGAGAAGGGCGTGATGCACATGGCGATCGGCGCGGTCGTCAACGCCGCCTGGGACCTCGCCGCCAAACGGGCCGGCAAGCCCCTGTGGCGGCTGCTCGCCGACGCCGACCCCGCATGGCTGGTCCGCCAGATCGACTTCCGCTACCTCACCGACGCCCTCACCCCCGACGAGGCACTCGACCTGCTGCACCGGGGCAGGCAGGGCGCCGCCGAGCGCGCCGCGCGCCTGCTGTCCCGGGGCTACCCCGCCTACACGACCTCCGCCGGCTGGCTCGGCTACGACGACGAGAAGCTGACCCGCCTCGCCGCCGAGGCCGTCGCCGACGGCTTCCGGCAGATCAAGCTCAAGGTCGGCGCGGACCTCGACGACGACGTACGGCGCTGCCGCGTCGCCCGTGCCGTGGTCGGCCCGGACGTCCGCATCGCGGTCGACGCCAACCAGCGCTGGGACGTCGACGAGGCGATCCGCTGGACCCGCGCCCTCGCCGTGTTCGACCCCTACTGGATCGAGGAGCCCACCAGCCCCGACGACATCCTCGGGCACGCGGCCGTCCGCGAGGCGGTCGCCCCGGTCAAGGTGGCCACCGGCGAGCACGTCCACAACCGCGTCGTCTTCAAGCAGCTCCTCCAGGCCGGCGCCCTCGACGTCCTCCAGCTCGACGCGGCCCGCGTCGGCGGCGTCAACGAGAACCTCGCGATCCTGCTGCTGGCGGCCAAGTTCGGCGTCCCCGTGTGCCCGCACGCGGGCGGCGTCGGCCTGTGCGAACTCGTCCAGCACCTGTCGATGTTCGACTACGTCGCCCTGACCGGCACCACCGAGGACCGCGTGATCGAGTACGTCGACCATCTGCACGACCACTTCCTCGACCCGGTGGTGATCAGGGACGGTCACTACACGGCACCCACCGCGCCGGGCTTCTCGGCCGCCATGCGGCCCGAGTCGATCGCGCGGTACACGTACCCCGGCGGCGCCTTCTGGGCCGCCGACCTCGAGAACCGGAAGGAGCCGGCGACGTGAGCGACTTCGAGGGACTCAGAGCCCTGGTGACGGGCGGTGCCTCCGGCATCGGCCGGGCCACCGCCGAGCTGTTGGCCGGGCGCGGCGCCACGGTCGCCGTCCTCGACCTCGACCCGTCGGGCGTCGACGAGCCGCTGCTCGGCTACCGGGCCGACGTCACCGACGACACCTCCGTCCGCGCGGCCGTGGCGGCGGCCGTCGCCGACCTCGGCGGACTGGACGTGCTCGTCAACAACGCGGGCGTCGGCGCCCAGGGCACCGTCGAGGACAACGACGACGCCGAGTGGCACCACGTCCTCGACGTCAACGTCGTCGGCATGGTCCGTACGGCCCGCGCCGCCCTGCCCCACCTGCGCCGTTCCGCGCACGCGGCGATCGTCAACACCTGCTCCGTCGCCGCCACCGCCGGGCTGCCGCAGCGCGCGCTCTACAGCGCCACCAAGGGCGCCGTGTACGCGCTGACCCTCGCCATGGCCGCCGACCACGTCCGCGAGGGCATCCGCGTCAACTGCGTCAACCCGGGCACCGCCGACACGCCGTGGATCGGACGGCTGCTCGACGCCGCCGACGACCCGGCCGCCGAACGCGCCGCCCTGGAGGCCCGCCAGCCCACCGGCCGGCTGGTCGACGCCGCCGAGGTCGCGGGCGCCATCGCCCATCTGGCGAGCCCGCTGTCCGGTGCCACCACCGGCACCTCCCTCGCCGTCGACGGCGGCATGCAGGGCCTGCGCCTGCGCCCGGCGGCCGACCGGTGAACACCCTCGGCCGCAGCGGCGTCCAGGTCACCGGCCTCGGTCTCGGCGCCGCCGGCATCGCCAACCTGTACACCGAGGTCGACGAGGAGCAGGCCCACGAGGCCGTGGCCGCCGCCTGGCGGCAGGGCATGCGCTACTTCGACACCGCACCCCACTACGGCCTCGGCCTGTCCGAACGGCGCCTCGGCGCGGCCCTGCGCGAGCACCCCCGCGCCGACTACACGGTCTCGACCAAGGTGGGCCGCCGCCTGGAACCCTCGGCGGACGGAGGCGACGACCTCGCCCACGGCTTCGCCGTCCCCGCCACCCACCGCCGCGTCTGGGACTTCACCGCCGACGGCATCCGCCGCACCCTCGACGCCGCGCTGGACCGCCTCGGCCTCGACCGGGTCGACGTCGTCTACCTCCACGACCCCGACGACCACGCCGAACAGGCCTTCCGCGAGGGCTACCCGGCCCTGGAGGAGCTCCGCGCGCAGGGCGTGGTCGGGGCGATCGGCGCCGGCATGAACCAGGCGGAGATGCTCACCCGTTTCGTCCGCGACACGGACGTCGACGTGGTGCTGTGCGCCGGCCGCTACACGCTCCTCGACCAGAGCGCCCTCACCAAACTGCTGCCCGCCGCCGAGGAACGGGGCGTCTCGGTGGTGATCGGCGGCGCGTTCAACTCCGGTCTGCTGGCGGACCCGAAACCGACGGCCACCTACGACTACGCGCGGGCACCGGGGGAGCTGATCGAGCGCGCCCTGCGTCTCCGGGCCGTCGCCGAACGGCACGGCACCACCCTGCGCGCCGCCGCCCTGGCCTTCTGCGCCGCCCACCCGGCCGTGGCGAGCGTCCTCGTCGGCGCCCGCTCGGCGGCCGAGGCCGACGACTGCGCCGAGCAGTTCCGGGCGCCCGTCCCCGCTGCCCTCTGGCAGGAGCTGCGGGAGACCGGCCTCCTGCCGCCCGACGCGCCGGTCCCCGACGCGCAGCCGGAGGAGCGCTGATGAGGACCGCCCCGCACACCGGGGTCCGCGCCGACCCGATCGCCGAGTACCGGGCCGCCCACCGCGAGGCCGGCGACGTCGGCCCGCCCGTCGTACCGGAGCCGCCGTGACCGTCGACGCGCACCACCACGTCTGGGACCTCTCCGTCCGCGACCAGGACTGGATCGACGACGACAGCCCGCTGCGGCGGACCTTCACCCTCGCCGACCTCGCACCCGAGGCCCGCGCCGCCGGCGTCGACCGCACCGTCCTGGTCCAGACGGTCACGGTGGCCGAGGAGACCCCCGAGCTGCTCGCCCTCGCGGCCGGGCACGAGCTCGTCGCGGGCGTCGTCGGCTGGACCGACCTGACCCGCCCGGACGTCGCCGAGGAACTCGCCCGGCTGCGCTCACTCCCCGGCGGCCGGTACCTCAAGGGCATCCGCCACCAGGTCCAGTCCGAACCCGACCCGCGGTGGCTGCTGCGCCCGGACGTGCACCGGGGCCTCGCCGCCGTCGCCGACGCGGGCCTCGTCCACGACCTGGTCGTCCTGCCCCACCAGCTGCCCGCCTGCGTCCGGGCGGCCGCCGACCATCCCGGCCTCACCTTCGTCCTCGACCACCTCGGCAAACCCCCCATCGCCTCCGGCGCCCGCGAACCGTGGGCCTCGGACCTGCGCGCCCTCGCCGCGCTGCCCAACACGGTCGCCAAGCTCTCCGGCCTGGTCACCGAGTCCGGCCCCGCCGCTCCGGCCCCCGACGACCTGCGCCCGTACGCCGGCATCGCCCTGGAGGCCTTCGGCCCGCACCGCCTGATGTTCGGCTCCGACTGGCCGGTGTGCACCCTCGTCTCCTCGTACGGCGAAGTCGTCACCGTGGCGGAGGAGCTGACCGCGGAGCTCGGCGAGGCGGAGCGGGCCGACGTCTTCGAGGGCACCGCCACGCGCGTCTACGACCTCTGCACCGCCGTCGACAGCCGGGTCGGCGGCAGATACTCGCGCACATAGGTCCGCTCCCAGCACGCGCCCGTCTCCCGCAGCTCCCGCCAGCTCGTGTACCGGTAGCGGAAGAGGCGGGCGCGGACGAAGCGCGGCGGCTCGTCCGGTGGGAAGGGGGAGCGGCGCAGCAGCCGGAGCGTGGCGCGGTCGTTCTCCAGCAGCCGCTCCACCAGCGCGCCGAACCAGGCGCCGGCGTACGCGGGGGAGAGCGCGGCGAACCACATCATCCAGTCCAGCCGCAGGTGGTAGGGGGCGAACTGGCGCGGCCAGTGCCGCGGGTCGCCCGGCTTGCCCCTGAACTCGTACTCCCGCCAGTCGGAGTCCTCGCGCGGCACGTCGTCGAGCGTGCCCTCGACCACCACCTCGTAGCGGATCCGGCTCACGCTGCCGAACGCGCCGTAGGTGTTGACCAGGTGGAGGGGGTCGAAGGAGCGGTTCATGACCTGGCCGCGGGAGAGCATGTTGAGGACCGGGCGGTGGCTGAGGAACAGCAGGAAAGCGGCCACGGCGAGGACCACCACCACGTACCAGAGCGGGGCGCCGGGCGCGGACGGCGGGTCGGCGGGCAGGGCCAGCGCGGGCACGGCCAGCACGATGGTGATCCAGTTCAGCCAGGAGAAGTTGCCGGACAGCACCAGCCACAGCTGCGTGAGGATCATCAGGGACGCGGCCGCCGTCGCCACGGGCTGCGGGGCGAACAGCAGGAACGGAACGACCAGCTGGGTGACGTGGTTGGCGGCCACCTCCACCCGGTGCACCGGCCTGGGCAGGTGGTGGAAGAACCAGCTCAGCGGGCCGGGCATCGGCTGGGTCTCGTGGTGGTGGTCCAGGCACGTCAGCTTCCGCCAGCAGGGATCGCCCCGCATCTTGATCAGACCCGCGCCGAACTCGACGCGGAACAGGATCCAGCGCAGCAGGAACAGCACGACGATCGGCGGGGCCACCTCGTCGTTGCCGAGGAACACCGCGAGGAAGCCCGTCTCCAGCAGCAGGGACTCCCAGCCGAACCCGTACCAGGTCTGGCCGACGTTGACGATGGACAGGTACAGCGCCCACGGCACCAGCCACAGCAGCATCGCGCCCCACAGCGGCAGACACCCGTCCAGCCCCGCCAGCAGCGCCACCGACACCGCGCAGCCCGACCACGCGCAGAGCGCGAAGAAGCGGTCCGAGTAGTGCCAGTGGAACAGGCTCGGCGCCCGCCGGAACGGCACCCGGGCGGTGAAACGCGGCACCGGCAGCATCCCCCGCTCACCCATCAGCGCACGGAACTGCAGGGCCGCCGTCAGGAACGCGACCAGGTACACGCCGGCCAGTCCCCGCTGGAAGACCTGCCGGCTCAGCCAGTACTCGGGTGCGGTGAACCAGTCCACAGTGGTGCGCTCCTCACTCCATTCTGACGCCGGTCCCCGTGCGTGTTCCTCACGTCGGCCCGGGCAACCCGGCGAGTGCGGCAGACGGACGGGGTGGAAGCGCGGACCTCGAGCGTGTCGCTGATCCGGGTCGAAAAACCTGATCCAGGTCGAAGAATCGGACAAATGCTGGCAAGGTGGCTCCATGGCTGATCGGGGAGCGAGCGCGCTGTCCCTCCCGGCCGACTGGCCCGCCCAACCGGATCCGATCCTGGCGCTCAACCGCATGGGCAGTTTCGACTGGGACCTGGACTCCGGGCTGTTCCACATGGACGCCCGCGCCCACGAGATCTTCGACGTGCTCCCCGACCAGTACGACGGCCGCCCGGAGAGCCTGTCCGCGCGCGTCCCGCCGGCGGAGGCCACTCGGCTGGACACCCTCGTCGCCCAGGCCATCAAGGACGGCAGCGAGAACTACGGCGCCTACTTCCGCGTCCGCCGCCGCGACGGCTCCCTGTGCTGGACCCACACCCAGGGCTACATCCGACGGGACCGGACGGGCCGTCCCCGCAGGATCATCGGCATCGTCCGCGACGCCACCGAGGAACTGCGCGACCTCGCCGACCGCCGCGACGGGGCAGCGCTCGCCGTCGCGCGCCGCGAGCAGACCAACGTCGTGCAGCTGGCCACCGCCGCCCTGGCGCACGCCCGGACCGTGCAGGACGTGATCGACGTCCTCAAGGACACCCACGGCCTGACCCATCTCGGCGCGACCAGCCTCGTCATGGGCCTGGTCGAGGCCGACCGCATCCGGCTGATCGCCGAGGGACCCGCGGGCAGCTTCGTCCCCGGCACCCTCGTCACCAGGATCGACGAGCCGTACCCGATGAGCGAGGTCGTGCGCACCCTCACCCCCCGCTTCATCGAGTCGCCGGACGAGTTCTCCGCCGCCTACCCCGTGCTGTGGCCGCACATCACCGACCTGAAGATCACCTCGGCCGCCTATCTGCCGCTGATCGTCCAGGCCCGCCCGATCGGCTCCATGGGCCTGCTCTACAGCGACCGGCACGGCTTCACCCCCGAGGAACGCAACATCCTCGTCGCCCTCGGCAGCAGCATCGCCCAGAGCCTGCAACGGGCCATGTTCTACGAGCAGGAGAAGGACATCGCCCAGGGCCTCCAGCAGGCCATGCTGCCCCGGACCATCCCCAGCGTCCCCGGTGCCGACGTCGCCGTCCGCTACCGCGCCGCCACCATCGGAGGCTCCCGCGGCCGGGACATCGGCGGCGACTGGTACGACCTGGTCCCCCTGCCCGGCGGCCGCGTGGGCGCCGTCATCGGTGACGTCCAGGGCCACGACACGCACGCCGCCGCCGTCATGGGCCAGCTGCGCATCGTCCTGAAGGCGTACGCCTCCGAGGGCCACACCCCGGCCACCGTGATGGCCCGAGCCTCCGTGTTCCTGCACGAACTGGACACCGACCGCTTCGCCACCTGCCTGTACGCGGAGGCCGACCTGTCCACCGGAGTGGTCCAGGTGGTCCGGGCCGGCCACATCGACCCGCTGGTGCGGGGCACCGACGGCGGCTGCCGGCGGATCCCCGTCCCCGGCGGGCTGCCGCTCGGCCTGTCCGCCGAGTTCGGCAGCCTGGAGTACCCGGTCTCCACCCTCGAGCTCGATCCCGGCGAGACCCTTCTGCTGTGCACCGACGGCCTGGTCGAGCAGCCCGGCGCCGATCTCGACGACGGCATGCGGACCCTCACCGCCCTCGTCGCCGCCGGCCCCGACGACGTACGCCGGCTCGCCGACCGTCTGATCGACATGGCCGAGGAGCGCGGCGGCGACGACGACGTGGCCCTGCTCCTGCTGCGCCGCCGGGGCCTCGACAGCCCTCGGGCCGGAGGCCGCCTCCAGCAGCGCGTCGCTCCCGGCGACCCCGAGGCCCTCACCTGGGCCCGGCACATGATCCGCGGTGCCGTCGGCGCCTGGGGCGGCCGCGACCGCACCGACGAGATCGAACTGGTCGCCGACGAACTGATCACCAACGCCCTCATGCACACCGAGGGCGCCGCGATCGTCACCGTACGGGTCCTCGACGGCTCCCAGCGCCGTCTGCGCGTCGAGGTCGAGGACTCCTCCAGCGCCCTGCCGCGCCGCCGTGAGGCGGGGGTGTCGGGCGTCTCCGGACGGGGCCTGCTCCTGGTGGACCTGCTCACCGACGTGTGGGGCGTGGAGGCGCGGGGCGGTGGCAAGTGCGTGTGGTGCGAGTTCGTGGTGGAGCGGCGGACCTGAGGACTCCGTCCCCGGATGGCACTCTGGACGTATGCCGGAACTCCCCGAGGTCGAAGCGCTCAAGGACTTTCTGACCGAGCACCTGGCCGGCCACGAGATCGTCCGGGTGCTGCCCGTCGCGATCAGTGTCCTGAAGACCTACGACCCGCCCCTGACCGCCCTGGAGGGCCGGGAGGTCACCGCGGTGCGGCGGTACGGCAAGTTCCTCGACGTGGCGACGGCCGGCGACCTGCACCTGGTCACGCACCTCGCCCGCGCGGGCTGGCTGCACTGGAAGGACCGCCTCCCCGACGGCCCGCCCCGCCCCGGCAAGGGGCCCCTCGCGCTGAGGGTCGCGCTGGAGACCGGCGCGGGCTTCGACCTCACCGAGGCCGGCACCCAGAAACGCCTCGCGGTGTACGTCGTGGGCGACCCGCGCGAGGTTCCCGGGGTGGCCCGTCTCGGCCCCGACCCCCTCGCCCCCGACTTCGACGAGGAGCGCTTCGCCGCCCTCCTCGGGGGTGAACGGCGGCAGCTCAAGGGAGCCCTGCGCGACCAGGGCCTGATCGCGGGCGTCGGCAATGCCTACAGCGACGAGATCCTGCACGCGGCGCGGATGTCCCCCTTCAAGCTCGCCGCCTCCCTCACCCCGCGCGAGACCCACACCCTCTACGAGGCCCTGCGCTCCACCCTCACGGACGCGGTGGAACGCTCCCGGGGCGTGGCGGCCGGCCGGCTCAAGGCGGAGAAGAGGACCGGTCTGCGCGTCCACGGCCGCACCGGCGAACCGTGCCCGGTCTGCGGCGACACCATCCGTGAGGTCTCCTTCAGCGACTCCTCACTGCAGTACTGCCCGACCTGCCAGACCGGCGGAAAGCCCCTGGCGGACCGGAGACTGTCACGGCTGCTGAAGTAGCCGACGGGAGCCGGCGGCTGCGGGAGCCGGCGCGGACGGGCGGGAGCCGAGCGGCCGGCGAAAGCCGCGGCGGGCCGGTGGCGGGCGGGACGCACCGGCACAGTCGGGCGGTCCCGGGACCCGGGCGGTCCGGCAGGTCACTGCATGTCGCGTGCCACGAAGTAGGCGATGAACGCCAGCGCGGCAAGGACGAGGGCGGGGATCGCCAGGCCCTTCGTCACCGTGGTCATGGTCTCCGTGGCGCTCGCCGCGGCGGGGGTGCAGTGGTCCCGCCGCACGGTCAGCTCGTGCCGGGCGAGCGCGCCCGACAACAGCGCCGCCGCGGCGGTGAGCAGCGACGTGGTGAGGGGCGCGAGCATCCCCGCCTCCTGGACGTGGTCCCGCAGGTAGCCCACCTGCCCCTCGGCGCGCCGGTTGTCGACGGCCTCCACCGCTGCCTGGACGGCGATCACGAGGGTGACGAGCGCGGTGACGGCCAGGGCGAGGGCCGCGACCGCGAGGGCGGGCGCGCGCCGTGACCCGGGCCGCGTCGCTCGGAACCCGGGCCGAGTCGGTCCGGACGGGATCGAGCCCGGCGGAGTCGACCCGGGCGGGATCACCCCGGGCGTGAGCGGTTCCGGGGGAACCGTGCCGGGCGGGGACGTGCCGGGCGGCGGTTCGGGCGCGGCGGGCTCCTGGGTGATGCCGGCGGGCTCGTCCGGAGTGGGCTCGACGGGCTTGGGCTGGACGAGGACCGTGTCCGGCGCGGCGCTCGGTCCGGTGGGCGGCGGAGGCAGCCGGGGTGGCTCGGGGAGGTCGGGCGCGTGTTCCGGCTCGGGCTCACGTGCGGGAGCGACCACCGCCTCCACGTGGACCACCGCGTCGTCGGCCACCCCCTTCAGCACGATGTCGCCGGACAGGTGTCCCTCGGTGGGTGTCTCCACGCGGACCTTGAGACCGTCCTCGGACGGTTCGACGCGCAGCCAGGACTCGGTGGACTGAGCCACGCAGTGCTGGGCGAGGGGCGGGCCGCCCAGGGTCACCGACTGCGGCTGTGGCGACGATCCCTGCGGCACCAGGCCGAAGTCCAGGCTTTCCGGAGAGGGCGTCGGGCGGATCTCCCGCAGGGCCCGGCACGCCTGCTCGGCGATCTGCCGGATGTCGTTGCGCGAGATCTCCTCCAGGTTCTGGCGCGCCCCCTCGGCGATGGCCAGGGAGTCGTCGTGCAGCCGCGCGCGCAGCTCGACGACCGCACCCTGCCGGGTGAAGGCGTTGTCGCTGTTGACGGCGGCCAGCAAGGACGGCGGCGAGGGGATCACGGGGATCTTGATACGGCCCCGCGGGCTGTGCGCCAGATACAGGTCGCCCTGCATCTCCACGGTCCGGCTCGGCGTCTGGTTCGGGTTCTGCTCCCGTACGTGGTCGAAGACGTAGTCGTACAGGTCGTCGAGGGAGACCTCGCCGTCCGCGTCGAGATCGGCCTCACCGGTCTCCAGACCCTGCACCACCGCGTGGGTGAACACCGACGGCCGCGGACCGGTGGTGTCGGCGAGCTCGGGACCCTCGAAGGCGTACTCCATGGAGTTGGAGGCGGTGATGACGGCCCAGCCCCGCCCGCCGGGAGGCTTGTCTCCGGTGAAGGACTCGAGGACGTTCACGTCGCCGGCCGCGCGTACGGAGGACGACCCCCGGGAGAAGGCGCCGCCGTAGCAGCAGTCGAGGAACAGGACGGTGCTGCCCGCCCGGGTGCGGCGCATGCACCGGTGCACGAACTGGGCGGGGATCGCCGTGGCGTCCAGCAGCCGGGGGTCGGTGTCCCTGGCCGCGAAGTACAGCTCGCCGGACTCGCTCTTGAGCCCGTGGCAGGAGAAGTGCACCAGCAGGGTGTCGTTCCGCCGGCGGTCGTTGAAGAAGGCCTGGATGCGCCGGTTGGTGACGTTGACCGGCTCGTTGCGCACGACCTCGACCTCGAAGTCACCGATCCTGGGATCGCGCAGGACCTCGGCGAGGGCGGCGGCGTCCCGCGCCGGTGCCCTGAGCTTCTTGAGACCCTGGTCGTCGTAACGGTCGTTCGCGATGATCAGCGCGTGCCGGGAGTCCGTCATGAGTCAGGCCTCCGCCGGGGCATGGCGTCGCAGGAAGAGGTCGAACGCCTCCGTGACCTGTTCGTCGGTCGCCTCGGAGATCTCCAGGACGTCCTCGTCCAGTGTCAGGCGCAGCGACGGGCGCTCCTCCCGGCACCGGCCCAGCCAGCCCCTCAGGACGGTCACGACCTGGCTGAGGGCGGTGGCCGAGCTGCCCAGGGCCACCAGCAGGGACCCGATCTGGGTGACGTCCACGGCCCGCGCTCCGGCCGGGACCTCCCCGCCGGGAACGGCCCTGACATCGTCGACGTCGAGATCGAGGAGTTCCTCGCGCAGGTAAGCGGTCAGTTCCGCCACGCGTTCGGCTTCCGCGCCCTCCTCGGAGAGGAGGATCAGCAATTGGTTCTCCACGGCCCAGCCCCTTCGTCGTGCTCCCAGGGGCGGCGCGGAGCGGGCCCATCACCAGGCTCCACGTCCGCTCTCTCCAGTCTCCGGCCACCGCCGGGCCGGGGCAACCCAGGCCGGGGGACGGCGCGCTGACCGGGAAGGCACGTCGTGCCAGGGTGCGGCTCGGGCCTCGGGCGGGGCGGCGTCGCGGGCCTCGGGCGAGCCGCCGCGAGCAGCGCGCGAGCCGCCGGCGGAGTCATCGCGGCTCCAGGGTCACGAGCCGCTCGCCCTCCTTCGTGCGCACCTCGTACCGCGCGATCTCGTCGGGGTGCAGGGCCGAGCCGCCCTTCATCGTGTTGGGGCGGGCGTCGTGGTGCGGGACGTTCCAACTGGTGACCGTCTGCTCCGAGCCGTCCCGGCCGACGACGACCAGGTGGCAGGCGCGCGGGCCCGCGGCGTCCTTGACCCGCAACTCGACCTGGCTGCCGTACACCTCGTCCTCGATCGTCACCTGCGCCCACACCCCCGACCTCTCGTCCGTGGCGGTGACCCGTACGGTCTCCTCACCGCCGTCGGCGGCCCTGAGCGCGACCGCCGGCCCGGCGAGGGCGACCACCACGGACGCGGCCAGGGCGAACAGCAGCCGGCGTTTGGCGGCCCGGCGCCTGCCCGCCACCTCGCCCAGGAGCCGGTCCAGCAGCCGCGGCCCCGGCCCGGCGAAGGGGTGCACCGTGCGCGGTGTCGCCCGCCGGTACAACATCAACTGCCGGGTGGTGGGGCCGAACTCGGTGACCTCCGCCGCGCACCGAGGACACTCCATGAGGTGGTCCTCGAAGCGGAAGGCCTCCGCCTCGTCCAGCACGCCCAGCGCGTACGCGCCGACGTCGCGATGCCTCTCCAGGGACCTCATGCCGAAACCTCGTGCCGTTGAGTGCCAGTGGGGTTACTCCTTGCTCCCACCGGTACGGACCAGGCACACGAATCACTCAAGGGACGTACCGAATCGTGACCCGAGTATTCGGAGCGGTCGGGGCCGCGGATTGGTCGGAATCTAAAAAAGATGGATCGCGAGGTGCCCCAGGGGCAGTCCGAGCTGCCAGGCGGGCGTCCAGACCTTGGGTCCCTCGTCCTCGCCGGCCCCGGGCGGCGCGCCGCCCGGCACCGCGTTGAGGTCGGGGGCGAGCAGCTCGGTCTCCTCCAGCCAGCGCCAGGCCGCCGACGCCAGCTCCAGATCGGGAGCGGGTTCCCCCGACTCGGCTGCCTCGGCGGTCAGTCGGGCCATCCGTTCGTCGACCCAGTCCTGCCACTGCTGGTCGTAGGCGGTCAGCGAGAGCCAGGTCTCCAGCTGGGTGACGACCCGGATGCCGGGGAGTTCGCCGTCGGTGTCGGACAGGAAGATGGTCAGCGCCAGCGCGTCGCGCCCGGCGCGGAACTCGAAGGACGTCGGCGGCATCAGATCGCCGGTCCGCAGCAGTTCGTCGGCGATGTACTCGGCGTAGAACCAGGCCATGGGGACGGTGAGCGCACCGCCGCCGGAGCCGTCCGTGCTCTGATGACCTCTGTGCAGCATCCCTTCCTGCCTTCCTCCGGTGCGTGCGCGTCACCCGCTGCCGGGATCCCCCATCCGGAACACGGATAAGGACACCCGATTACTCAACCGAGGTGTTCGGCAAGGCGCTTTACGGAGGTTTGACTCGCCCGTGGGTTTCAGCGCAGGTCGGCCGCGTAACCCGGAAGCACCCGACGCAGGGCGCGCAGCGCGTAGTACGCGCGGGACTTCACCGTACCGGGCGGAATTCCGAGGGTTTCGGCGGCCTCCGCCACACTGGCCCCCTGGAAATACACCAGCACCAGGACTTCACGGTGTTCCGGAGTGAGTGTCTTCACAGCCTCGCGCACATCGAGGGCCGCGGCCGCCCGCTCGGCGTGGTCGGCGCAGACCGGCGCGTGCTCCAGCACCGCGTCCCCGACCTCCGCCGGCCGGGCCTGCCGGGCCCGCCGCGCGTCGATCGCAAGCCGCCGGGCCACGGTGAGCAGCCAGGGCCGTACGGAGTCGAAGGCGTCGGCGCGCAGTGCCTCGGGATGCTGCCAGGCGCGCACCAGGGTCTCCTGGACGAGGTCCTCGGCCCGCTGGCGGTCGCCGTCACACAGCCTCAGCAGCAGCGCGTAGAGCGGCCGGCCGTGCTCGCGCTGGAGCGCGGCGAGCTCGTGCTCGGCGGTCGTCGTCCTGGTGGTGAGGGTGGTTCCGGCCGTCATGGGCGTATGGCACCGCAGGGCGGCCGGGAGGGACAGGCCACGCACACGGATCTGCGACGGACGGTCGATCGCGTCGACGAACGGTTCGACGAACGGTCCGGGCTACGCCGATCGCGCGCATCGCGCGGGGCGACGGGAGCGCCGGGGGCGCGCTCCTCCGCGCATGGATTAGTAGTGAAGCGTGCGTAAATATGACAATCCGTATGAAACGGGGTGAGCCGGTGTTCGCACGCAGACACCAAGTGGCCCTGGTCCTGACGGCCGTCCTCGCGGCGGCCGCGGACTGCCAGGCCCACGACCACCGGTCGGCCGCCCGGCCGGGAGCCCCGGCCCCGGCCGCCGACCGCGACTTCACCCTCGTGGCCACCGGCGACGTCCTCCCGCACACCTCCGTCCTCGAACGGGCACGCTTCGACGCCGGCGGCAACGGCTACGACTTCCGCCCGATGCTCGACGGCGTCAAGCCCCTCGTCTCCGGCGCCGACCTCGCCCTGTGTCACCTGGAGACCGCCTACGGCGCGAGCGACGACCCCACCGGCCGCCCCCTCGTCACGTCCCCGCCCGAGATCGCCGACGCCCTCGCCGCCACCGGGTACGACGGCTGCTCCACCGCCTCGGACCACAGCCTCGACGACGGGGCCGCCGGCGTCCGCCGCACCCTCGACGCCCTCGACAGGGCCGGCGTACGTCACACGGGCACCGCCCGCACCGAGGCAGAGGCCGCCTCCGTCACCCTGCTGCGCGCGGGCCCCGCGAAGGTCGCCCACCTCGCCTACACCTACGACACCAACGGCCATCCGCTCCCCGAAGGGCAGCCGTGGGCCGTCAACCGCATCGACGAGAACCGGGTCGTCGCCGACGCCAGGACCGCCCGGGCGGCGGGCGCCGACGTGGTCGTCGTCTCCCTGCACTGGGGCACCGAGTGGCAGGATGCGCCGGACGACTTCCAGTTCACCCTCGCCCGGGCGCTCACCGCCTCCCGCACGGACGGCCGCCCCGACATCGACCTCCTCCTCGGCGCCCACGCCCATGTCCCGCAGGCGTACGAGAAGGTCAACGGCACCTGGGTCGTCTACGGCCTGGGCGACCAGGTCGCCGGTGACCTGTACAACCGGCAGGGCCTGCGCGACCCCCGCGGCAACCAGTCCAGCGCCGCCCGCTTCACCTTCACCGCCCCCACCCACCCCAAAGGCCGCTGGGAGGTGAAGAAGGCCGCGTTCGTTCCGCAGTTGTTCGACATCGACGCGGGCCGGGTGGTGAACCTCAACAAGGCCCTCGCGCAGGGCGCCGACGTCCGGGGCGTACGCGACCGGATCCGCGACGTCGTGCTCAGCCGGGGCGCGGCCGAGGACGGCCTGGCCATGGGGGAGTGACGAGACCTCCCCGGGGGCTCCCCGGGTGACGGAGGCGACGGTGGTGACAGCGACTCGGGTGAGCGGGGTGACGCGGGTGCTACGGCACCACCGTCACCGGCCACCGCCCCGCCTTCACCAGCCGCACCGCGACGGACCCCACGATGCGATGGCCCGCCTGCTCGGAGGCGCCCACCACCACCGCGTCCGCCTTCAGCTCGTCCGCCGCGCGCACCAGACCGTTGTAGGGGTCGCCACGGAAGGTGTGGAACTCCCAGCGCACGTCGAATATCCCCTTGAGCCGCTCGGCGGCGTCGCGGATCTGCGCCACGATGTCCTCGGCGATCTCGTCGGTCGTCTCCGCGACCGGCGCCCCGAGGACCGAGCTCGCCGCCATGACCGGCTGCACGTACACGACGGCGAGCAGCGCCCGCTGCCGCCGGGCCAGGCCGCCGGCGTAGGCCGCCGCCCGCAGGGAGGAGTCGGAGCCGTCCACGCCGACCAGGATGACCTTCGGGCCGTCCGTGCCCCGTTCGAACGCGGAGGAGTGCTGTTCCGTCACGCCACCGAGGCTATCGGAACCCGCAGGTCCGGCCCCCCGCGGGCGGTTCGACGGGCGGGCTCCGGCGGGTTCGGCAGGGTGGCGCCGAACACTGCGCCGGGCGGGTGGATTCATGCCGCCGGCCCGGTGTCGACGGGGTGCGTCGGGTCCCCGCCGGGCGACTGATGACTCATGCAGAAGGATCAGTTGTTCACGCGCCGCCGGATGCTGCTCGCCGGCACCGCCGCCGTCGGAGCGGTCGGCACCGCTGGACTGTTCGGGTGGGGAACGGGCGGCGAGCCCGGCCGCACCACCGCTCCGGCCGCCGGCGCCCCGGTGCGCCGCCTCCCGATGAAGCCCTCCGCCCACCGCCTCCAGCCACTGGCCGGATACGGTCCGCTTTCCGTCGCGCCCCGCCGCCCGCCCGTGCGGCGCACTCCGCTGCTGCGGATCTCCGGCCGCGGCCGGACCATGGTGCTGACCTTCGACGACGGCCCCGACCCCCGCTACACCCCCGGCATCCTCGACACCCTCGCCGAGTACGACGTACGGGCGATGTTCTTCGTGTGCGGGGAGATGGCCGCCGAGCACCCGTATTTGCTGGCCAGGATGGCCGACGAGGGGCACGTCGTCGGCAACCACACCTGGTCCCACCCTCTGCTCACCCGGCTCACCCGCCGTCAGATCCGCTCCGAGATGTCCCGCACCTGCGACGTCATCGAGGACGCCTACGGTGAGCGGCCCCGCTGGTTCCGCGCCCCCTACGGCGCCTGGAACCGCGCCGCCTTCCAACTCGGCGCCGAACTCGGCATGGAACCGCTGGCCTGGACGGTCGACACCCTCGACTGGACCACCCCCGGCACGCGCACCATCGTCGACCGGGTCGAGCAGGGCGCCGGCCCGGGCGTCGTGGTGCTCTCGCACGATGCCGGGGGCGACCGCAGCCAGAGCGTGCGGGCCCTGCGGACGTACCTCCCGCAGCTCCTGGACGCCGGGTACCACATCTCCGTCCCCCACCGGCGGCACCCATAGCGGGACACCCGGCGACCGCACCGGGCGGAACACCGGCGACGCACCGGGCGGGACACCCGGCCACCGCACCGGGAGGGGCCCCGGCGGACGCCCGGTCGGGGACGCCGGCGGGGCCCCTCCCGCCCGGTCGGGATGGCTCAGTGCACCTCGACCAGGCGGGCGAAGACGACCACGTTGCCGTCGTAGCCGTTCATCTTGGAGAAGCCGCCGCCGCAGGTGATCACCCGCAGTTCCGGGGATCCCTTGGAGGCGTAGACGCGGTCGCCGGGGAAGTTGTTCTTCTCGAAGACCTCGACTCCGTAGATCTCGAAGACCGCGGTCTTTCCGTCCTTGCGCGCCACCTCGACGCGGTTGCCCTTCTTCAGGGCGCCGAGGCCGTAGAACACGGCAGGTCCCTGCTGGTTGTCGACATGACCGACGACGACCGCCGTCCCCTTCTCGCCGGGGGAGACGGCGCCGGTGAACCAGCCGGCCAGGTTCGGGTCCTCCGGCGGCGGCGCGGCCACCCAGCCGTCCGTGTCCAGACCGACCGGCACGATGGGGGCGTCCACCTGGATGGCGGAGATCCGGACCCGGTCGGGCACGCCGTACGGCAGCGGTTCCGCGGCCCGCCCGAGGGTGCCTTGGGCGGCGTGGGCGTCGGCGGCCGCCGCCGAGGCGGGCTGCGGCGGGCCGACGTCGAACTCCCCCGAACCATTCCGGATGAGGGCGAGGCCGGACAGCAGAACAAGCGCTATCACGCCCCAGGGGGCGCGCTTCTTCGGCCGTTCCTCCTCTTCCGCCATCGCGGACAGCCCGTACCCGTACATTCGCCATCCCCTTTCGACGCGGCCGTCGCCACGTCCTTTCGCGCATACCAGGAACGCTACGTCCCGCACGGGAAACCGGCGACGGGGCAGAAGCGAACGGGTGGCCCCCGCGCTGTTCGGTGCGCCATCCGAGTCGCCGCCGACAGGAAATTTCTGACAGTCCGTGACCTGCGGCGATATCCCCCGTCGAGCTGTTCGCCCGGCGTGTCGTCTCACCAGGACGGACCACTCCCGAAATGCGGGGGAGTGCAGGGCATCTGAGGGTCATTGCGGGAGGCGTTTGCTCGCCGACATGCCGGGGACGGGCCCCGGGGCGCCTTCCGCGGAGGATCACATGCGAAACTCACGTGCCCTGGCGGCCACGGCCATCGCGGTCGCCGTCCTCGGGCTCGCCGCCCCCGTGGCCGTCGCGGACGGCATCCCCAACCCCGGCAGTCAGAACGACAACGGCTTCTTCGGCTCGGGCAACAACGAAGGGGGCGGCAACGGCTATCAGGGCGGGGGCCGCCCCGGAAACAATTTCCAGGGTGGCGGTAACGGGAACAACGACGGGGGCCGCCCCGGCAACAATTTCCAAGGTGGCGGTAACGGCGACAACGACGGGGGCCGTCCCGGAAACAATTTCCAGGGTGGCGGCAACGGCTATCACGGCGGGGGTCGTCCCGGAAACAATTTCCAGGGTGGCGGCAACGGGAACAACGACGGGGGCCGTCCCGGCAACAACGTGGGGGGTGGCAACGGCGACAACGACGGGGGCCGCCCGGGCAACGACTTCGGTGGCGGCGGTAACGGCGACAACGGCCACGGCGGCAATGGCGGGAACGGCAACGGTAACGGCGGCAACGGCAACGGTGACGGCGGCAACAACTTCCAGGGTGGTGGTAACGGCAACAACTTCGGCGGCAACGGCAATAACGGAAACAACGGCAACGGAAACCACGCCGGTGCCGGGGGCAATGGCAACCAGGCCGGTGCCGGCGGCAACGGCAACGGCAACGGCAACCACGCCGGTGCCGGCGGCAACGGCAACGGAAACCACTCCGGCAACGGCGGGAACAACAACAACTTCGGGGGGTCCCCGAGCAACATCGTGGCGCTGCCCAGCATCGTCGCTCGCGGCGGCCAGCTGACCGTCACGGTCAACGGCTGCCGCAGCGGCGGCACCATGAGCTCGGACGCCTTCCGCACGACCAACCTCACCTCGATCAGCGGCGCCGGCGGGACGTCACGGGGCACCGCGACGGTCAACAACAACGCGACCCCGGGCGCGCACAGCATCACGGTCAACTGCAACGGCAAGACCCTGACGAACCCGACCGCCTTCACCGTCCTCGGCGGTGTCCGCGGCGGTATCGGCGGCAGCAGCTCCAGCGGGGCCACCCCGACCGACATCGCCATCGGCGGCGGGCTCGTCGCCGCGGCCGTCGTCGGCGGCGGGATGTTCTGGATGCGCCGTCGCGCCGAACGCCGCACCTGAGCCCCCGCGGTGCACCCCTCGCCGTCGGGGCGGACGTCACAGCACGCACGGAACGGGCCTTCGCTCCGGTCCCTTCCGGGACCGGGGCGAAGGCCCGTCACGGGACGGCGGCGATGGTCAGCCCTTGGCGTCCGGGAAGAGGGCGAGGAAGGGCTCGGTGGTCGCGGTGATGCCCCGGCTGTAGGGCGCGTCGAAGTCCCAGATCAGGAAGAGCAGGAAGGCGATCAGGGCGGAGAACAGTCCGGCCAGGATCAGTTCACGGCTGGTGCGCCGGATCTGGAGCGCGAAGACCATGCCGATGGTGATGACGGCCCCGGCGACCAACCCGAACCACACCACCCCGGGCATGGTGGGATCCATCGAGTCCGCGCGGGCGGTCCGCGCCTGGTCGGCGGCGGTCATCTGGTCCAGGAGCGGCTGGTAGGCCTGCGCCTCGAAGTCGGACGCCGGCCGGTAGTCGGTGAGGTCGACCCGCAGGCGGTGGAGGAGTGCGTCGCCGCGCTCCGTCACCCGTCCCTCGTCGGCCATCGTCTTCCACTCGGTCGTGACGACGTGTCCGACATAGGCGTTGACATCCTCCCGAATGCGCTCACGCACACCGGCCGGGTACACCCGCACGCGCTCGTCGATCTCGTGCAGCGCCTGGGCCTCCGCCTGGACGTGGTCCTGGGCGATGCCGCGGGCCTCCCAGACCCCGGCGATGGCCAGGCCCAGGACGATGGCGTACACCACGCCGATCCACATGGTCATGTACTCGATGACGTCAGGGGTCTCGGAGGGGTCCTCGTCCTCGGCCGCCGTACGGTGCCGGACGAGGGTGATGACGACCACCACCGCGCAGGCGGCGACCATCGCGAGGGTGAGAACAAGCCATTCCGGCAAGAGGTGCCTCCAGGGGCGGCGTCAGCGCGGCCGCAGCGCGGCGACGGCGACCACCGCGGGCGCGGTGATGAGCAGGACGTAGGTGACCGGCGACGGGCCACTGCGGGTGGGCCGCGGACGCGGCGCCGAGTGGTACGCCGGGTAGTGCACGGGGGTCACGGAGGGACGTGGTGTGGGCTTCGGCGTCGGAGTGGGCTTCGGGGGCGGGGCGGGTGTGGGGCGCGCGCGGACGGGCTCCGGCGGAGGGAGCGGCGCCCCGGGCCGCGGTGGCGCGGGCGCGGGCGGAGGGGGTGCGGGCGGAGGGGGTGGCGGCGTGGGCCTCGCGCGCGGCGGCGGGGTCGGGCTCGGCGCTGGGGGAGGCGTGGGCGCCGGCTTCGGCGGCGGCGTCGGTTTCGGCGGCGGCGGTTTCGGTGGAGGTGTCGGCTCGGGCGGCGGGGGCGTCGGCTCGGGCGGCGGCTTCGGCTTCGGCGGGGGCGTCGGTGTGGGTACGGGGCACCCCGGCGGCGGGGGCCACGGGACATTCCCCGCGACCGCCACCGCCTCGGTGCCGTCCGGGCCCGTCGAGGCGTACGCGCAGGCGTCGGCCACCGCCACCCCGGCCGGCGCGCCCGCGAGGATCCAGGCCGCCGTCGCGAGGGCCAACGCCCGTGCGGCAAGGGCGGATCGGGTCGTTTCGGGTCCATGCACGACGGAGATCATGAGGCCTCGCACTCCCGCGTACGCCTGCGCGCGGGGGTGATTGCCCCGAACGGGGGAAGTCCGCCTCCGGCGGTTCGGCCGGTGGGCGTTCGCCTGTGCGGATCTTCGTACGCGTGTGCGGGCGGGGTGGCCGGAGCGGGCCCCGGTCACAGGTGGCGGAAAGAAAATCGTGCCGTGTTTGAACACAACGCCCACCGGCGTGCGTATCCATGGCCGTGCGGCGGCGCAGCAGGGCGCTGCAACACCCTTGTGATGATCGGGGAGTTGTTGACGATGAAGACCTCCTGGCGGAGCGCCTCACTCGTGGCGAGCGCCGTGTCCGTTCTGGCGCTGACGACGGCGTGCGGTCAGGAAAGCGGTACGTCGAACGCGAGCCAGAACGTGGGGGCCACGGCCCCGGCCGGCGGTATCGCGGGTGTGGGCAGCGGCATCGGCGGGGTCGGCGCCGGCACCGGAACCGGCACGAGCCCCAGTGCCAGCGCCCCGGCGGGCACGGGCGGTGTCGGTGCCGGCACCGGGACGGGCACGGGCACGGCGGGTGAGCTGTCCGTCTCCGCGAACGCGGAGCTCGGCAAGGTGCTGATCGACTCCAACGGCATGACCCTGTACCGCTTCGACTCGGACACCCAGGAACCGCCCAAGTCGAACTGTGACGGCGACTGCGCGACGACCTGGCCGCCCGTGCCCGCGGACGACGCCACGGCCGGCGACGGTATCGACAAGTCGCTGCTCGGCGAGGTCACCCGGTCCGACGGCACCAAGCAGCTGACCGTCGACGGCTGGCCCGTCTACCGCTACGCCAAGGACACCAACGCCGGCGACACCAACGGCCAGGGCGTGGGCGGCAAGTGGTTCGCGCTGGCCCCCGACGGCAAGAAGGCCAAGGTGTCCGACCTGCCCGGGCTGTCGGTGCGCAACGACCCCAAGCTCGGCGAGATCGTCGTCGACAAGAACGGCATGACGGTCTACCGCTTCCTGAAGGACAAGGCCTGGCCCGAGCCGGTGTCGAACTGCAACGGCGCCTGCCTGGAGAAGTGGCCGGCCGTCGCCCCGGTCGCCACCAACGACACCGAGGGCGTCCAGAAGAAGGGCCTGATGAGCTTCACCCGGTCCGACGGGGTCAAGCAGATGACGGTCAACTGCTCGCCGATCTACACCTTCTCCGGTGACAAGGCCCCCGGGGACATCAACGGCCAGGGCGTGGGCGGCACCTGGTACGCCGTGGCCCCCGACGGAAAGCTGGTCGGCGCGCCGGAGCAGTAGAGATCACCTCCCCAGGGCTGATCCCCGCAGCTGCCACGGCACGTACGACCCCCCGGTCCGCCCCCTCCGCGCCGCACGGAGGGGGCGGACCACTGTGCTGTCCGCGCCCCCGTCCTTCGGGTACTTTTCGGGGGCCCGGCCGACAGACGCCGATGCGGCACGTGCCGCAGGCAGTGACCGGGAACGGACGGTCAATTTCCGGTTCTGCTCGCTCGTTTGGCGGGCGATCAGTAGCCTCTGCTCGAACACCGGATCGCCTACGCCTTGGAGAGATGGATGGAGCGTCCCGCCTGGGCCCCACGGAGCATCGACATCTCCGTGCCCAGTGTCTCGCGGATCTACGACTACTACCTGGGCGGTTCGCACAACTTCGAGGTCGACCGGCAAGCGGCCCGCAGGGCCATGGAGTTCATGCCGGGACTTCCGAAGATCATGCAGGCGAACCGGGCGTTCATGCGCCGCGCGGTGCGCTACGCGGCGAGCGAGGGCATCACCCAGTTCCTCGACGTCGGGTCCGGCATCCCCACCTTCGGCAACGTCCACGAGGTGGCCCAGGCCGCCAGTCCCGGCGCCCGCGTCGTCTACGTCGACCACGACCCGGTCGCCGTGGCGCACAGCCAGGCCGTCCTGGAGGGCAACGAGGACGCGGACGTCGTCGCCGCCGACCTGTGCAAGCCGCACGAGATCCTCGCAAGTCCCCCGGTCGGTCAACTCCTCGACCTGGACCGTCCGGTGGCACTGCTCCTCGTTGCCATACTGCACTTCGTGGAGGACGAGGACGACCCGTACGCGGCGGTGGCCGAGCTGAGTGCCGCGCTCGCGCCCGGCAGCCTGCTCGTGCTCACGCACGCCTCGTACGAGGGAATCCCGCTGCCGCCCCGGCGGGCGGAGGGCGCGGTGGACGTGTACAAGGACATTCGCAACCCGCTGATCATGCGCTCGCGCGACGAGATCGCGCGGTTCTTCGAGGGGTACGAGATGGTGGAACCGGGACTGGTGCCGATGCCGCTCTGGCGGCCGGAGACGGCACCGGAGGACGAGGACCCGTATGCCTTCTCCGGTTTCGCGGGCGTGGGGCGTACTTCGTGACCGCCGCGCCGGACGGGCCGGAGGACAGACTGCGGCGGTTCGCGACGATCTGGAGCCGGGCGGTGTTCCCGGTGACGTCGACGTCGCTGACCCGGCCGGAGTTGGAGGAGCGACTCCTCCCGCTGGCCCGGCGGTTGAGCGAGGCACTGCTGGCCAGGTCGTTCGACGCCGGGGCCGCGAAGGAGGTCGGGGCGGCGCTGGTCGACGCGCACTGCACCGACCCGGACGCGCTGAGCCACAGCCTGGACTGCGTCGACGCCTACCTGGTGCTGTACTGCGGCGGGGACGGCCCGCAGGAGGACCTGCGCACCCGCTGCTCGCGGCTGCAGCACGCCATGGCCGCCGGGTTCGCGCAGGCGCTGCGCGAGCGCACGCTGGCCGAGCAGGAGGCCATCGCCCAGGCCGCGTTGCAGGCGCAGGGCGTGGTGGCACAGGCGCTGCACGCGAGCGAGGCCCGCTTCCGCGCCGTCTTCGAGGGCGCCGCCATAGGGATCGGCATCGCCGACCTGGACGGCAACGTCCTCCAGGTCAACGGGGCGATGCTGCGCATGTTCGGCGGCGGCGAGCAGGCGGTGCGCGGCCGCAACGTCCGCGAGTGGACGCACGCCGAGGACGCGCCCCAGGTCTGGCGGCTCTACGAGGAGCTGGTGCGCGGCGAACGCGAGCACTACCACGTGGAGAAGGCGTTCTACCGCCCGGACGGAACGGTCCTGTGGACCAATCTCACGGTCTCCCTGCTCCGCGACGCGGACGGCAACCCGCAGTACCAGCTGGCCCTCATGGAGGACACCACCGAGCGCCGCCTGCTCAACCTGCGGCTGCGCTACGAGGCCACCCACGACGCGCTCACCGGCCTGCCCAACCGCACCCTGTTCTTCGAACGCCTGGAGAAGGTACTGGCGGCCGGCGAGAACCAGCGCTTCGGCCTGTGCTACCTGGACCTGGACGGCTTCAAGACCATCAACGACAGCCTCGGCCACGCGGCAGGCGACCGGCTGCTCGTCGAGGTGGCCGACCGGCTCCAGTCCTGCGCCACCGCGCCGGGCGAGATGGTGGCCCGGCTGGGCGGCGACGAGTTCGTGGCGCTGACCACCGGCCCCGACACCCCCCGCGAGGTCGACGAGCTCGCCGCGCGCATCATGAACGCCCTGGTGGCGCCCGTACGCATCGACGGCCGGGAGCTGACCGTGCGCGGCAGTATCGGCATCGTCGAGGGGCCGGCGGGGGAGCGCAGCCCCGCGGAGGTGCTGCGCAGCGCCGACATCACCATGTACCGGGCCAAGTCGGCGGGCGGCAACCGCTTCGAGCTGGCCGACCCGGAGGCCGACGCCCGCGCGATCACCCGGCACGGGCTGACCACGGCGCTGCCGGCCGCCCTGGAGCGCGGCGAGTTCTTCATCGAGTACCAGCCGCTCGTCCACCTCGGCGACGGCAGTGTGCGCGGCGCGGAGGCGCTGGTGCGCTGGCTGCACCCGCAGCACGGCGTGCTCGGCCCCGACCGGTTCATCCCGCTCGCCGAGCACACCGGGCTGATCGTTCCGCTGGGCCGCTGGGTCCTGGAGCAGTCCGTGAGCCAGGCCCGCGCGTGGCGAGAACGCACCGGGGACACCAGCCCCCTGCGCATCAACGTCAACCTCTCCCCGTGCCAGCTCACCCACCCCGGGCTGGTGCAGGACACCGTCGACATCCTGGAACGCGCGGGCGTCGAGCCCGCGGCGCTCTGCCTGGAAGTGACCGAGTCGGCGCTGATCGGCGCCGACGACGACCTGCTCAAGCCGCTGCGCCGGCTCGCCGAGATGGGTGTCGACATCGCCCTGGACGACTTCGGCACCGGCTACTCCAACCTCGCCAACCTGCGCCGGCTGCCGGTGAGCGTGCTCAAGCTGGACCGGTCCTTCACCCAGAGCATGCAGCAGTTCCCGGCCGACCCCGTCGACCTCAAGATCGTCGAGGGGATCGTTTCCCTCGCCCACAGCCTGGGCCTCGCGGTGACCGTGGAGGGCGTGGAGACCGGCGCCCAGGCCGACCAGCTGCGGATACTGGGCTGCGACACGGCCCAGGGCTGGTACTACGCCCGCCCGGGCCCGCCCGACCGCCTGCACCAGCTGGCCCTGGTGGACGCGACCGGCTGACCGCGGGCCCCTTGTCCCGCTCCCTCCTGCCCCTCGCCCGACGCTTCCGGCACCACTGCCATCCGGCAGCGGACGGCGAGGGGTGATCTCCGGTCAGCCCACGTCGCCTTCCAGGACGGGGCCGGGCGGCATCCCGTCGAACCCGGTCCCTGCCGGCGATCCCGTCGACGGGGCTTTCGACGGCGGGGGCACCGCCGGGCGGGTTGCCCGTGCAGCCCTTCGTGCCCGTCCCCCTGTTCTCCCTCACTGCGCTGGTCACTCGGAGCTCCGGACACAAGGGGCGCCCGGCTCGCGGACTCCCCTTTCGTTCCGAGCCCTTGACCGCCGCTCGTGCGGTGACCTTCGCGTCCGCTCCTCACCCCGCCGCGCGTTCGGCGAGGTCGTCCGCCACGGCGACGGCGGCCCGTACCAGGGCCGCCGTCGCCGTCGAGCGGGACTGCTGCGGCCAGGCGACGGCCAGAACGGCCGGGGGTGCGTCGCGCACGGGGCGGTAGACGACACCGGGGCGGGGGTAGCGGTCGGCGACGGACGCGGGCAGCAGGGGGACCGCCTCGCCGAGGGAGACGAGGGTGAGGAGCTGGGCGAGGTCGGTGCCCCTGCCGCGGACCGCGTCGATGTACGCGTACGCCTCGTCGGCGCGCAGTCCCAGGTCGGCCAGGCACAGTCCGCCCCGCGCGGCCAGCGGATGGCTCGCGGCGAGGGCGGCGACGCGCGGTTCGACGGCCAGGTCCTCCGCGTCGAGGCCGGCACGGTCGTACGGCTCGTAGACCAGGGCGACATCGGCCACGCCCCGGCGCAGCAGCCGGGACTGCTCGTGCCACGCGCACAGCCGGACGGAGACCGGCACGGCGGCCGGGTCGGCCGCGTACCGGGCGAGGATCGCCTCCAGCAGTCCGCCGTCGCCGTCGGCCTTCACGGCGAGCTCCAGTTTCGGCCCGGCGGCGGCCGCACGCCGGGCCCGCCGACCGGCGGCCTCGAGCGCCTCCAGCGCGAACCGGGCCTCCGGCAGCAGGACTTCACCCGCCGGTGTCAGCGTCACGCTGTGCGTGGTGCGTTCGAAGAGCGTGGCGCCCAGCTCCTCCTCGAGCCGGCGGATCGCGCGTGACAGGGGCGGCGGCGAGATGCCCAACCGTTGCGCGGCACGGGCGAAGTTGAGCTCCTCGGCGACGGCGACGAAGTAGCGCAGCGGACGGGACTCCATGGGGGCCTGCCCTCCGATCGGTATTGCCCTGAGGGTAACAAGCGGGAGCGAACCGGTCCTTCAGTTCCCCGGGCACCGGCGGCAGGCTCGACGGCGCCCCAACGATCCCGATGGCAGGAGAAGTTCATGATTGTCGTCACCACCCCGACCGGGCAGATCGGCCGTGAGGTCGTCGCCCGCCTGCTCGACGTCCGACAGGGCTCGGCACCGGTCCGGGTGATCGTCCGCGACCCCGCCGCCCTCGCCCCCGAGGTGCGTGAGCGCGTGGAGACCGTCCAGGGGTCGCACGCGGACCCCGTCGTGCTGAAGGAGGCATTCCAGGGTGCCGACCGGGTGTTCTGGCTGGTCCCGCCGACCCCCACCACGGACGACGTCGACGGGCACTTCCGGGCCTTCACCGACCCGCTGGTCGAGCTGACCGGCGCCGAGGGCGTCACCCGGGTCGTCGCCGTCTCCACCCTCGGCCGCGGGGTCGCGCAGAACGCCGGACTGGTCTCCGCCTCGCTCGCGATGGACGAGGCGATAGCCGCCACGGGCGTCGCCTACCGGGCGCTGTGCGCGCCGTTCCTCATGGAGAACCTCCTCCACCAGGTGGCCCCGATCCGCGACACCGGTGTCTACTCCACGGCCCTGCTGCCCGACCGCGTCCTGCGCCTCTGCGCCGTCCGGGACGTCGCCGCCACGGCCGTACGGCTGCTCCTCGACGACACCTGGTCGGGGCAGGAGGACGTTCCGCTGGCCTCCCCCGACGACCTGACACCCGACGGCATGGCCGGGGTCCTGTCCGAGGTGCTCGGTCGGCCCGTGCGCGCGCGGTTCGTCACCAGCGCGCGGTACAAGGAGACCATGATGCGCTTCGGGGCAACCGAGGCCTGGGGACAGGCCCTCGCCGACATGGTCGACGCCCAGAACGCCCAGGGCCTCTACGGCGCCTCCCAGGCACCCACCCCCGACCTCGCCCCCACCACCTTCCGCCAGTGGTGCGAGGAGGTGTTCGGGCCGGCCGCCGAGAGCTAGAGCCCGTCCGGGGAACACGCCGGGGCGCGAGCCCTGGCCGTTCACCGCTCCAGCAGCATCCGCTGCAGCTCCCTCGCCGCCCGTGGCGGTGCCACGTCGCTGCGGTGCGCGAGGGCGATCGTCCGGTGCAGACCGGGCCGGGCGAGCGGGGTGACCCTGAGCCCCCGGCCCGAGCGGGCCGCCACCATCCGGGGGACGACGGCCACCCCGAGCCCCGCCCGCACGAACCCCAGCACCGCGTCCATCTCCCCGCCCTCCACCGCGAAATCCGGCTCGAAGCCCTCGGCGCGGCACGCGGCGACGGTCAGTTCGCGCAGGTCGTAGCCGTGGCGGAACATCACCAGGCGCTCGCCCTCCAGGTCGGCGATGCGGACCGTCCGCCGTCCTTCGCCGGGTCTCGGCGCCTCGGGGGAGGAGACCACCACCAGGTCCTCGCGCAGCAGCTCCACCGTCGTCAGCGCGGGGGACGGACTCGGCAGGGGCAGGACGACCAGGGCCAGGTCCAGGGCGCCGCGGGCCAGCTCACGGACCAGGTCGTGCGAGCCGCCCTCCTCGATCAGCAGCCGGATGCCGGGGTAACGGTCGTGGAAGGCGCGCAGGACGTCCGGCAGCAGCCCCGTGCACAGGCTCGGGGTCGCACCCAGCCGCACCCGGCCGCTGCGCAGCTGCACCAGCTCCTGCACCTCGTACCGGGCCGTCTCGGTGTCGGCCAGGATCCGCCGGGCCAGCGGCAGCAGCGCCTCGCCCGCGTCGGTGAGGGTGATGTTGCCGCGCGCCCGCAGGAACAGGTCCGCACCCAACTCCCGCTCCAGGGACTTGATCTGCTGCGACAGCGACGGCTGCGCGACGTGCACGAGCTCGGCGGCACGTGTGAAGTGCCGGGTCTCGGCCACCGCCACGAAGTACTGGAGCTGCTGGAACTGCATGCCGCCATGATAGGCGCGCCCTATCGAAACGAGGCGGACCATGTCTTGGACTGATGGCGTCCCGCGGGCCTAGCGTCCTGTGCCATGGCTCTGGCAACGCGGACGGACCGACGGCCGTCGATGGCGCGCACGGTGTGGGACTCCTCCGTCGGGAAGAAGACGGTGATGGCCGTCAGCGGCATGATCATGCTGCTGTACCTGGTCGCCCATGTGATCGGCAACCTCAAGATCTTCTTCGGCCCGGAGGAGTTCAACCACTACGGGCACTGGCTGCGCACGGTCGGCGAGCCGTTCATGCACTACGAGTGGACGCTCTGGCTGGTCCGCGTCGTGCTGGTCGTGGCGGTGGTCGCGCACGCCGTCTCCGCCTACCAGCTCAGCCGCCGCGACATCAGGGCACGCCCCACCAAGTACGTCCACAAGAAGCCGCGGGCGAGCTACGCGACGCGCACCATGCGCTGGGGCGGGATCATCCTCGGCCTGTTCATCGTCTGGCACGTCCTGGACCTGACGACCGGCACCGTGCACTCCGGCGGCTTCCAGGAGGGCCGCCCGTACCAGAACGTCGTGGACACCTTCTCCACCTGGTACGGGAACGTCGTCTACATCGTCGCGATGCTCGCCCTCGGCCTGCACGTCCGGCACGGCTTCTGGAGCGCCGCCCAGACCCTCGGCGTCGGCAGCCGCACCCGCGACCGCGCCCTGAAGACCTGCGCCAACGTCCTCGCGCTGCTGCTCACGGCCGGCTTCGTCGCCGTACCCGTGGGCGTCATGACCGGAGTGGTGAGCTGAAGATGACCTACACCGACTACGCGACCGGCGAACCCGTCGCCGACACCAAGGCCCCGTCCGGTCCGATCGACGAGCGCTGGGACAAGCGCCGTTTCGAGGCCAAGCTGGTCAACCCGGCCAACCGGCGCAAGCACACGGTCATCGTCGTGGGCACCGGACTCGCCGGCGGCTCCGCCGGCGCCACCCTGGCCGAACAGGGCTACCACGTCGTCCAGTTCTGCTACCAGGACTCCCCGCGCCGCGCCCATTCGATCGCCGCCCAGGGCGGCATCAACGCGGCGAAGAACTACCGCAACGACGGCGACTCGATCCACCGGCTGTTCTACGACACCGTCAAGGGCGGCGACTTCCGGGCGCGGGAGTCCAACGTCCACCGGCTCGCCCAGATCTCCGTCGAGATCATCGACCAGTGCGTGGCCCAGGGCGTGCCCTTCGCCCGCGAGTACGGCGGCCTGCTCGACACCCGCTCCTTCGGCGGCGTCCAGGTGTCGCGCACCTTCTACGCCCGCGGCCAGACGGGCCAGCAGCTGCTGCTGGGCGCCTACCAGGCCCTGAGCAGGCAGATCGCCGCGGGCACCATCGAGATGCACCCGCGCACCGAGATGCTCGACCTGATCGTCGTCGACGGACGGGCGCGCGGGATCGTCGCCCGGGACCTGATCACCGGGAAGATCGACACCTACTTCGCGGACGCCGTCGTCCTGGCCAGCGGCGGCTACGGCAACGTCTTCTACCTGTCGACGAACGCCATGAACTCCAACGCGACCGCCATCTGGCGGGCGCACCGGCGCGGCGCGTACTTCGCCAACCCCTGCTTCACCCAGATCCACCCGACCTGCATCCCGCGCACCGGCGACCACCAGTCGAAGCTGACGCTGATGAGCGAGTCGCTGCGCAACGACGGCCGGATCTGGGTGCCCAGGGCCAAGGGCGACACCCGGCCGGCGAACAAGATCCCCGAGGACGAGCGCGACTACTACCTGGAGCGCATCTACCCCTCCTTCGGCAACCTGGTCCCGCGCGACATCGCCTCCCGCGCCGCGAAGAACGTCTGCGACGAGGGCAGGGGCGTCGGGCCCGGCGGGCAGGGCGTGTACCTGGACTTCGCCGACGCCATCAAGCGCATGGGCCGCAAGGCCGTCGAGGCCAAGTACGGCAACCTCTTCGAGATGTACCAGCGGATCACCGACGAGGACCCGTACGAGGTGCCGATGCGGATCTACCCGGCCGTGCACTACACGATGGGCGGCCTGTGGGTCGACTACGACCTCCAGACCACCATCCCCGGCCTGTTCGCGATCGGCGAGGCCAACTTCTCCGACCACGGCGCCAACCGGCTCGGCGCCTCCGCGCTGATGCAGGGCCTGGCCGACGGCTACTTCGTGCTGCCGGCCACCATCAACGACTACCTCGCCCGCAACCCGCACCAGGGCCGGGTGACCGACGAACACCCCGCCGTGCAGGAGGTGCTGGCCGAGACCCAGGACCGTCTGAACCTGCTGCTGTCCGTCGACGGCGACCGCACACCGGACTCCTTCCATCGCGAGGTCGGCGAACTGATGTGGGAGTTCTGCGGCATGGCCCGCACCGACTCCGGGCTGCGCAAGGCCCTCGAACGCCTCCCGCAGATCCGTGAGGAGTTCTGGCGGCGCATCAAGGTGCCGGGCACCGGCGAGGAGTTCAACCAGTCCCTGGAGAAGGCCAACCGTGTCGTCGACTACCTGGAGCTCGCCGAGCTGATGTGCCTCGACGCGCTGCACCGCACGGAGTCCTGCGGCGGCCACTTCCGTGAGGAGTCCCAGACCCCGGAGGGCGAGGCCGCCCGCAAGGACGACGAGTTCGCCTACGCCGCCGCCTGGGAGTTCACCGGCACCGGCGAGGCACCCGTCCTGCACAGGGAAGACCTGGTCTTCGAGTACGTCCACCCCACCCAGCGGAGCTACGCATGAGGCTCACCCTGCGCGTCTGGCGGCAGAAGAACGCCGACGCCGACGGCACCATGTCCACGTACGAGGTGGACGGCATCTCACCCGACATGTCCTTCCTGGAGATGCTCGACACCCTCAACGAGGAACTCATCCTCAAGGGCGAGGACCCGGTCGCCTTCGACCACGACTGCCGTGAGGGCATCTGCGGCGCGTGCTCGCTCGTCATCAACGGCGACGCGCACGGGCCCGAGCGCACCACCACCTGCCAGCTGCACATGCGCTCCTTCCGGGACGGCGACACGATCGACGTCGAGCCCTGGCGGGCGTCGGCGTTCCCCGTGATCAAGGACCTGGTCGTGGACCGGTCGGCCTTCGACCGGATCATCCAGGCCGGCGGCTACATCACCGCGCCGACGGGTGCCGCCCCCGAGGCGCACGCCACGCCGGTGCCCAAGCCGGACGCCGACCTCGCCTTCGAGCACGCGGAGTGCATCGGCTGCGGGGCGTGCGTGGCCGCCTGCCCCAACGGCGCGGCGATGCTGTTCACCTCCGCCAAGGTCAACCACCTCAACGTCCTGCCCCAGGGGGCGCCCGAGCGGGAGACGCGGGTGCTGGACATGGTGGCGCAGATGGACGAGGAGGGCTTCGGGGGCTGCACCCTCACGGGCGAGTGCGCGACCGCCTGTCCGAAGGGCATCCCCCTGATGTCGATCACCGGCATGAACAAGGAGTGGCTGCGGGCCACCCGCAAGGTGGCGAAGCGCTAGCAGCCGCTCGACGAGAAGACGTTCGCCGAACAGCGCGGACGGGCGGGGCCGGGAGTGGTGCTCATCCCCGGCCCCGTCTGGCTCTTCGGCCCTCTGTACCCTGCGCGCATGATCTTTGGACGCAGGGGGAGGGAGCGGTTCCTCGACGCCCTCACGGGGTTCGAGGCCGCTGTCCGTGAGCAGGACACCGACGGCGCCGAGCGCGCCTTCCAGCAGGTGTACCGGGGTTTCCGGAAGGCGACGGACGAGGAGACCGGGCAGGCCGGGCCACGCCTGGCCGCACTGCTGCCGCAGGTGCCGCCCGGACCCGACGGGATGATCGCCGTCATGACGGGCGCCTGCGTCGAGAAGGGCGCCGACGCGTCGCGGTGCGCGCCGTACGTCCTCGACGGGCTCGCCGAGGCGCTCACCGCGGCCGGCGAATTCTGCGCACGCTGGGCGGCGAGCGGGGGCGGGGACCTCCCCGACCCGGAGTCCGACGCACCGGACGACGCCGTACTCGCCCGGGTCGGCCCCCGGGCGGCCGCGGCCTGGTGGACGCTGCCGCAGTGGGAGATGGCGTCCGTGGCGATGCTCAACCACGCCTCGGTGCGCACCGGCGCGGGGGCCGAACGCCGCACCCGGCTGCTGGAGTCCCTGCGCATCGTGCAGGAGGCGACCGGACACGACTTCAAGTGCCTGTGGTACGCCCTGCTGGTGCTGGACGAGGAGCCGCTGGTGGCCCTGCACCGGCCGACCGGCACCGGGTACGCGCTGCGGATGAGCGGCATAGGGGACACCTTCCAGTTGCACACCCTCCTCGCCGACGTCCTCGTGGGCGGCGGGCACCTGCCCGGCCGGGCCCCGTCCCCGCAGGAGGCCGCGGTGTGCCGCACCGCGCCCGGCCAGGTGCCGACCACCGGGTCGTTCAACCTCGTCGCGCCGGACGGAACCTGGCTCTGGAACGAGGGCACGCCCTGCGACATCCCCGTCGTCGACGGCGTACGCCTGCTCGTCCTGGACCCGCCGCCGTACGAGCGCGGCTGGCCGGCGGGGCGGTTCTTCCCCCACATGACGGGCGACCTCGTGCTCGAACGCGTCCTCGGCGAGGAGGAGACCCGGCGCCTGCTGGCGGGCTGCTCGCCCGCCCGCCGAGTGAACGGCACCGCACCTTCCGGCTGACGCTCCGGACACGCGGACGTGGACGGCCGTAACACGTCGGTGCCGTTCAACATCCCCACACCCGCGCTCCTGGCACAGGTCACGTACACGCCAACCGGCCTCGGAAGAAACAGGGGGTACCGCTCCGTCCCCACCTCGTGCGTGTCCAGGAGAGAGCCATGACCGGCGTTTCCACCCTCGCTCGGCCCCCGCAGTCCACGGCACCC
Organism: Streptomyces sp. NPDC051315; assembly: GCF_044455165.1. Lineage (NCBI taxonomy): Bacteria > Bacillati > Actinomycetota > Actinomycetes > Kitasatosporales > Streptomycetaceae > Streptomyces > Streptomyces sp. NPDC051315. The sequence continues at coordinate 96,388 of NZ_JBITEN010000005.1, forward strand.
GTCCGCTACACCGTCACCCTCGCCCAGGACGAGGCCGACGTACGGGCCGCGCAGCGGCTGCGGCACGACGTCTTCGCCGGGGAGATGGGCGCCCTGCTGACGTCCCCGCAGCCCGGCCTCGACGTCGACCCCTTCGACGCGTACTGCGACCACCTGCTGGTGCGCGACGCCGACACCGGGCAGGTCGTCGGCACCTACCGGCTGCTGCCCCCGGAGCGCGCCGCGGTCGCCGGGCGCCTGTACTCGGAGGGCGAGTTCGACCTGGCGTCGCTGGACGGGATCCGGCCCGGCCTCGTCGAGGTCGGCCGCTCCTGCGTGCACCCCGACCACCGCGACGGCGCCGTCATCGGCCTCATCTGGGCCGGCATCGCCCGCTACATGGTGGACCGCGGCCACGAGTGGCTGGCCGGCTGCTGCTCCGTACCGCTCGCCGACGGCGGCGCCCTCGCGGCCGGCACCTGGGACCGCGTGCGGGACAGGCACCTGGCGCCGGAGGCGTTCCGGGTGCGGCCGCTGCTCCCGTGGGTACCGCCGGCCGGCGTGGCGCTGCCCGCCCGCACCGAACCGCCCGCCCTGCTGCGCGGCTACCTCCGCCTGGGCGCCTGGGTGTGCGGCGAGCCCGCCCACGACCCCGACTTCGGGGTCGCCGACCTGTACGTGCTGCTGTCGATGCGCCGGGTCAACCCGCGCTACCTGCGGCACTTCCTCTCCCTCGTCCCGGCCTGATGAGCGCCTGGCTGCCCACCGCGCCCTGCACCCCGCGGGCGTGCGTCGAGGAGGCCGGGTCCGCGACCGCCGCACCCCGCGCCGTGCTGCGGCTCACGGCGGTGGTGCTGCTCGTCCTCACCGGGGTCCTGCTGTCACCGCTCGGCCGGGGGCGCCCCCGCTCGCGGGGGAGGATCCCGGCCGGGGCGGTACCGCGGTGGAGCCGGGCGGTCGTCCGGGCGGCGGGCGTCCGCGTCCGCACGACCGGCACCGCCGCGCCCGTCGGCGGGCTGCTGCTGGTGGCCAACCACATCTCCTGGCTGGACATCCCGCTGCTGGCCGCCGTCCGCCCGGCCCGCATGCTCGCCAAGGCCGAGATACGGCGGTGGCCGGTCGCCGGGGCGCTCGCCGCCCGCGGCGGCGTCCTGTTCATCGACCGCGACCGGCTGCGCGCCCTGCCCGGCACGGTCGCCCGGATCGCCGGGGCACTGCGCGCCGGGCGGGCCGTCGCCGTTTTCCCGGAGGGGAGCACCTGGTGCGGCCGCGCCCAGGGGCACTTCCGGCGGGCCGTGTTCCAGGCCGCCCTGGACGCCGGGGTCCCCGTCCAGCCGGTGCGCATCCGGTACCGGTACGCGGGGGGTGCGGCCAGCACGGCGCCCGCCTTCGTCGGCGACGACACCCTGCTCGCCTCCCTGTGGCGGGTGGTGAGGGCCCGGGGGCTGGTGGCCGAGGTCGAGACGGGACCGGTGATCGCACCGGAGGACCACCCCGACCGCGCGTCGCTCGCGGCCGCCGCCGCGGCCTGGGCGCTCGGCGCGCCGGGTGGCGTGCCGCGGGAGACGTCCGCGGCGCGCGCGGCCCGGTGGACGGACGGGGTGCACGCGGTGGACCCGGTGCGCGGGCCGGGCGGCGCACCTCACACGGCCACCGGACGTGCGCGCACGCGGGTCGGCGTGGGCGGTGGTGACCGGCCACCGGGTGTGTCCCCCGGGGACCGGCCGACTGGTGCCCCGCACGGGGCCCCGGCGGCGTCGGACGCTCGACCGGTCGGCGCGGGGCGCGGTGACCGGCCGCCAGCCGCACGACGCGGTCACCGGCCGGTCGGCGAGTTCCACGGTGACGGAACGACTGCGGGCCTTGGACCGGAGGGCTCGCGGGCGGTCTTCCCGTGGTCCGGGTCAGGAGTGGGTGCTGCCCCGGAGGCGAGTGCAGGTGTTCGACCGGAGGGCCCGTGGGCGGACTCTCCGCGGGGCGGGAGCGGAGCGGACGCCGGTTCGCAGGCCGCCGGTATGGGCGCCGCCCGGGAGGCCGCGACGGCGGGCTCCTCGCAGGGGGCCGCCGGTGCCTGCGCCGCGCCGCCCGCTCCTGTGGCGCCCGCTCCCGCCGCGTCCGCCCCCGGGGCGGTCGCCCCGGCCGTCCGCCCTACCCGTCCGCCGGCCGCATGAGCAGCAGGTCCTCGCCCCAGTCGTCCAGCACACCGCCGTGCCCGGCCGCCCGGGCCGCCGCCTCCACCCGGGCGAACAGTGCCCGCTGGGCGCAGACACCGGCGGTCGTCGCGATCTCGTCCGCGGCGTCGAGGAGGGCACCGGCGTCCCACCCCGGCAGCGGGTGGTGGGCCAGTTCCCAGCGCAGGTACTTGTTGTAGGGGCGGGGCCGGCGGTCGAGCGCGAACAGGAACTCCAGCAGGGAGCCCAGACTGTCGGCCGCGTCGAGGCGGGCTGCCAGTGCCTCGCCGTCGCGGGCGTTCTTGACCGACCGGTAGAGGGAGTTGGCGTACGCGTCGAGCCACCCGGCCGCGGCCCGGAACGCCTCGTCCGCCGTCAGCCGCGCCTTCGCGGCGAGGATCCGGCCGATCTCCCCGTCGAGCCGGTCCAGCACCACCCGCGCCCGGGCGAGCGCGTACCGCTCGAAGCCCGGCATCCCCGCCGCCCGCAGTCCGGCGAGCGACACGACCACCACGTCGAGCTCGCGGGTGCGACGACCCAGGTCAGGGGCGGGAGCCCCGTCCGCGAGGACGACGTACAGGTCGTGGTCGGAGTGCTCGGTCGCCATGCCCTCGTGGGCGTGCGATCCCTTGAGCACGAGGCCGACGACGGCCGGGTCGGCGGCCGCGTGTCCGACGAATTCCTGGTAGGTGAGGGGCGGTGGGGTGGTCATGATGCGATCATGACAGACCTCGGCCGGGCGGGGGCGGGCCGGGCGAGGGCCCACCGGGACGCACTGGGAGGATGAGGCGGACCGGAAGCGGAAGAAGGGGGAGGAGCATGGAAGTGCTCGTTCTGTCGTGTGTCCTCGCGCTCGTCCTGGGAGGCTGCGTCTGCGTGGTGTGGGCGGCGCGGGGCGGTCCGCGCTGGGTCCGCGCGGTGGCCGCCGTCACCGTGGCCGTGGGGCGCGTGATGAGCCAGGCCGGCGGCGGACGCCGCAGATCCGGCGGGACGTCGAGCGACGACTAGGACGGGTGCCCGGCCAGGCCCTGCTCGGCCCGGACACCCGGCAGCCCCGCCGTCAGCGTCCCGCCCCCAGCTCTCGTGCCAGGTACGGCGCCGTGGCGCTCCCCTCCGCCCCCGCCACCTCGGCCGGGGGCCCCGCCGCCACGATCCGCCCGCCCTCGTCGCCGCCGCCCGGTCCCAGGTCGATCACCCAGTCGGCGCCCGCGACGACCGACATGTCGTGCTCGACCACGATCACCGTGTGGCCGGCGTCGACCAGGCCGTGGAGCTGTCGCGTGAGGACCTCGACATCGGCCGGGTGCAGACCCGTGGTGGGCTCGTCGAGGAGGTAGAGGGTGGGGGCACGGCGGACGCGCTGGAGTTCGCTCGCCAGTTTGATCCGCTGGGCTTCGCCGCCGGACAGCTCGGTGGCGGGCTGACCGAGGCGGAGGTAGCCGAGACCGACGTCGAGGAGGGTGCTCAGGCTGCGGGAGACGGCCGGGGTGTCGGCGAAGAAGTCCGCCGCGGCCTCCACCGTCAGGTCCAGGACCTGCGCGATGGACAGGCCGCGGTAGGTGACCTCGAGCGTCTCGGGGCGGTAACGGGCGCCTCCGCAGTCCGGGCACGGCGCGTACGCGCTCGGCAGGAACAGCAGCTCCACGCTGACGAACCCCTCGCCCTGGCAGGTCTCGCAGCGCCCCCCGGCCACGTTGAAGGAGAAGCGGCCGACGCCGTAACCCCGTGCGCGGGCCGTGTCGGTGGCGGCGAACACCTTGCGCACGACGTCGAACAGACCCGTGTACGTGGCCAGGTTGGAGCGCGGAGTGCGGCCGATCGGCTTCTGGTCGACCGCGACCAGGCGTCCCACGCCCTCCCGTTCCCGCGTGATCTCGCCGACGAGCGTGGACTTGCCCGAGCCCGACACACCCGTGACCGCCGTGAGCGCACCCAGCGGGAAGGCGGCCGTCACCCCGCGCAGGTTGTGCCGGGTGACCGGGCCCACCTCCCACCACCCACGCGGCTCGCGCACGCGGCGAACCGGCGCGGGGGAGCGGTCGAAGAGGAAGCGGGCCGTCGCCGACTCCGCCACCGACGCCAGCTCCGCCACCGGACCGCTGTGCAGCACCCGCCCGCCGTGCTCACCGGCGCGCGGGCCGACGTCCACCAGCCAGTCCGCGGCACGCACCACGTCCAGATGGTGTTCGACCACGAACACCGAGTTGCCCGCCGCCTTCAGCCTCTCCAGCACCGTCAGCAGGGCCTCCGTGTCCGCCGGGTGCAGTCCCGCGGACGGCTCGTCGAGGACGTACACCACCCCGAACAGCCCGGAGCGGGCCTGTGTGGCGAGGCGCAGCCGCTGCAGTTCGCCCGCCGAGAGGGTGGGGGTGGACCGCTCGAGGCTGAGATAGCCGAGGCCCAGTTCGACGACGGGCGCGATGCGGGAGGTGAGGTCGTCGGTGAGGACACGGGCGGTCCCGGACGCCCCGGCGAGGACGCCCGCCAGTTCGGTCAGCGGCAGCGCGGCCAGCTCCGCGATCGTGCGGCCCGCGAAGGTCACCGCCAGCGCCTCGGGGCGGAGCCGGCTGCCGCCGCAGGCCGGGCAGGGCGCACTGGTCAGGAAACGCTCGGCCCGGGCCCGCAGGGTCGCGCTCCTGGAGTCCGAGAACGTCTTCATCACATAGCGGCGCGCGCTCATGTACGTCCCCTGGTAGGGCCGTTGGATCCGGTCCGCCTCGCGCACCGGGTGGACCGTCACCACGGGCTGCTCGTCGGTGAACAGGATCCACTCGCGCTGCGCGGCGGGCAGTTCGCGCCACGGGCGGTCCACGTCGTAGCCGAGCGTGTCGAGGATGTCCCGCAGGTTCTTGCCCTGCCACGCGCCCGGCCAGGCGGCGATCGCGCCGTCCCGGATGGACAGCGACGGGTCGGGAACCAGCGACTCCTCGGTCGTGCGGTGGACCTCGCCCAGACCGTGGCAGTCCGGGCAGGCCCCGGCCGCGGTGTTGCAGGAGAAGGCGTCCGAGTCGAGGCGGCCGGCGCCCGGCGGGTAGGTGCCGGCGCGGGAGAGGAGCATACGCAGGGAGTTCGACAGGTTGGTGACCGTGCCGACCGACGAGCGCGAGGTCGGCGCGGAGCGGCGCTGCTGGAGCGAGACGGCGGGCGGCAGCCCGGTGATCTCCCCGACCTTCGGCGCGCCGACCTGGTGGATCAGCCGGCGCGCGTACGGCGCCACCGACTCGAAGTACCGCCGCTGTGCCTCCGCGTAGATCGTCCCGAAGGCGAGGGACGACTTGCCGGACCCGGACACCCCCGTGAAGACGGCCACGACGTCCCTGGGGATGTCGACGTCCACGCCCTTGAGGTTGTGCTCACGGGCGCCGCGGACGCGGACGAACGCGTCGTGGGGACTGGGCATGCGGGGAACTCCGTCACGGGTCTGCGGCGGCGGGACGACCGCCGGGCGGGACAAACCCCGCGATTCTATGCGCGTGGGTGTCCGAAGCCCCGGGTGGCCGGCGTGGGTGCGGGGTCCCGCCGCCGTGCGGCCGCGGTGCGGGCCCTCGCCGCCGTGCGGCCGTCAGGGGCCGAGGTTCCGCACGTTGCCGACCGGGCGGCCGTCCCGGCGCAGCACCCACACGCAGGGCATCGCAGGGGGGGAGCGGGCCCCGCGGCCGGTTCCCGTACGCCGACAGCGGCTGCGCGGGGGCGGTCGTCACCCGGCGGCCCTTCCCTGGTGCACGATCGCGGCCAGTCGCCGGTAGGAGTCCAGCAGCGCCGGACGATCATGGGTGCTCGTCGTGACCAGGATCTCCGCGGCGTTCGTCTCCTTCAACAGCTCTTCCAGCTCGTCGGCGACCTGCTCCTCCGTGCCGGCGATGTGCCCGGTCAGCCCGGACTCGTAGAACTCGCGTTCCCTGGCGGTCATCGTCAGGGCCTCGACGCGCTCGGCCGGCGGCAGCGGCGGGAAGGTGCCGTGGGTGCGGGAGTACGCCATGGACCAGGCCTCGGGGATCAGCAGGCGCCGGGCCTCCTCGGGGGTGGCGGCCACCGCGACCGTGCCGGAGACGACGACGTACGGCTCGGCCGCCCACGGCGAAGGCCGGAAGCGGGCCCGGTAGAGGTCGATGCCCCGCCGCATCCTCTCCCGGTCGCGCAGGTCCCCGATGACCATCGGCAGCCCCGCCTCCGCCGCGATCCGCGCGCCCTCACCCATGGCCAGGACGAACGGCGGCACGGTCAGTCCCTCGGCCGGCCGGGCGTGCACGCCCGTCGGCGACGTACCCCGGAACCAGCCCAGCAGCTCCTGGAGCTGCCCGGCGAAGTCGCCCGCGTCGTCCTTGCCGCGCCCCAGCGCCCTGCGCACCCCGTCGGTGAAGCCCACCGACCGCCCGAGGCCCATGTCGATCCGCCCCGGGAACAGGGACTCCAGGACGCCGAACTGCTCGGCCACGACCAGCGGCCGGTGGTTGGGGAGCATCACTCCGCCGGTGCCGACCCGGATCGTGCGGGTCGCGCCGGCCACGGCGGCGGCCAGCACCGTCGGAGCGGAGCCGGCGACGCCGGGCACGCCGTGGTGCTCCGACACCCAGAAACGGTGGTAGCCGAGCCGCTCAGCCTCCCGCGCCAGCCGCACGGTGTCCCGGAGCGCCTCCGCTCCGGTGTGGCCCTCGCGGGTGCGGGAGCGGTCGAGGACGGAGAAACGGGCCGAGGCGATCACGGAGCTCATACCAGGGTTCAACACCCGGCGCCCCGAAGGATTCCTCCGGGGCGCGATGCCGAGCCGAGGCGTCCCCTCACGACGGTCGGGGAGGCCTCCCCCTCACGAGGGTCGGGACAGGGCGGCCCGCGGCCGGTCGGCGTGCTCGTGGTCGCAGGCGTCGTCGATGCCGTAGGTGTGCCAGGCGGGGAACGGGTCGACGGACGGCACAGGCTCCCCGTGCGCCATGAGGCAGTCGGTCAGGGCGGCCCGGAGCGCCTCTGCGCGCAGCCGCGTGCCGATGAGGACCAGCTCCTGCGCGTACGGGGCGTCGGTGTCGCGCGCGGCCGACGGTTCGAAGCGGGCCACCGAACCGGCCTGCGACCACAGCCCCGTCACGCCCGGGCGGGTGGCCAGCGTGAAGAACCCCTTCGAGCGCAGCACCTTCCCGTACGCCCCGCTGTCCAGCCCCTCGGTCACCAGGTCCCACAACCGGCCCGGGTGGAAGGGGAGTTCGGAGCGGAACACGGTGGAGGAGATGCCGTACTCCTCGGTCTCCGGCACGTGCTCGCCGTTGAGTTCCCGCACCCAGCCGGGCGCCTGCTGGGCCCGTTCCAGGTCGAAACGGCCCGTCCCCAGCACCTCCGTCAGGTCCACGCGGCCGTGGACGGCGGGGACGATCCGGGCGAGCGGGTTGAGCCGGCGCAGCGCGGCCCGCAGCCGGTCCGCGGCCTCGCCGTCGACCAGGTCCAGCTTGTTGAGCACGAGGACGTCGGCGAACTCCACCTGGTCGACGAGGAGATCGCTGACCGTGCGTTCGTCGTCCTCGAACGGGGCCAGGCCGCGCTCGGCGAGCTCGTCGCCGGCGTCCAGCTCGGTCAGGAAGTTCGCCGCGTCGACGACCGTGACCATGGTGTCCAGGCGGGCCACGTCCTGAAGGGTCGCGCCGTCGTCTCGGGCGAAGGCGAAGGTGGCGGCCACGGGCATCGGTTCCGAGATGCCGCTGCTCTCGATGAGCAGATGGTCGAAGCGCCCCTCCCGGGCCAGCCGCTCGACCTCCTCCAGCAGGTCGTCGCGCAGGGTGCAGCAGATGCACCCGTTGGTCATCTCGACCAGCCGCTCCTCGGTCCGCGACAGCGCCGCCTCACCGCCGCGCACCAGCGCCGCGTCGATGTTGACCTCGCTCATGTCGTTGACGATCACCGCGACCCGCAGGCCGTCGCGACCGCTCAGCACATGGTTGAGCAGCGTGGTCTTGCCCGCCCCGAGGAACCCGGACAGCACGGTGACGGGCAGCCGCTCGTACGGCATCCCGGTCAGTCCTCGGGGCGCAGCAGGCCGCGGTCGTACGCCTTCACCAGGTGCTGCGGGACCAGGTGGCGGACCCCGTCCACGGTGACCGGGACGAGCTGCGGCGTGGTCGCCTTCCACTGGGCGCGGCGATGACGGGTGTTGCTGCGGGACATCTTCCGCTTGGGCACGGCCATGGGGACCTCCTCGGTGGGGTGAGAGCACCGAGGACGCTACATGAAAATGGATCCCATTAACAATTACGCGTCGCGGTCGTGGCCGTGGTCGGACCGCGTGCTTAGGGTGAAGGGTGTGACCGACACCAGCAAGCGGCCGATCGCCGTGTTCGACCTGGACAACACCCTCGCCGACACCGCCCACCGGCAGCGGTTCCTGGAACGCAGGCCGCGCGACTGGGACGCCTTCTTCGCGGCCGCGCCGCAGGATCCGCCTCTCCCCGAGGGTGTGACGATGGCGGTGCGGAGCGCGCGGGAGTGCGAGGTCGTCTATCTGACCGGGCGGCCCGAACGCTACCGGCGGGACACGCTGGAGTGGCTCGAGCGGCACGGGCTGCCCGACGGGCGCGTGTACATGCGGCGCGATGACGACCGTCGGCCGGCCCGCCGTACCAAGCTGGAGACGCTGCGCGGGCTCGCCCGCGACCGGGAGGTGCGGGTCCTGGTGGACGACGACGAACTGGTGTGCGACGACGCCGAACAGGCCGGCTTCACGGTCTTCCGCGCACGGTGGGCGCTTCCCTCCGTCACGCTGCGGGTGGCGCAGGAGCGGGAGGGCCGTACCTGAGGCCGAGGGGCGCGCGTCAGGTCGTGGCCTTGTCCGGGTCGAGGTGGGTCGTGTCTGAGGACACCTTGTGCGACGCCGGGGGGCGGGCCTGAAGCCGTGGCCGTACCGGACGCCGGGGGGCGGGCCTGAAGCCGTGGCCGTACCGGACGCCGGGGGGCGGGCCTGAAGCCGTGGCCGTACCGGACGCCGGGGGGCGCGCCTGAAGCCGTGGCCGTACCCGACGCCGAAGGTCGCGCCTGGAGTCGTGGCCTCGACCCGATACCCGGGCCGTGCCTGAGACCGTTGCCCTACGTGGACCGGAGGGCTGCGCCGGCGCCCGCGCCCGCGTACGGGCGCCGGGTCCGGGGCCGTTCGCCTCGGGGGCGGCGCGTCACTCGGAGTCCTCCAGGCGGAAGCCGACCTTCAGGCCCACCTGCCAGTGCGCGATCTCGCCGTTCTCCAACTGGCCGCGCACCTGGGTCACCTCGAACCAGTCCAGGTTGCGCAGCGTCTGCGAGGCGCGGGTGATGCCGTTGCGGATCGCCTGGTCCACGCCGTCGGGCGAGGTGCCGACGATCTCCGTGACCCGGTAGGTGTGGTTCGACATGCGGGTGCTCCTCTCCGCGGCTGCGGCGGCTGGGCGTCACGTGTCCCGTGTCCATGCGTGTCCCGGGTCCACGTGTGTCTCGTGTCCACGTGTGTCCCGTGTTCACGTAGTCACTCCACCGTGCCCCAAGCCACGGCGGGGCGCGAGGCGTGTCCCCTCGTGTGGGCTCTCCGTCCGCCCGCCTCGGCTCTTCGGTCGGCCACGCACCAGAGGTGGTCGCAAAGACCGATATTCGTATGTATCGGATGATATAAGGATCATGTTCTTGGGGTGTGGTCGCCGGTGTCGGTGCTTCGGCGGCCACACCCGCGATCTGTGACTGGGGGTTTGAAGGAGACCATGCGGCGGTTCAGACTCGCGATGTCCCGACAGGCGCCGATCCCCATGGCGCGCCACCCCATCCACCGTGAGGAGACACGGGCCCGCTGGTACGCCCCCTTCTCGGTGTGTGTCGACCTCCTCGCCGCGGCCCTGCCGGTCGCGGCGGCGTTCGTGGAGGTCCACGAGCCCCACCCACTGCGCCTGGCGGCCGCCGCCGCCCTGCTGTGGCCCCTCATCGGCGTGGTCAGCAAGCGGTACACCCCGCAGGCCTGGGGTGACGGAGGCGGGCTGCGGGCCGTGATACGGGACTGGCTGGTCCTGGTCGGCGCCCTGGCGACGCTCCGTGTGGTCTGCGGACTGGACAGCGTGCCCGCCGAGGCCTTCACGGCGCTGATCCCCGCGCTGGTCCTCACGGGCGTCTGCCAGAAGCTGATCCACCGTCATCTGCTGGCCGCCCGCCGGGACGCCCGCGCCCTGCGCCACGTGGTGGTCGTCGGCGCGGCCCCGACGCTGGACGCCGTGGTCGAGCAGCTCGCCCAGCGCACCGACCACGAGTACGTGGTCGTCGGTGCCTGCCCGGTGGGCGAGGACGAGGTGCGCTCGGGCGTGCCGGTGTGCGGACGGCTGCCCTGCGAGACGCCCGAGACGCCGGAGGAGGACGCCGTGGCCGTGCTCGGGGCGGCCGACGACCTCGCGGCCGACCTGGTCTTCGTGGCACCCGGCCCGCACATGTCCGGTGAACGGGTGCGCCGGCTGTCCTGGGCTCTGCACGACCACGGACGCTCGCTGATGGTGCTGCCCGGCATCGTCGAGGTGGCCCGCCGGCGGGTGCGGCTGACCTCGGCGGCCGGTCTCACCCTGCTGCACATCGCCCCGCCGGCGCAGCGTGGTGTGCCCGCGCTGCTGAAGGCGGCCGTGGACCGGGCGGGCGCCCTGGCGCTGATCGCCCTGCTCTCGCCGCTGCTGCTCCTGCTGGCGCTGGCCGTCCGGCTGGGCTCACCCGGCCCGGTCCTCTACCGCCAGATCCGGGTCGGCCGGAACATGACGCACTTCCCCATGTGGAAGTTCCGCACCATGGTGGTCGGCGCGGACCGGATGAAGAGCGGGCTGGAGGCGGAGAACGAGAACGACGGGCACATGTTCAAGATGCGCCAGGACCCCCGGGTCACCCCCGTGGGACGCGTCCTGCGCCGCTACTCCCTGGACGAGCTGCCCCAGCTGTTCAACATCCTCTTCGGCCACATGTCCCTGGTCGGTCCACGGCCCCCGCTGCCGGAGGAGGTCGCCAAGTACAACGGCGTCGAGATGCGCCGGCTCAGCATCAAACCGGGCCTGACCGGCCTGTGGCAGGTGAGCGGACGGTCGGACCTGTCCTGGCGGGAGACGGTCGCGCTCGACCTGCGCTATGTCGACAACTGGTCGCTGGCCGGGGACATGAACGTCATGGTCCGCACCTTGCGCGCGGTGCTGGACGGGCAGGGCGCCTACTGAGGACGGGTGCGGCCCCCGCGGCCGCATCCGCCATCCGGGCACGTCTGCCGCCAACACGCAGTGATCACGGGGGCTCCGTCCCCGGGGGCGTGAAGGATCGCGGACGTGGACACACAGACCCCAGCCGCAACTCCGGCAGGCGCCCCCCACCGGGGTGACTCCGGCGGCGCCACGACGCACCGGCCCGTCGTGGCGCGCGCCCTGCGCGGCTTCACCGGTGCCGGATATGACAAGGGGCGCCCCCTGCCGGTGCAGGCCGCCTGGTTCGCCGCCCAGCATCTGATCTTCGTCAAGTGGTGGTTCCCGGCCCGCTGGCGCCCGGCCCTGCTGCGCGCCTTCGGCGCCCGCGTCGGACAGCGGGTGCTGATCCGGCGCGGGGTGCGGATCCACTGGCCGTGGAAGCTGGACGTCGGCGACGACGTGTGGATCGGCGAGGACGCCTGGATCCTCAACCTCGAACCGGTCACGATCGGCAGCGACTGCTGCGTCTCCCAGAGCGCGTTGCTGTGCACGGGCAGCCACCGTCGCCGTTCCGTCACCTTCGAGTTCGACAACGGCCCCATCCGGCTGGAGCCGGGCAGCTGGGTCGCGGCCCGCGCGGTGGTGCTGCGCGGCGTCACCGTCGGCCGGAGCGCGGTGGTAAGCGCCGGCGCCGTCGCCCACCGGGACCTCGCGCCGGGCGCGGTCCTGACGGCGGGCGGCGCGAACGGAACCTCTGCGTCCGCCTCCGTGAAGGGAGCCACGGCATGAGACTGGCCCACGTGGTCACGCTCGTCAGCGACGACGGGGCCTTCGGCGGCCCGACCAGCGTGGCCGTCGCCCAGCTCCAGGAGTGCGCCGCCCGCGGCCACGACGTGACGCTGGTGTCGCTGTGGCGGGGCAGGACACGGGCCGCGCAGCGCATCGGCGCCGTGCGTTTCGTCTCCCGTCCGGCATGGCGCCTCGTCCCGGGCCGGGGCTGCCTGGGACTCATGCACCCGCTGCTGCTGAGGGACCTGTGGCGGGCCATGGGGCGCGCCGACGCCGTGCACCTGCACGCCGGACGGGACCTCGTCTCCCTCGCCGCGCTCGCCGTCGCCCGGCTGCGGGGCAAGACCTTCGTCACCCAGACGCACGGCATGGTCGAGCCCCGCACCGGTGCCGTCGCGCGTGTCTTCGACCGTCTGTACGTCCCCCTGCTGCGCCGGGCCCGCTGCTGCCTCGTGCTCACGGAGCGGGAACGGCGCGCCCTGACCGAGGTGCTGGGCCCCGACCGGCCCCCGCTGGTGACCCTGCCCAACGGCCTTCGCCCGGGCGGCGACGGGGCGGGCGTGCGGCGGCGGAACGACAACGAGGTGATCTTCCTCGCCCGGCTCCACCCGCGCAAACGCCCCGAGGCGTTCGTCGAGATGGCCGCCCTGGTGCACAAGGAGTTCCCCGAGGCACGGTTCACGCTCTACGGAGCGGACGAGGGATCCCTGCCGGCGGTCGACCGGCTCGTCGCGGACCGCGGACTGGCCGACGTGGTCTCCTACGGCGGAGCGCTGGACCACTCCGCGGCGCTGGAGGCCTACCGCCGGGCCGCGGTGTACGTCCTGCCGAGCGTGCACGAGCCGTTCCCGATGACGGTGCTGGAGGCGCTGGCCGAGGGCACGCCGGTCGTGTGCACGGACAGCAGCGGCATCGCCGCCGAACTGGCGCGCAGGGAGGCGGCCCTGGTCACCGACGGCAGTCCGGAGGCCCTGGCCGACGCGGTGAGCCTGCTGCTGGCCGACGAGACGCTGCGCCGGCGACTGACCGACGCCGGCCGCCGCGCCATCGACGAGGTCTTCTCCATCCGCGCGGTCGTGGACCAACTGGAGGGCGTCTACCGGGGCCGCCCGGACCGCCGCTGACGCGGACCACGCGCCCGACCGCCGGCCACCCCGGCCCGCTCGCCGCGGGGGTGGGCGTCCGGCGGGCCTGTCGGTCCGGTGCGGTGGCCGGCCGGCGCTCGGGCCAGGGCGGCCGACCCGGCCGGAGCCGACGCGGCCCCTCACGGCCACCGCCGGCCGCCCCGGACCCGCCGGCCGTGTCGGTGGCGGGGCCGGGGCGGCCGGCGGATCGGGTGGGGCTCAGGGTGCCGGCGCGCGGCTCACCGTACGGAGGATGTCCTCGAAGCGGGAGGCGCAGTCCTCCAGGGCGAACTCCCGCTCGGCCAGGGCACGGCTCTCCTTGCCCAGCGACTCGGCGCGTGCCGGGTCGGACAGGACGTCCTGGGCCCAGGCGCAGGCCTCGTCGAGCGAGGACTCCTCCGGCGGGAAGACCGCGGACCCCGCCTGCCGGAGCAGGTGCGCGGCCAGGTTGTCGGCGGGCATCAGGCCGAGCACGGGGCGCCCGGCACAGAGGTACGACAGTGTCTTGGACGGGACCGAGAACTGCCCGGCGTCCGCCGCCAGGAGGACGACGAGGAGATCGCCCGTGCCCAGCACCTCGGGCAGCCGTTCGTAGGGCTGGAAGGGCAGCAGGGTCAGCTCGACGCCCCGGGCGGCCGCGGCCTCCCGGAGGACGGGCACGGCCGGACCGTCGTTGACGACGACCAGACGGACCGGAGTGCCCCGGTCGCGCAGCCGCTCGGCCAGCCGCACCAGCAGCACCGGGTTGTGCTTCAGGCCCAGCGTGCCGGAGTACAGCACCGTTCGTACCCCGTCCAGGCCCTGCTCGGCCGACCAGGCGTTGGTCCGGGCCACCGGGACGATCTCGTCCAGCGGCGCCCAGTTGGGGATGACGGTGACCTTGCCGGCGGTGCCCCACTGCTCGTGGATCCGCACGAAGGACTCGGCGATCACCACGATGGCCGCGGCCCGGCGCGCCGACCACTTCTCGCCCGCGCCGAAGACCTTGGCCGCGACACCCATCGACCGGGCGACATCGGCGGCGGCGAAGCTCTTCAGGGCGACGGCGGTGACGTCCTGGTGCCACAGCACCCAGGGGATCCGCAGTCGCCGCAGCACGGCCGCCGCCACCACCAGCACCGGGATGGGCAGGTTGGACAGCAGGGCCACGTCGGGCTTCTCGCGCCGTACCTGCCGGGCCAGTTCGAAGCCCAGCAGGGTCTCCTGGCGGAGCCGGCGGAAGTAGGCGTCCTTCCTGAGCGCCGTACCGTCCCCGATGGTGACGAAGCGCAGGCCCGGGGTGTCCCCGGCGAGGTTGCCCTTGCCGGAGACGTAGGCCGTGCACGTCGAGTGGGCGACTTCGTGGCCACGGCGCGCCAGTTCCCGGCTCAGCTGGGCCTGGAACGGGTGGCCGCTGTAGTCGTGGACGAGGATCCTCATCGGCTCTCCGTCTCCTGTGCTCGGTGTACGCGGTGTGCTCGGTCGGGCGTCACTGGCGGGCGCGCTTGACCTGGTCGTAGACCCAGGCGTAGGTCTTCTCCAGCCCGTCGAGCAGGGTGACCGACGGTTCCCAGCCGTAGATCTCGCGGATCAGGGTGTTGTCGGAGTTGCGGCCGCGCACGCCCTGCGGGGCGTCGAGCCGGTACGTGCGTTCGCAGCGCACGCCCGCGATCCGCTCGACGATGTCGACGAGCTGGTTGATGGTCACCAGCTCCGACGAGCCGAGGTTGACCGGGACGCCACTGTCCCCGTTCATGATCATCTGGCTGCCGTGGAGGCAGTCGTCGATGTACATGAAGGAGCGGCTCTGCAGGCCGTCGCCCCAGATCTCGAGCCGGTGGTCACCGGAGACGACCGCCTCGGCCACCTTCCGGCACACCGCGGCCGGAGCCTTCTCCCGGCCGCCGGTCCACGTGCCGTGCGGACCGTAGACGTTGTGGTACCGGGCGACGCGGGTGACGAACCCGTAGTCCTCGGCGTAGTGGCGGCACATGCGCTCGGAGAAGAGCTTCTCCCAGCCGTAGCCGTCCTCCGGCTGTGCCGGGTAGGCGTCCTCCTCCTTCAGCGCCGTGACGTCGGGGTCGGTCTGCTTGCCGGCGGCGTACACGCAGGCGGAGGAGGAGTAGAAGTAGCGTTCCACCCCGGCCTCGTGCGCCGCCTGCAGCATGTGGGTGCTGGTCAGCACCGACATCATGCAGGCGGCCTTGTTGTTCTCGATGAAGCCCATGCCGCCCATGTCGGCGGCCAGCATGTACACCTGGCGGGCGTCCCGGACGCCCGCGCGCGCACTGTCCAGGAGCGACAGGTCGGCGACCACGTTCTCGGCGTCCTGGTGGACCTGGTACCACTCGTGCCGGGGCTTGATGTCGATGGAGCGGACGGTCAGCCCCTGGGCGAGGAGGTCGCCCACGAGGTGACCACCGATGAATCCCCCGCCCCCGGCGACGACGACGTCGACCTGCTTGCTCATGCGCAACTCCCTTGGGAATCCGGTGATCTGATGTGAGGTCAGCCGGCTCGCCGCTGCCTGCGGCGCCGGTCCGGTACCGGGCTGGCGGCGACCTGCGCGATAAGCTATGCAGACTTGTCATGATTTGAGGTAATTGGCACGCCGCCGATTACTAAGATCACCCGATGACTCTGTTCGGGGGCTCATGGGCCGAAGTCAATGATTTCTGCGCGCCTGGGATGATTTGCCGAGTAAGCGCGCTATATATCTTTCGGTGATGTTTCAGCCTGAAAACTCGCTCGGCAGAGAGGTCGGGATGCAGGACGCTCGCGTCCGCAGCGCGGCTGCGGTCTTCCTCTGGACCGCGGCACTGACCGTCCTGCTGCCGTGGCTGATCCTCCAGTCGGACGGCGTGCGGATGACGCCCGCACTCGCTCTCCAGGGCGTCGTCGTGGCGCACAGCGGCGGTGCGCTGGCCCGGGTGCTCACCGCGGGCACGGTGCGCTTCGTCGCCTTCGGCTTCTGGGTCTTCGCCTACATCTGGCTCGGCCTCGCCCCCCTGGCGATGCTCGCCACGGACACGTACCCGTGGCCCTACCGGGGCAGCGAGGCGACCGCCTTCGAAGCGGTGGCCGTCGTCGAACTGGGGCTCCTCGCCTACAGTGCCGGAACGGCCCTCGCCGGCCGTCGCCGGCAGGCCCGGGGGACCGCCCGCCCGCCGGAGCCGGGGTTCCTGGAGAGACTGCTCGCCCGTCGGGTCGCGCCCTGGCGCCTGCTGGGGCTCTGCGGGCTCGCCCTCGCCTTCGCGGTCCTGGTGATCTCCAGCCAGCCCGGCCGGCTGCACGCGTACTTCACCAGCCGTCAGGCCATCACCGAGGCCGGCGCGATGGCCGACGCGCAGGACGCCTTCCTGCAGGTGCTGCTCACCTGGTCGCTGTCGGTGCCCGCCTTCTGGGCGCTGCTGGGACTGCTGCACGTACCGCGGGTGGCCGGCGGCGACCGCTGGCTGCGCGGCCTGCGCTGGCTGCTGCTGCCGGTGCTCCTCGTGCTGAACGCCGTCGTCAACAACCCCATCAGCAAGCCGAGGTTCTGGGTCGGCACGGTCCTGCTGACCCTTCTGTTCACCATGCCCCGGCTGTCCCGGCCCCGCACCTTCCGCCTCACGGCGGCCGCCCTCATCGCCGGGCTCCTGCTCGTCTTCCCCTACAGCGACTACTTCCGCTACAGCGACCGGGAGGACATCTCCGTCGTCTCCCTCGTCGACCAGTTCACCACCAACGGCGACTACGACGCCTTCCAGCAGATCCAGACCGGCGTCGACTACGCACAGGACAACGGGTTCTCCCCCCAGGACGCGCTCGGCCCGCCGCTGTTCATGGTGCCGCGCTCGATGTGGCCGGAGAAACCCGAGGACACCGGCATCGCTCTCGCCCGGTACGCGGGATACGACTTCCTCAACCTCTCCGCGCCGCTGTGGATCGAGAGTTACCTGTGGGCCGGCCCCTTCGCGGTGGTCGTCGTGTTCTGCCTGCTCGGCGCGGTCAGCCGGCGCGTGGACGACGTACGCCACCTGCTGCGACACCGGCCGGGCACGCTCGCGGCACTCCTGGTCCCGGCGTTCGCCTTCTACCAGATGGTCTTCCTGCGCGGCAGCCTGCTCGGCATCGCCGGCCCGCTGACGCTCCTGGTGACCGTCCCGCTGCTCATCAGCACCCGTACCGCCCGGGCATCCCGGTTCCCCTCATCGGCGGTGCCGACCGCACCCATCCGTCACGCATCGATCCCCGGAACAGGAGGGCACCCGTGACCGGCCCCATCCCATTCGACGACCGGTACGACGAGCCGGACCAGCTACGCGACCAACTGCGCCGCATCCTGCGCCACCGTGTCATGATCGCGCTGGGAATTCTTCTGGGAGTGCTGGGCGGGCTGGCCCTGTCCCTTCAGCGCGCCCACACCTACACCGCGACCAGTGAAGTCCTCGTACGCTCCACCACCGACCCGTTCAGCACGGTCGGCGTCTCCGCCGACAACCAGGTCAGCATGAGCACGGAGCAGCGGATCGCCACCAGCGCGGCCGTCGCCCTGCGCGCGGCGCACATCCTGGGCCGGCCCGAGTCCCAGGCGGGCGCCCTCGGGGACGGCCTGCGGGTCACCAACCCGCAGAAGTCCCAGGTGATCCGCTTCGAGTACACCGCCGGAGCACCCCAGCGGGCGGCGAGCGGCGCCAATGCCTTCGCCGAGGCGTACCTGGACGACCGCAAGAGCCGCAACGACGCCACGGTGCAGCGGGCCACCGACGCCCTGGAACAGCAGATCGCCGTGCTGAACCAACGCCTCGCCACGGACCAGCTGGAGCGCGCGTCGGCGAAGCCCGCCGCGCAGAACCAGCTGTACAACCTGCAGAAGCGTGTCCTCGACATCAAGACCCGTGACACCGACGGAGGCGACATCGTCCGCCGGGCCACCGCCCCCACCCTTCCGGTCGGACCCGGCATGCGGACCCTGGTCGGCCTCGGGATGGTGTGCGGGCTCCTGCTCGGCATCGTGCTGGCCTGGGTGCGCTCGGCCCTGGACAACCGGGTCCGGTCGGTCGGCGACGTACAGGCCGCCCTGCGCGCCCCCGTGCTCGGCATCCTGCCCTCCGACGACGGGGGAGACGACGCCCTGTTGACGGTCGGCCGCACCAGCAGCCCCCGCACCGAGGCGTACCGGGCGCTGGCCTTCCGGCTGCGCGGGGCCGGGAACCCGGACGGTCCCGGCCGGGTGCTCGTCGTGGCCCCGCGGGACGCCGGCGTCGCCGAGGAGGTCGCCGCCAACCTGGGCGCGGCGCTCGCCGACGACGGGAGCGACGTCCTGCTGGTGGACACCGCCCCCGACACCACCAGCCTGGCCACCCGGCTGCCGCTGATGCCGTACGAGGCGCCCACCCTGGAGGAGGCGTTCCTGCCCGCCGGAAGCGTCCTCGTCGACACCGACGTCACCGGCCGGTTCGCCTTCTCCTCGAGCGGTGGCCTCGCCCCGCACCACCGGGTGGCGTCCGAGCCCGACACCTCGAGCGTCGTCGTCACGGGGCCGTTCCTCGCACAGGCCGACGCCCTGGCGATCGCCCAGCGCGTCGACGGCATCGTCGTCGTCGCCGGCCTCAACCGCACCCGGCGCGAGGACCTCCGGCAGGTGCAGGAACTGATCGGCTGCGCCGGCGGACGACTCCTCGGGGCGGTGCTCGACGCCGGGCGCCCGCGCCGGCGCCTGCACAGCCTGCGCCGCCGCCCGAAGTACGGTCCCGAGGCGCACACGGCGAGCTTGGAACTTCCCGTGCCGGACGGCACGTTCAGCATCTCCCGCCGATGACCGCGTCCGAGGCGACCGCCCGCCCCCGTGCCGGGGCCCCCGCCCGCAGTGCGGTGGCCGCGACCGCGCGGGGCGGGTGGTGGGGGATGGCGGGTTCCGTCGCGAACGCCGCCTTCTCCTTTCTCCTCGTCGGCCTGATCACCCGGGCCGTCGGGGCGCAGGGGGCGGGGGCGATCTTCACGGGCGTCGCCCTGTTCACCATTCTCAGCAACACCTGCAAGCTCGGTGCCGACACCGGGCTCGTGCGGTTCGTGCCGCGCGACCTCGCCGTCGACGACGGCCGCTCGGTGGACGCGCTGCTGCGCACGGCCGTCCTGCCGGCGGCCGTGGCCGGCACCGCGGCCGCCGTGCCCCTGTTGCTCTTCCCGGCGGTGGCCACCACGCTCCTGCCGCACCTGCCGCCCGGGGACGCCGTCGCCCTGGTCCGGCTCTTCGGACTCTTCCTGCCCGCCGCCACCGTGGGCATGGTCCTGCTCGGCGCCACCCGGGGATACGGCACGGTCGTGCCCTTCGTCGGCGTGGAGCAGATCGGCAAACCCGTGCTGCGCGTGCTGATCGCCGTCCCCGTGGCCTACTGCGCGCCCGGCGTGCTGTCCCTGGCCTCGGCCTGGCTGCTGCCCGCGCTGGCCGGTTCGGTGGCCGCCTGGATCTCCCTGCGCCGCTGCCGTGCCGCCCGGCCCACGCCGCGTCCCCAGGGCAGCGGGACGGTGCCCTGGCGAACCTTCTGGGCCTTCGCCGCCCCCCGCGCGGTCTCCTCCGTCTTCGACATCAGCGCGGTCTGGGTCGGCGTCATCCTGCTGTCCGTCCTGGGCACGGCCGGTGAGGCGGGGGTGTACACGGCCATCGGCCGCGTCGTCACCGCCTGCACCCTCGTCCAGCTCGCCGTCCGGCTCGCCGTCGCGCCGGAACTCAGCCGGCTGCTCGCCGTGGACAAGGAGGCCGAGGCGCACGATCTGCACCGGGTCTCGACCTTCTGGACCGTGCTCTTCTCCTGGCCGCTGTTCGCCCTGGTCGCCGCCTTCCCCGAGACCGTCCTGTCCGTCTTCGGGCCGGAGTTCACCGTCGGCGCGCCCGCCCTCGTGGTGCTGTGCGCCGCCTCCGTGGTCAATGTCGCGGTGGGCAACGCCCAGACCGTGCTGCTGATGGCCGGCCGGAGCTCGTGGCATCTGGCCGTCACCGCGGCCGCGTTCACGGTGCAGCTGACCGTCGGCGTGCTCACCGTGCCGACCTGGGGCGTGCTCGGCGCCGCGGTGTCCTGGGGCGCCGCCATCGTCGTGGAGAACCTCTCGGCGGCCGTGCTCATCCGGCTGCGCCTCGGCTTCCCGACCGTGGACCGCGGCTACGCGAGCGCCCTCGCCCTCGGACTGGTCGTCTCGCTGGTGCTGGCGGCCTCCCGCGTGGAAAAGGGTGACACATCGTCAGGACTCGCCGTCGCGATGGCTTTGGGATCGTGTGTATTTGGTATTACTTTGTGGCGATATCGGACGTCGCTGAGGGTGGGCGAGCTGGTCGGAGTGCTGCGCCGCCGCGCCGCATGAGCCCAGACACGGTCCTACCGTCCAGGCCCACCCGGTCGGCGTCACTCCCCTCACACCACTGCCAACCGGGGTCTCCCTTGCACCTGAGAAAACTCCGTACGAAGCCGGCCGCCAAGGTCGCCGCCACGGCGCTCGTGTGCTGCGCCACCGCCCTGCTCGACGCCCCTCTCGCCGCGGCCGCCGACGGCACACCCGCGTTCTCCGCCGATCCGCTGGCCACCTGGCAGACGGACGGCATCGTCTGGTCGATGGCCGCCGCCAACGGCGTCGTCTACGTCGGAGGGTCCTTCGACAACGTCCGCCCCCCGGGAGCCGCGCCCGGCCAACGGCAGGTCCAGCGTCGCAACTTCGCCGCGTTCGACGCCGCCACCGGCAAACTGCTGCCCTGCGCCCCGGCGTTCACCGGCCACCACCACACCGTGCGGGCCATGAAGGCGTCCGCCGACGGCCGGATGCTGTACGTGGGCGGTTCCTTCGATCACGTCGGATCCACCCGCGTGGCCAACGCGGTCGCCTTCCACACCTCCACCTGCACGCTCAGCAAGAGCTTCCGGCCCCCGGTGTCCGCCACCGTCCGGGCCATCGAGACGACGGACAAGGCGATCTACCTGGGAGGCGACTTCGGCCGCGTCGGCGGCCAGCCCAGGAACCGGGTCGCCGCCCTCACCCCCGGCGGCTCCCTGCTGCCCTTCCGGGCCGACCTCGACCAGTCGGTGCGTGCCCTGTCGGCCGCGCCCACGCACGGCAGGCTCTTCGTCGGAGGCGACTTCGAGTCCGTCAACGGGCAGGGGGCCCGCTCGCTGGTCACCCTGAACCCCACCACCGGCAAAACGGTTCTCTCGTATCCGGGCTGGTTCCCGCCGCAGTCCTCGGTGAAGGCGATCGCACGCGACAGAACCCGGTTCTTCGTGGGCGCCGAGGGCCACGGGCCCGGCATCTTCGACGGCCGGATCGCGGGCCGTCTCACCAACGGCACCATGGTGTGGAAGGACACCTGCCGGGGCGCCACCCAGGCTCTCGTGCCCTACAAGGGCCTTCTCTACAGCGCCTCGCACGCGCACGACTGCAACGAGACGCCCGGAGGGTTCCCGGAGCGCGGGGACCGGCAGCACCTGCTGGTCCAGTCGCTCGACACCCGCAAGATCCTGCACTGGTTCCCCGACACCAACGACGGAGTGGGGGAGCACGTGGGCCCCCGCGCGCTGGCGGTGTCACGGGGCGTGCTGTGGGCGGGCGGTGAGTTCACCCGGGTCAACGACCAGCCGCAGCAGGGCATCACCCGCTTCGGCGCCCGGGACACCGGAGCGCCGAAGGTCCCCACCCTGTCCGTGTCCGACACCGACCCCGGCAAAGCCACCCTCACCTGGCGCGCCACCTGGGACCGGGACGACGCGGCACTGACGTACCGGATCTACCGCGACGGGAAGCTCGTGACGCGGCAGACGAAGGCGTCCACCTACTGGGACCTGCCGCGGATGCAGTACACCGACTCCGCGCCCGCCGGCCGCCACCGGTACGAGATCGAGGTGACGGACGGCACCAACACGTCCTCCAGGTCCTCCCTGACGGTGACCGTGCCGGCGGCCGCCCAGCAGCGAGTGGCGGGTGACCCGCAGTGACCCTCATCGGTTTCGCGCCCGGTGTCTACGACCTGTTCCACATCGGACACCTCAACATCCTGCGTGAGGCGCGCCGGCACTGCGACCGTCTGGTGGCGGGGGTGACCTCCGACGACCTGACCGCGCACCTGAAGGGCCGGGTCCCGGTCGTGCCGCTCGCCGAGCGCCTGGAGATCGTCCGCAGTGTGCGCTACGTCGACGAGGTCGTCGTGGAGTCGGAGGTCGACAAGCTGAAGACGTGGAAGCGGATCGGCTTCCACGTCATCTTCAAGGGCGACGACTGGCGGGGCACGCCCAAGTGGGAGGAGTTCGAGAGGCGTTTCGCGCAGGTCGGCGTCGAGGTCGTCTACTTCCCGTACACCATGCACACCTCCAGCACGCTCCTGCGGGGAGCCCTGGAACTGCTCTCCCGGCAGGAGCAGCCGGCGATCCCCTCAGCGCAGCTCCCGGAACCACTTCACCAGGAAGACGGCCATGAAGACAACGTGGGCCAGCAGCAGCGCGCAGTACACCGTGAGGAAGATGTGCTGGCTTCCCAGGAATAGGAAGCTGACGCAGGTCAGTCCGTAGTCGACCGGCAGCAGCAGTACGGACCGCAGCGCCGGGGCCGACCCGGCCGGAGCTCCGTCCGGTGTCCGCCACTTGAGCTTCTCCGTCAGGATCCCGGCGAAGAAGATCACCACGGCCGCGAGCTGGAAGACCATCGGCGCCAGCAGGTAGGCCGGGCTGGGCAGGTCGAAGAACCGGTAGAACGACACCAGTACCACCAGGTGGAGGGTGACGATCTTGACGCAGTCCAGCACATGGTCGAGCCACTCGCCCGAGGGGCTCCCCGAGCGCTGCCCGCGCGCCAGCTGACCGTCCGCCGCGTCCAGCGCGAACCCCACGGCCAGGGCGGCGCCGACGCCGACCGCCATTTCCGGGCCCGGCGGCAGCAGAGCCACCGCGGCCAGGGCCGGAAAGGTGAACAGGGCGCCGAGGACGGTCAGCTGGTTCGGTGTCGCCCCCACTCGGTAGGCCAGCGCGGCCAGGACCCGGCCGGCCGGGCGGTTGACGAAGCGGGTGTAGAGCGAGACCCCTTTCGCGGGCTTCTGTGCCGCCGACAGCTGTCTGAGCACCTCGGCAAACTCGGTCATTTCCCTCCTTAGATGAGAAATCGGTTGGAAAGAAGGCAATTATGGCAGAACGGGGAGGCGGGATGTCTCGTGTCAGCCGTCGGCAACTTCTGCGTGGCGGCGTGTCGGTGCTCGCCGCGACAGCGCTGACCGCCCACAACGCGTCCGCCGCCGTGGGACCGGAACGCGGACCGGACGTGCCGCACGGCCCCGTCGGTCCCGGGCGAGGCGGCTCGAAGGCCCGGCTGCCGCTCGTCATCAACGTGGCCGACCTCGGAGCCGTGGGCGACGGACGGACCGATGACAGCACGGCGTTCGAGATCGCCTACTCGCTCGCGGCCTCCCGGGTCTCCCGCGGGGTGGGGCGCACGGTGATCGAGATCCCCGCCGGAGAGTTCCTCATCACCCGCCCGCACGCACTGCTGAACGGCGTCGCCCCGTTGCAGGCGGCCAACGGCCTGCGCGTCTGCGGGGCGGGCAAGCGCATGACCACACTCGTCTTCCGCCCGGCCAACGGCCCGGGCTCCTACCTGTGCCGCAACGAGGACATCTGGTCCAACCTCTCCTTCGAGCGCATGCAGTTCCGCTCGGCCACGCCGGGTGCCTCCTTCTTCAGCTCGTACTCCACGGGACAGGCGCAGGACTACCGCTTCTCGGAGTGCGAGTGGATGGGGGAGTGGGAGTACGGGCTCGTCCTGGACGGCACGGACACCAACTCGGAGATGCGCTGGGAGGCGTGCCGGGTCGGCGGCAGCTACCGACGGGCCTTCCTGTACTCCGGTCTGTCACGACGCCGGCAGGGGGACCCCAACGACCAGGACCAGTTCCTCAACTACTGGTTCACCGACATGAAGGTCGAGTACGAGTGGGGCAACTTCCTGGAGTTCCCCTACGGCGGTTCGATCACCTGCCGGGGCGGCTCGTACATCATCACCGGCACACGGCCCCGGAGCACCGAGGAGTACGGCACCACCAGCACGTTCTTCCGGTTCCCCGTCGCGCAGCACCACGACTCGGTGCAGCGGTTCCACGCCGAGGACATCCGGTTCGAGGTCCGCAACCCGGACGTGCGGATCATCGACTGCACGTGGAAGAGCGGAACGGTCCACTTCAGTGACTGCGACGACACCGGGATCGCCTTCAAGGACTTCTCCGGCGACGTCGTTCCGCACCGCTACACGGTGGGGCCGCGAGGGCCGCTGATCCGGTACGACTCCTGCCAGCTGGTGGGCCGTCACGAGTACCGGACGGAGGGCCCGCCGGACGCCCTGCCGTCCGTGGCCCGCTACGACATGTGTCTGCTGCGCAGCCACCCGGTGAGCGAGTTCCTGGTCACCGAAGGCGTCGAACGGCCCGACTTCGTCAGTTTCGTCGACTGCCTGGACGGATCCGGCCAGGACGACGCACCGGCGCCGGCCCCACCGCGCGCCCCGGACTCGACGATCGGTCCGGCACCGCAAGCGAGTGCGACGCCGCCGGCCGGCCGGCCGGTCGCACCGTCCCCGGCCCAGGTCCGCTGAGGCCCGTCGGGGCCGGCGAGGGACGCCGGCCCCGACGGATCCACCGTCAGCGCACCACGCTCAGCGACAGCGCGAAACGCCCCTGGCGGTCCGTCCACCAGTGCGTCAGTTCCAGCCCCACGCCGGACAGTTCGGCCCGCACCCCCTCCTCCCGGAACTTCGCCGACACCTCCGTGCGCAGTTCCTCGCCCGCCGCGAAGTCGACGGCGAGGTCGAGCGCGGGGATCTTGACCGTCTGCGCCGTACGGGACCGCAGCCGCATCTCGATCCACTCGTTCCGGGCGTCCCACAGGGCGACGTGGTCGAAGGCACCGGGGTCGAAGTCGGCGCCCAGCTCGCGGTTGACGACCGTCAGGACGTTCCTGTTGAACGCGGCCGTCACCCCGGCCGCGTCGTCGTACGCCCGCACCAGCACCCCCTCGTCCTTCACCAGGTCGGTGCCGAGCAGCAGCGCGTCACCCGGCGCGAGCAGGGCGCGGACCGAGGCGAGGAAGGCCGCCCGCTCGTCCGGCAGCAGGTTGCCGACGGTGCCCCCGAGGAACGCCAGCAGACGCGGGCCCGGGGTGTCCGGCAGCGTCAGCGGGGCGGTGAAGTCGGCGATGAGGGCGTGGACGCCGAGGCCGGGACGCTCGGAGACCAGCGCGTGTCCGGCCCGGGTGAGGGCGCTCTCGCTGACGTCCACGGGCACGTACGTGCGCAGTCCGGTCAGCGCCGCGATCAGGTGGCGGGTCTTCTCCGAGGAACCCGAACCCAGTTCCACGAGGGTGCGGGCGCCGGCCGCGGCGGCGATCTCGGCCGAGCGGTCCACGAGGATCTCCCGCTCGGCGCGGGTCGGGTAGTACTCGGGCAACTCGGTGATCCGGTCGAACAGTTCGCTGCCGTGCGCGTCGTAGAACCACTTCGGCGGCAGCGTCTTGGGAGTGGCGGTGAGGCCGTGCCGGACGTCGGCGCGCAGGGCGGCGTCCGTGGCGTCCTCGGGCAGGGTGCGGGTGATGTGGAACGGACTCACGTGCCGGTCTCCTCGGTGGGTACGGGTGCCGCGTCCGCGTCCGGGTCCTTGAGCGGGGTCAGCAGGACCTCGGTCCGGGTCGCCACGAGCAGGGTGCGGTCGGGGACCTCCCGCCAGCGCGGATCGTCGTCGTGGGGCTCGGAGGCCACCACCGCGCGGCCGGGCTCCGCCAGGTACCAGAGGGTGTCGCCCCAGGCCGTCGCGGTGATCGTCGCGCCGTCGGTGAGCAGGAGGTTGAGGCGGGAGCCGGGGGCCGCCGCGGCGACCTCCTGCACGGTGTCCGCCAGCGCCTGCCCCTCCGCGTCCCCGGCACGCAGCCGGGCGAGGACCAGCGCCCACACGAACGCCGAGTCGTTGCGGGCCTCCATCGACAGCACGTCGGCCGCCGGCAGGGTCCGCGCCAGGGACTCCAGGGACCCGGGCCATCCCCGGACCGCCCCGTTGTGGCTGAACAGCCAGGTCCCGGCGGCGAACGGCGCCGCGGCCGCCTCCGCGTCCGCCCCGGCGAGCGTCGCGTCCCGTACGGCGGCCAGCAGGGCCCCGGTCCGGACGACGCGGGCCAGGTCGGCGAAGGACAGGTCCGCCCAGATGGGGCCGGCCCGGCGGTAGCGGGCCGGCACCGGATCACCCTCGGCGTACCAGCCCACCCCGAAACCGTCGGCGTTGACCGTGCCGTGACGCTGCCGCCGGGGGGCCCACGACTGGCGGTACAGGGCGTGCGGGGGCTCCACGAGGAGCCGGCCGAGTGGCTCCCCGGGCCCCACGTAGGCCACATGGCGGCACATCAGACGGCCCCCGAGCGGGCCGTGCGGAAGCCGGAGAAGATCTGCCGCCGGACGGGGTGGTCCCAGTTGCGGAACGTGCCCCGGCAGGCGACCGGGTCCACCGCGAACGAACCGCCGCGCAGCACCTTGTACTCGGGCCCGAAGAACACCTCCGAGTACTCCTTGTAGGGGAACGCCCGGAAGCCCGGGTAGGGCAGGAAGTCGCTCGCCGTCCACTCCCACACGTCGCCGATCAGCTGCCGTACGCCGAGCGGCGACTCACCCGCCGGATAGCTGCCGGCGGGGGCCGGGCGCAGGTGCCGCTGGCCCAGGTTGGCGTGCTCGGGCGCGGGGTCGGCGTCGCCCCACGGATAGCGCGTCGAGCCGCCGGTCGCCGGGTCGTACCGGGCCGCCTTCTCCCACTCGGCCTCGGTGGGCAGCCGCCGTCCGGCCCAGCGGGCGTAGGCGTCCGCCTCGTACCAGCACACGTGCAGCACCGGCTCGTCGGGCGGTACGACCTCGGTGACGCCGAAGCGGCGCCGCAGCCACTGCTTCCCCTCGCGCCGCCAGAACAGCGGGGCCCGCAGGGAGTGCCGGCGGACGTGGGCCCAGCCTTCCCTGGTCCACCAGCGTGCGTCGTCGTAGCCGCCGTCGTCGATGAACGCCTGGTACGCGCCGTTCGTCACCGGCGTCGTGTCGATGAAGAACGGCGCCACCTCGCGCGGGTGCGCGGGCCGTTCGTTGTCCAGCGCCCACGGCTCGTCGGAGGTGCCCATCGTGAAGGGGCCACCCGGGACGAGGACTTCGGACGGGCCGGTGAACAGCGGCGCCGGGACCGGGTCGGGGGCGGTCAGGGCCTGCGGGCCCCGGCGCAGCTGATGGGTGATCAGCATCGTCTCGTCGTGCTGCTGCTCGTGCTGCGCGATCATCCCGAAGGCGAATCCGGCCTCCGTCAGGCGCGTGCCGTGGAAGTCGGCCGACTCCAGCACGTCCAGGGCCCGCCCGCGCACCTCCGCCGCGTACCGGCGGGCCTCGTCGGGCGGCAGCAGCGGCAGCGAGGGCCGCTCGGAGCGAGGGTGCTCGAACGCGTCGTACAGGCCGTCGATCTCGGGGCGCATCGGCTCGCGGCCGGCCACCCTGCGCAGGAGCCAGAGCTCCTCCTGGTTGCCGATGTGCGCGAGGTCCCACACCAGCGGGGACATCAGCGGGGAGTGCTGGGCGGTGAGGTCGGGGTCCTCGACGCAGTCGGTCAGCAGGGCGGTGCGCTCACGGGCGGTGGTGAGGGTGGTCAGCGCCCGCTTGCGGAGCGCCTCTATGTCGGCGGTCCCGACGTCGGCGGTGGCGATGTCGGGGGTCTCGGGGGCGGGGCCGGTCATGGGCGGATGTCCTTCCCGTGTGCGCGACCGTCCGTGGCGCGCAGGCGGTCCAGCTGGTCGTCGGCGGGGCAGCGGCCCGGCAGGACGTAGCGGTCCCGGTAGGCGGTGACGGCCTCGATGACGGCGGGGGCCGCGCCGAGCCGGGGCAGCGCCTCCAGGGCCGCCGTGAAGCAGGCGACGGCGACCTCGTGCAGTTCGGGGTCGGTCAGCCCGGCGCGGGCGGCGTCGGTCCACAGCGGGTTGTGCGGGGCCGGCAGCGACAGCGCCCGCTCCGCCAGGGGCTTCACCGCGCGACAGGCGCTCTCGGCCGCCTCCGGGTCGTCGAACAGTGCCGTCGTCACGGCGACCGGCACGATCCAGCCGTCGTCGCCGGGCTGCGCGTCGATCATGCGCAGCTCCAGGTGGCCGCGTGGCCGGACCGGCGGGAAGAGCGTGGAGACGTGGTAGTCGAGGTCCGCCCGGGTGGGCGATCCCGTCCGGATCCACTCCCGGAACGTCATCCCGTCGGGCACGTCCCACGGCCCGCTGTCGCGCCGTACGCACATCACCGGCGAGTCCAGGACGTGCCGGGACCAGGCCGCGCGCGGCTCGGTGTCGGGGTCGGGGGCACCCGCTCGGCCGGCGCCGATCTCCGTCCACAGCAGCTGCCGGGTGGAGCGCCAGCCGGTGGGGGCACCGGCGAGCAGCGGGGAGTTGGCGAAGGCGGCGACGAGGACGGCGCCCAGGGTGTGCGCCAGCCACCAGCGCCGTTCGTACCCCAGCGGGCCCGGCTCCTCGTACCCGGCGTCCAGACAGACCTGGACGGAGGCCGAGGTGCACATCATGGCGCGGCCGGCCGGGCCGGTGCGGTCGAGGTACGCCTCCATGGCGTCGTAGCGGGGTTCGCGCAGGAACCGGCGGGGCGGGTGCCAGGGATCGGTGCCGATGCCGGAGAGGGCGAGTCCCGCCTCGCGCAGGACCGCGCGGACGGCGTCCAGGTCGGCGGAGAGGGTGCCCACGCACTCCGTCAGGGAGGCGGCGGGCGGCGAGCTGAGCTCCAGCTGGCCACCGGGTTCGACGGTCAGCGCCGAGCTCAGGGGCACGGTCCGCAGGGCGGCGTAGGCCGCCTCGAGTCGTTCGGGTGTCACGGGGAGCTGCGGTGCGCGCAGCTCGTGGACGAGCCATTCCACCTCGACCCCGACGGTGCGGGGCGGGCCGGTCTTGAAGCAGATGCCCCTGACCAGGGCCTCCACCTCGGCTTCGGTGAGGGCTGTACCGGGCTTCGGACAGTCACCCACCGAAGGAGAACTGGTTATGTCGGACATGTCGGGATCCTCCTGAGATTCCACCATGCCACCGGTCCGGTGTCGGTGGAGCCGGACCGGCACCACTCGTCCTACCCAAGACCCTCGAAGTGATTCACACAAGGGTGCACAACGGCACTTTCGGGACCGGGAACCTCCTATTCCGTGCTGTTTCCAGGCTGTTTTCGGCCTGTCCCCGACGCGTTCCCGCGCCGGGAAACCCGGTTGCACCGCCCGTCCAGGATCGCCGACGATGCGTGCATGAGCACGACGGGGGAGACGCGCGGGACGGGAGAGGCCGCGCGGCGCGCGGTCGCGGCGCCCACGGGGGTGGCGCCGTGAGCGCGCGGCTGCGGGGCATCGCCCGCGAGACCGAGGGGATCGTCGCGGCGGGCGCCTACCGGGCGCCGGACGGGCGTGAGGTCTCCCTCGCGGCGGCGATCGCGGCGGCGCGCGAGGGGACGCGGACGTGGGGGCCGGACCCGGTCCCGGTGCCCGACGCCCCCGGCGCGGACACCCTCGTCGAGGTCACCGGCGAGAGCAGCACGGAAGCCGTCCGCCGACTCGCGCGGGACGCACCCGCCGCGGTGCTGAACTTCGCCTCCGCGCGCAACCCCGGCGGCGGCTACCTCAACGGCGCCCAGGCCCAGGAGGAAGCCCTGTGCCGCGCCTCGGCGCTGTACACCTGCCTCCTGGAGGCCCGGGAGTTCTACGACCACCACAGAGCCCACCGCGACCCGTTCTACACGGACCGGGTCGTCCACGCCCCGGCCGTGCCCGTCTTCCGTGACGACCGGGGCCGGCTCCTGGACGAGTCCTGCACCGCCGGCTTCCTGACGGCCGCCGCGCCGAACGCCGGGGTGGTGCTCCGTACGGCGCCGCAGCGCGCGCCCGAGCTGCCGCGCGCCCTGGCCGTCCGCGCCGAGCGCGTTCTGGAGACGGCCGCCGCCCACGGCTACCGGCGGCTGGTCCTCGGCGCGTGGGGGTGCGGGGTGTTCCGCAACGACCCCGCGCAGGTGGCGGGGGCGTTCCGGGCGTTGCTGGGGCCCGGCGGGCGGTTCGAGCGGACCTTCGACCACGTGGTCTTCGGGGTGCTGGACCGCACGCCGGGGACGGTGGTGCGAGGCGCCTTCGAGAAGGCCTTCGGCCGGGGCGCCCCCTCATGAGCCGGGGGAACCCGCGCGCAGACGCCGATGGGGGCCTGACGGGACCTCAGGTCCAGCCGTAGCGCTCGCGCAGCCGGTGCCGCACCAGATTGAACCGCATCCGGTCCAGCGCGCACGCCTCCCGGCGCATGCCCCGCTCGTGCAGCCGCAGGACGCGGTCCACGTCGACCCAGGAGTCGCGACCGGACCGGTCCCACGGCCCGCTGCCGATGGGCACCCACTCGCGGTCGCCGTCGTGCCGCTTGCTGGACAGCTGCACGGCCAGGAAGGTCCCGCCCGCCTCCCGGGCGACGACGAGCACCGGGCGGTCCTTGCCCCGTCCGTCGTTCTCCTCGAAGGGGACCCAGGTCCAGACGACCTCACCGGGATCGGGGTCGCCGTCGTGCGCGGGGGAGTACTCGGTGCGCACCCGGCCGACCTCGCGGGGGTCGGCCTCGGTGGTGGCGGAGGGGCCGAAACGGCCCGGGACGTTCTCTTCGGTAAACGCGGTCACGCAGGCACCTTAGACGTCCTTTCAGCCGGTGAGTCGGTGAGTCGGCGACGAACGATGAGGGCTGCGGCTGTGCCGGCGAAGGCGAGGAATGTGCTTGGCCTCGCGTTCGCGGCGCCGGTGCGGGCGTCTGCGGCAGGCCGGCCACGATGCCGCGGCGCCGGGCGGCGCCGTGAGCGAGATGTGCCCTCGACTCGTCAACAGCCCCCTGTTGTCGACGTCGCTGCAGACGGACGCCCCGGTGGCGTGACCGGTCCTCGGCGGGAGGTGCTCCACGGCCGTCACCACAGTGCCGGGGACGGGCGGAACACCGTCATCCGGCCGCCGCGTTCGTGACCGGCTCGGGCTGCGGCGGCCACAGCTCGTGCCAGCGCAGCTCCGCCTCCAGCTGCGCGGCCAGCGACAGCAGCAGCGGTTCGCTGTTGGCCGGGCCGAGCAGCTGCGCCCCGACCGGCAGCCCGCCGGGCGCGAAGCCCGCGGGCACGTTGACGCCGGGCCACCCGAGGACGTTCCACGGCCAGGCGTACGGGCACGCGGCGATGATGGCGCGGTCGGTGGCGAACCCGCTGAGGTCCAGCATGGCGCCGATCCGGGGCGGGGGAGCGGCGGTCGTCGGCGCGAGGACCACGTCGTACGTCGCGAAGAAGGCGCCGATACGGCGGTGCAGGGCCGCTTCGGCGCGCCGGGCGGCCCGCAGCGGGGTGCCGCCGAGGAGCCGGCCCAGCCGGGCGGTGCCACGGGTGCGCCGGTCGAGCAGCGCGGGGAAGGGCGCCTCGGCGACCCACTCGGCGATGCCCGCGGTCGCCCGGGGCACGAAGGTCAGCCCGATCTGCCCGTACGGCGGGTCGGCCTCCTCGACGGTGTGCCCCAGGTCGGCCAGTTTCCCGGCGACCTCGACGACCCGGGCGCGCACCTCGGGCCGCAGCCGGGCGGGCACGGCGGTGAACGGCGGCTTCAGCGCGAGCGCGATCCGCAGCCGGCCGGGGTCGCGGCCGACGGCGGCGCGGGCGTCGACGGCGGGCGGCCGGTGCGGATCGCGTGCGTGGTTGCCGCCGGCCGCGTCCAGCAGGAGGGCCGCGTCGGCGACGGTCCTGGCCAGCGTGCCGTTGACGGTGATGCCCTGGAAGGACTCGCCGCGCGGCCAGGTGGAGATGCGGCCGCGCTGCGGCTTGATGCCGACGAGGTGGGTCCAGGAGGCCGGGATGCGGACCGAGCCGGCGCCGTCGGAGCCGAGCGCGGCCGGCACCAGGCCCGCCGCGACCGCGGCCGCCGAGCCGCCGGAGGAGCCGCCCGGGGTGTGGTCGGTGTTCCAGGGATTGCGGGTCGCGCCGAAGGCGGGGCCCTCGGTGAACGGCCACTGCCCGAGTTCGCAGGTGTTGGTCTTGCCGACGATGACGGCACCGGCCGCGCGCAGTCGCCGTACCGCCTCCCCGTCCTCGGCGACCACCGGGTGGTCGCCCTGGCAGCCGAAGGCGGTCGGCTCGCCCGCCACGTCCATGTCGTCCTTGACGGCGACCGGCACGCCGAGCAGGGGTCTGCGCACCCCGGCGGCCAGCTCCCGGTCCGCGGCCTCGGCCTCGGCGAGCGCGGCCTCGGCCCGCACGATCCGGAAGGCGTTGAGAATGCCCTGCGTCGCCTCGATCCGCGCCAGGGCCCGCTCGACCAGCGTGCGGGAGGACACCTCCCCCTCGGCGAGCGCGCGGGCGCTGTCCGCCAGGCCTGCGGAACGGTCGAGCGTCATGCGGGACACCTCCGGGAGCACGTGGTCTACCGAACGGTAACGTCCGGAGGGGGACGACGGAACGACCCTCGCGCGGAGGTGAGCCCATTGGCGGCACGGCATCCCGCACGGCCCTTCCCGTTCTGCGCAAAGCATTGACGGGCCGGTGCCCCACCCCTACCTTCTGATCGACTTTCCGAACCTTGTTCGGCATGTCGAACCCTGAGTCGTAGGGAGAGCCGTTCATGACCACCCGTCCCCCCGCCCCGTCCCGCCGCACCCTGCTGCGCGCGATGGCCGTCCTGCCCGCCTCGGCGCTCGTACTCGGCGAGGCGCCCGGCCTGCTCGGCACGGCCCTCGCCGCCGCCCCGCCCAGCGGCTCGGCCACCCGCTACACCATCGTGCCGTTCCTCAACAGCACCGACGGCACGGTCAACGTCTACCAGTCGGACGACGCCACCGACTTCCGGCTCGTGAAGTCCTCGGCCTACACCCCGCCGAGCAACCGCATCCGCGACGCGAGCATTTTCAAGCACACCAACGGCTACTACTACATCACCTACACCACCCACACCTGGCAGGACGTCAGCACCACGATCGGCTTCGCCCGCAGCACCGACCGGGTCAACTGGACCTTCCTGTACGACTACACGGTCCCGGTCGCGAACCTGTCCCGCGCCTGGGCGCCGGAGTGGTTCGTCGACAGCGACGGCAGCGTGAACGTCATCGTGTCCTGCTCGACCACGGACGACGAGTGGATCTTCACCCCGTACCTGCTGAAGGCCACCGACTCGGCCCTGACCACATGGAGTTCACCGGTGGCCCTGTCCGGCATCGGCGAGAACCACATCGACACCTTCATCGTGAAGCTCGGCTCGACCTACCACGCCTTCACCAAGAACGAGACGACCAAGTACATCGAGTACGGCACCGCGACGAGCCTCGCCGGCCCCTACACCATCTCCCGGACCGGCAACTGGGCCGGCTGGGGCAGCTACCGCGAGGGGCCGGCCCTCGTCCAGCTCGACAACGGCGCCTGGCGGATCTTCTTCGACGGCTACGGCGACGGCAATTACTACTACAGCGACAGCTACGACACCTTCGCCACCTGGAGCACCCCCAAGGCCCTGCCGGGCGTCTCGGGCACGGCACGCCACTTCACCGTCATCAAGGAGACGGTCTCCGGTGGAGTCGGCCTGGCGAAGAACGTCACCCGCTCCCTCCGGTCCGCCAACTACACCACCCGCTACTGGCAGGAGCAGTCCTCGCTGCTCAACCTCCCGGTGGTGACCTCGGCCAGTACGACCGCCGAGAAGCAGAACGCCACCTTCACCCTCGTGCCCGGCCTGGCCGACGCCAACGGCTTCTCCTTCCGTGACGCGGCCGGCAACTACCTGCGCCACTACTCCTTCCGCGGCCGCTTCGACCCCGACGACGGCACGTCGACCTTCGCCCGGGACGCCACGTTCATCGCCCGCACGGGCACGGCGAGCGGCTCGGTGCGCTTCGAGTCGTACAACTACCCCGGCTACTACCTGCGCCACTACAACTACCAACTGCGGGTGGAGCAGACGGACGGCACGGACCTGTTCCGGCAGGACAGCTCGTTCGTGCCGGTGACGAGCTGGGCCTGACGGGGCGACACACGCCCGGCCGGCACGCGCCCGTACCGCCGGCCGGGTCCGGCGCCCGTTCCGCCCGCCGGTGACAGGCGCGCGGAGAAGCCGGCACACAACCGCCTTGGTCCCGCAGCCCTTCTCGGAGCGACCGCCATGGCAGCCACCCTTCCGATGTTCGAGCGGAACAAGGTGTACGCCAACATGGCCTACTGGGACGCCGCCGGCAACCTCGGCGGCCATGTGGTGCGCTCCTGCATCCCCAACGGCGGCTGGTGGTTCCTGCGCTGGTACGCCGGCCTGACCGGCGACAGCGTCAGGGTCACCCCGCCGCGGCCGAACACCGTCGACACCCTCCAGGGCCTCGCCTCCCTCGACACCTCCCGCCGCCAGGCGCAGGTCCTGCTCGGCGGCTGCGCGGACGACGTCGACGTCGTCCGCGGCGTCTCCCGGCCGGTGTTCGGCCGTACGGTCACCGTGACCGTCGCCGAGGCCGCCTGGTCCGGCTACGAGGGACCGCACCCGGCCCCGCGCGTCCTCGCCCGCACGAAGGCGGCGGTGGCCGACGACGGCTCGGTGACCGTCGCGCCGCGCGGCCCGCACCGGATGTCCGCGTACCGGATCGTCCTCACCCCCGGCGGCTCGGGCACCCCGCGCCCGCCTCCGTCCCCTGGTCGGCGTCGAACGAGGCCCAGGACGCGGCCCTCACCGACGGCGCTGCTGGTCGTCCACTACGCGCACGACGACCGGCGCGACAACGGCCACGCCTACCACACCGACATCGTCTATCCCGGTGAGGGCGATGCCCGCCGTGACTGTCCGCACCTCCTCCAGCTCCGCGCTCAGCCGCGGACGCGGACCAGGAGGAGGGCGACGTCGTCGTCGGGTTCGGGACGCAGGGCGCCGAGGAGGCTGTCGCTGGTCCGTTCCAGACAGTCACCCGGGTTCTGGAGGAACCGCGTCAGGGT
This sequence comes from Streptomyces sp. NPDC051315, assembly GCF_044455165.1. NCBI lineage: Bacteria > Bacillati > Actinomycetota > Actinomycetes > Kitasatosporales > Streptomycetaceae > Streptomyces > Streptomyces sp. NPDC051315. The sequence goes on from NZ_JBITEN010000005.1 coordinate 131,551, forward strand.
GCCGAGGCCGGTGTCGATCGGCTCCCCCCGGTTCTCGACCAGCCCGTCGGTGTAGAGGGCGAGAAGTGAGCCGGGGGCCAGCTCCAGTTCCACCGTGCCGAAGTCCACGCCGCCCACCCCGAGCGGTACGCCCGTGGGCACGTCGACGAGTTCCGCGGTGCCGTCCGTCCTGACCAGCACCGGCGGCAGGTGGCCGGCGCTGGACAGCTCGCAGGTGCCGCGCCGCAGGTCGCACACGGCGTAGACGCACGTGGCGATCGCGTCGCCCAGTGAGCCCGCGATGTCGTCGAGGTGCCGCAGCAGCTCGGCGGGCGGCAGGTCGAGGCGGGCCAGCGCCCGGGTGGCGGTGCTCAACTGCCCCATGATGGCGGCCGCCTGGACGCCCTTGCCCATCACGTCCCCCACCACGAGCCCGGTGCGCTGCGGCCCCAGTGGCAGCACGTCGTACCAGTCGCCGCCGACCTCGCTCAGCGCGGGCCGGTAACGGGCGGCGATGTCGAGCCCCTCCCGCTGGGCCGGCGCCGACGGCAGCAGGCTGCGCTGGAGCGTCAGGGCGGTGGTGCGTTCGCGTCCGTACAGCCGGGCGTTGTCGATGCAGATCGCGGCCCGTGCGGCGAGCTCCGAGGCGAGGAGGCGGTCCTGCTCGTCGAAGGGGCGGTCGTTGACCGTGCGGTAGAGACTGAGGGTGCCGAGCACCCGTCCCCGGGCCATCAGCGGCAGCGCCAGGTAGGAGTGGACGCCGGCCTCGTGCAGTGTCTGGGCGGCCCGCGCGTCCCGGGCGATGCGCCGCATGATCCGGGCGTCCACCCGCTCGACGAGCACCGGCCGGGCGTTGCGGACGCACTGGGTGATGATCCGCGAGGAGCCGTAGGTGGCCAGCTCCCCGACCGGGTCGGCGGCGTGGATGGCGTCGGTGGGGTAGCCCGCCGCCACGGCCAGCGCCCGGAACTCGGCGGGGGCGCGCCCCGTGACGGGCGTGATGGTGCCGTGGGCCACGACGGATTCGAGGACGTCGACGGCCGCCAGGTCGGCCACGTGCGGCACGGTCACGCCGGCCAGCTCCCGCGCGGTCTGCCGCAGGTCCAGGGTGGTGCCGATCCGCACTCCGGCGTCCGCGATCACGGACAGGCGCTGCCGGGCCTGGGCGACCTCGGCCGCCGCCTGCTGGCGTTCGGTGACGTCCAGGACGGACACCGCCAGACCGAGGACCCGGCCGCTGGTGTCCTCGATGCGGTGGTACGACTCCGAGTACGCGCGGTCCTCGGCGTCAGCGGCCGTACGGCCGACGGTCTGCTGGTCGAGCAGGGGCGTGCCGGTCGCCAGCACGTGCCGCATACGGGCCTCGATGGCCTCCACGTCCAGGCCCGGCAGCACCTCGCCCACCCGGCGGCCCACCACGGCCGACTCGGGTACGCCGTTCATGCGCTCGAGTGAGGGATTGACCCCCACCCAGCGCAGGTCGGTGTCGAAGACGGCGATGCCGATGGGGGACTGGTTGACCAGGCTGTGGGAGAGCGCGAGATCCCGCTCGACGCCCCGCACGGTCGGCGCGTCGGTGGCGAGGCCGAGCAGGTGGGGCTGTCCGTCGCGGTCGAGCAGGCGCATCGTCCGGAACTCGACGGGGCGTTCCGTGCCGTCCCGGTGCCGCAGCGGGAAGACGCCCGCCCACCGGGCCCCCGAACGGACCTGGGCGAACAGTTCCCTGCCCCGCGGCCGGTTCTCGGGGGCGATCAGGAGCGTGTCCGCACGCTGCCCCAGGGCCTCCTCCGCGGAGTGGCCGAGCAGCTGCTCGATCTCGGGGCTCCACAGGGCGATGTGCCCGGTCCTGTCCAGCACCACGGCCGCGACCTTCAGCAGGTCCAGCAGCCCGCCCGGCGCGGCCGTGACCTCGTCGCCGTCCGTGGTCACATGTCCGCGCGTCACGTGCCGCTCCCTCCGGCGCGGCGAACGAAACCGCCAAGATCCGTACTGATGGCCATCCGATTAGGTCACAGAACGGTCGGGAGGGCAACACTGTCGCCGCGGGAGACGACCGTCACCCGTGCGGCCCGCAGACAGGGGGCCGATGTCGGACGCCGCGGGGATCCCCGCGAACCGTCCCCGCCGAAAATGGCCGAAACGGCATGCCGTCCCGGTGGCAGGAACGCACCCAACGTCCTTTGCCCGTACGAAAGTCGGCCTAGGTTGGGAAACCGATCACCGACGTGCACGCGCAGGAGGCTCAGCTGTGCCCGATTCCACCGACCGGACCAACGGCAGCGGGACGGCGCCCGCCCGGATCGACACGTCCATACCGCACTCGGCCCGCTTCTGGAACTACTTCGTCGGCGGCAAGGACCACTACGAGGTCGACCGCGAGATCGGTGACCGGATCAAGGAGATCTTCCCCGGCCTGGTCGACGTGGCCGTCGCCGGCCGGCGCTTCCTGGGGCGCGCCGTCCGCCACCTGGCCGGAGACCGGGGGATCCGGCAGTTCCTGGACATCGGCACCGGCCTGCCGACCGCCGACAACACCCATGAGGTCGCGCAGCGTGTCGCCCCGGACGCCCGGATCGTGTACGTCGACAACGACCCCGTCGTGCTGGCCCACGCCAACGCCCTGCTCACCAGCGCGCCCGAGGGCAGGACCGCCTACCTGGACGCCGACCTGTACGACCCGGAGGCCGTGCTGGCGGCCGCCGCGGACACCCTGGACCTCTCCCGGCCGGTCGCCCTGATGATCCTCAACACGCTGGGGCACGTCGCCGACGGCGAGCAGGCCCGCGACCTGGTGCGCCGGCTCATGGCGGGTCTTCCCCCGGGGAGCCACCTCGTGATCAGCGACAGCACCGCCACCAGCGAGGGCATGATCGCCGCGTCCGCGGCGTACAACGCGAGCGGCGCCGTGCCGTACCACGTGCGCCGCGTCGAGGAGCTCGCCGGCTTCTTCGACGGGCTGGAACTGGTCGACCCGGGCGTCGTCCAGGTGACCCGGTGGCGTCCGGACCCCGGTGACACGGCAGGTCCCGCCGTGCACGTCGACGCCTACTGCGGGGTGGGCCGCAAGGCGTAGCGCCCGGGGGTGGGATGATCCGATCATGGACACGGGGGCGGAGTACGAGACGGTGCGGATCGCGGCGGGCCGGGTCACGCTGACGGACCGGCGGACCCGGCGGACCTGGACGGTGGAGCCGGAGCCCTACCGGCTCGGGGTGTACCCGGTCACCCGGGAGCTGTACGCCCGGGTCACCGGCCGGCCGTCGGACGGCGGCGACCGACTGCCGGTCGAGGGCGTCTCCTGGTGGGACGCGGTGCGTTTCTGCAACGCCCTGTCCCTGCGCGAGGGCCTCACCCCCGCCTACGACGTCCGGTCCGACGGCGGGACCGTCGCCTGGGACGCCTCGGCCGACGGCTACCGGCTGCCGACCGAGGCGGAGTGGGAGCACGCCTGCCGGGCCGGCACCACGGGACCGCGCTACGGCCCCCTCGACGCCGTCGCCTGGTTCCGCGGCAACTCGGGGGAGCGGATCCACGAGGTCGGCGGCAGGCAGCCCAACGCATGGGGCCTGCACGACATGCTCGGCAACGTCTGGGAGTGGTGCTGGGACCTCTACGACCCCGAGGTCTACGGCACCTACCGGGTGCTGCGCGGCGGCGGCTGGTTCGACGAGCACTGGAGCTGCCGGGCCTCCGTGCGGCGCCGCAGCCACCCCACCTTCCGGGTGGACGACGTCGGGTTCCGGGTCGCCCGATCCTGAAGGGGCGCGGGGAACCGCACGAGGGGCCGCGGACGGCCGCCACCCGCCGACGGCGCTCGACCGCGCTGCACGACTGTGCCGGGGCCTCTCCGGCGCCGGGACCGACGGGCCCGGTGGCTCACGGCCGTGCCGCCGCCGCATCGGCAGCGCCGGGTGCAGCCGCAGCCGCCCCTGCGGGGTGGGCACCGGCCGGCCCGGCGGGTGCTCGGCGTGGGTGAGGCGGTCCTGGAGCGGGGCGTGGGCGGCCAGGACGGCGACGGGCCGGGCCGGGCACGCCGAAGGGGTCCGGGAGGAAGCCCCGGACCCCTTCGGCGTGGTCAGGGCCTTCAGGCGGCCGCGGCCTCGCCCGCGTGGCCGTGCAGCCGGGCGACGACCTCGGTCAGCTGGGCGGCGACCTCGGCGTCGTCCACCGGGTGGGTCTCGGCGAAGCGGGTCAGCGAGCCGGGGATGGAGAGCTTGAGGTCCTCGATCACCTTGCCGCCGGCGATGCCCACGGCCTTGCGGGCCTCGTCCTGCGCCCAGACGCCGCCGTACTGGCCGAAGGCGGTGCCCACCACGGCGACGGGCTTGCCGCCGAAGGCGCCGGCGCCGTAGGGGCGGGACAGCCAGTCGATGGCGTTCTTCAGGACGGCCGGGATCGTGCCGTTGTACTCCGGCGAGAAGAGCAGGAACGCGTCGGCGGCCCGGGCGGCCTCGCGCAGCTTGGCCGCGGCGGCCGGGACGCTGCCCTCCACGTCGAGGTCCTCGTTGTAGAAGGGGATCTCGGCCAGGCCCTCGAAGAGCTCGACCTCGGCGCCCTCCGGAGCGACCTTGACGGCGGCCTCGGCGAGCTGGCGGTTGGTGGAACCGGCGCGGAGGCTGCCGACGAGCGCGAGGATACGGACAGACATGGGTACTCCCAGGGGCTGAAACAGTGCCGTTACGATCCGGACCGGGGTCCGTTTAAGGTTGTATCACTCTAAGCGGACCGCGGTCCAGTTTCATTCCCGGTGCTTTACGCTGTGTTCATGTCCGCCGTTCTGCCGCCCTTCCACGGGCCCGAGGAGACCGTCGGCGAGCCCGAGCTGCTCCAGCTCGGGCCGGCCGAGGACGAGCCCTGCCTGCGCGCCGACGCGGCCCGCAACCGGGCCCGGCTGCTGGACGCCGCCGCCCGCCTGATCGCCGAGCACGGCGCGGCCGCGGTCACGATGGAGGCGGTGGCCGCGGCGGCCGACGTCGGCAAGGGGACGGTGTTCCGCCGCTTCGGGGACCGCACCGGACTGCTGACCGCGCTCCTCGACCATTCCGAGAGGAAGTTCCAGGCGGCCTTCCTGAGCGGCCCCCCGCCGCTCGGGCCCGGCGCCCCGCCGGTCGAGCGGCTGCGCGCGTTCGGCGTCGCCCTGCTGCGGCGCTCGGTCGACGAGCTGGACCTGCAACTGGCGGCCGAGCCCGACGCGGACCGCCGTTTCGTCGTCCCGGCGCGCCGTGTCCTGCACGGCCACCTCGCGATGCTGCTGCGGCAGGCGGCACCCGAGGCGGACGCCGAACTGCTCGCCCACACGCTGATGGGCTACCTCAACCCCGTCCTGATCCACCACCTGACCCGCCAGTGCGGCCTGCCCCAGGCCCGCCTGGAGGCCGGCTGGAACGACCTGGTCGACCGGGTGACGGGCGGCTGACGCCCGCACCCCACCCCGCCCGGCGCCCGGGAACCGGCCGGGATCCCGTCCCGCGCCGAGCCCGCGCCCACCCCCGCCCGGCGCCCGGGATCCGGCCGGGACCCCGTCCCGCCCCGCCCGGCGCGCCGGACCCCGTTTCTGCCAAGATGCCGTACGTCATGGTGCAGATACCGAACACGCCCGCGCCGACACCGTCGTCGGCGCCGCGCTCCGTGCCCACGAGCGCCGACGTGGCCCGCCTGGCCGGCGTCTCCCGCGCGACCGTCTCCTACGTGCTGAACAACACCAGCGCCGTACGCATCAGCGAACCCACGCGCCGCCGGGTCCGCCAGGCCGCCAAGGAACTCGGGTACGTCCCGCACGCGGCCGCCCGCAGCCTGCGCGCGGGACACAGCCGCATGGTCCTCATACCCGCCCCGCCCGTCCCGGCGGGCCCCCTCTACAGCCAGTTCGTGCACGACTTCCAGAGCGCGCTCGGCCGCCTCGACTACACCGCCGTCCAGTACGGCGCCGGCGGCCTGCACGGGGACGACGCCGCCCGCGCCTGGGCCGAGCTGCGGCCGGTCGCCGTCCTGGTGCCCGGACCCGGCCTCGGCCCGCGGGGCGTCGCCCTGCTCAGGCGCTCCGGCACCCGCGCCGTGGTGACGCTCGGCTCCGAGCCCGTCGAGGGCGCCCACGCCCTCCTCCTGGACCACGCCGGCGCCGGCCGCAGCGCCGCCGGGCACCTGTACGCCCGCGGCCGCCGCCGTATCGGCGTCGTCGTCCCCCGGGAGTCCGGCCTGCGGATGTTCTCCGCGCCCCGCCTCGCCGGTGCCCGCGCGGCGCTGCACGGCACCGACGCCACCGTCACCGAGCTGCCCCTCGCCTACACGGAGAAGTCCGCGGCGGCCCTCGCCGCGCGCTGGCCGGACCTCGGCCTGGACGCGGTCTTCGCCTTCAACGACGAGTACGCCATGCTGCTGATGCGCGCCCTTCAGGACGCGGGCGTGCGCGTCCCCGAGGACACGGCCGTCATCGGCGCGGACGACCTCATGCTCGGCCGGCTGCTGCGCCCCCGGCTGAGCACCGTCCGGATCGCGCTGCCCTCCGGACGCGCCCTGGCCGGGCTGGTCGACCGGGCGGTCCGCAACCCCGGTGCCGCGCCCGAGTCGCACGAACTGTTCGAGGCCACGGTGGTGCACCGCGACTCCACCTGATGCACTGGAGGAGCGCGACTGCGCCCGCACGACCGCCGCACCCAGGGGAGGCATGCCATGCGCACGACGGTCGGCATCATCGGCGGCGGTCCCGCCGGGCTGGTCCTCGCCCGCTTCCTGCACCGCGCGGGCATCGACTGCGTGGTCCTGGAGAGCCGGACACGGGAGTACGTCCTGGGGCGCCAGCGCGCCGGAATGCTGGAGCAGGGCACGGTCGACGCCCTGCGCGCGGTCGGCGCCGCCCGCCGCCTCGACCTCGAGGGCCTGGTCCACCACGGCATCGAGCTGCGTTTCGACCGGGAACGCCACCACATCGACTTCCCCGTCCTCACCGGTGGCCGCACCGTCACCGTCTACGCCCAGACGGAGCTGGTGAAGGACCTGGTCGCGCTCCAACTCGCCGCCGGGCCACCCCTGTTGTTCGCGGCGGAGGCGCTCGCGGTCGAGAGGCCGGAGAGCGACGCACCCGTCGTACGGTTCCTGCACGAGGGCCGCGAACAGACCCTCGTCTGCGACTGGGTCGTCGGCTGCGACGGCTCCCACGGCGTCGCGCGCGCCGCTTTCCCGGCCGGCGCCGGGCGGACGTACACGCACGACTTCCCGTACTCCTGGCTCGGCGTCCTCGCCGATGTCCCGCCGTCCTGCGAGGAGTTGGTCTACGCGCGGCACGAACGCGGCTTCGCCCTGCACAGCATGCGCTCGCCGCGCGTCTCCCGGCTCTACCTCCAGGTCCCCAACGGCACCCGGGCGGACGACTGGCCCGACGACCGGATCTGGGACGAGCTCGCCGCCCGCTTCGCCCTCGACGCCGACTGGACCCTGAACCGCGGCCCGATCACCTCCAAGGCCGTGACCCCGATGCGCGGCCAGGTCCACGAGCCGATGCGCCACGGCCGGCTCCTGCTCGCCGGGGACGCCGCGCACATCGTGCCGCCCACCGGCGCGAAGGGGCTCAACCTGGCCGTCTCCGACGTCCGTGTCCTCGCCCGCGCCTTCACCGCCCTGCACACCACGGGCTCCACCCGGCTCCTGGACGGGTACTCGGACCAGTGCCTGGAGCGGGTGTGGCAGGCCACCCGCTTCTCCTGCGACATGACCAGGATGTTGCACGTTCAACCAGATGGGGATGCGTTCGACCACCGGATGCAGCTCGCCCGGCTGCGCCGGATCACCGCATCCCGCCACGCGGCCGCCGAACTGGCGGCGAACTACACGGGACTTCCGCTCCCCCCGTGAGTCCCGCGGGCCACTGATCGGAGAGCCGTCATGCCGTTGCTCGACCCCACCACCTGGCAGCCCCGCCCCCTGTCCGGCCCCCGGTACACCGTCACCGAACCCGCCACCGGCGAGGAGCTCGGCACGGTCACCCTGGCCGGCGCCGAGGACGTCACCCCCGCCACCGAGGCGGCGCACGCCGCCCAGGCCGAGTGGGGCCGCGTCCCGCACTTCGTGCGCGCCGGGGTGCTGCGCAAGGCCGGCGACCTGTTCGCCGCGCACGCGGAGGAGCTGCGCGAGTGGCTCGTGCGCGAGTCCGGCTCCATTCCCGGCAAGGCCGACTTCGAACTGCACGTGGCCGCCCAGGAGTGCTACGAGGCCGCCGCCCTCGCCTCCCGCCCGGCCGGCCAGGTGCTGCCCAGCGAGGCGCCCCGGCTGTCGTACACCCGGCGCGTCCCGGTCGGCGTCGTGGGCGTGATCGCCCCCTTCAACGCCCCGTTGATCCTGTCGATCCGCTCCGTCGCGCCCGCCCTCGCGCTCGGCAACGCCGTCGTCCTCAAGCCGGACCCGCGCACCGCGGTGTGCGGCGGTCTCGCCCTGGCCGCGGTCTTCGCCGAGGCCGGGCTCCCCGAGGGGCTGCTGCACATCCTGCCGGGCGGGCCCGACACCGGCGAGGCCCTGGCCGCCGACCCGCGCGTGCCGGTCATCTCCTTCACCGGGTCCACCGCGGCCGGCCGGGCCGTCGGCGAGGCCGCCGGACGCCACCTCAAGCGCGCCCACCTGGAACTCGGCGGCAACTCCGCGCTGATCGTGCTGGAGGACGCCGACCTCGACGCGGTGATCTCCACGGCGGCCTGGGGCTCGTTCTTCCACCAGGGCCAGATCTGCATGACCACAGGCCGCCACCTCGTCCACGCCTCCCTCTACGAGGAGTACGTCGAGCGGCTCGCGGCGAAGGCCGACTCCCTGGCCGTCGGCGACCCGCACCGCGAGCAAGTGCACCTCGGCCCGCTCATCGACGGCGGCCAGCTCACCAAGGTGCACGGGCTGGTGGAGGCCAGCACGGGCGCCGGCGCGAAGCTCGCCGCGGGCGGCAGGCACGAGCGGCTCTTCTACCGCCCGACCGTCCTCGCGGGCGTCGACGACCACACCCCCGCCTACACGGAGGAGGTCTTCGGTCCCGTCGCCCCGGTCCGCGCCTTCGCCCACCCCGACGAGGCGGCGGCCCTGGCCGCGGCGAGCTCCTACGGCCTCTCCCTGGGCATCGTCACCCGCGACGCCGCCCGCGGCCTGGACCTCGCCGAACGCATCCCGACGGGCATCGTGCACATCAACGACCAGACGGTGAACGACGAGGCCGTCGCCCCCTTCGGCGGCATCGCCGCCTCCGGCACCGGCGCCCGCTTCGGCGGCGAGGCCAACCTGGAGGCGTTCACCGAGGTGCGCTGGACGACGGTGCGCGGCGACGTGGCGCCGTACCCCTTCTAGGAGCAGCGGGCCGCGCAGGCCCGGGGACTACTGGCCGTCGTTCTGGGCGGCCTGCTGCTCCTCGATCGACTTGCGGACCTCGTCCATGTCGAGCTTGCGGGCCTGCCCGATGACGTCCGCCAGGGCGGCCTCGGGCAGGGCGCCCGGCTGCGCGAACACGGCGACCCGGTCACGGACGATCATCAGCGTCGGAATGGACTGGATACCGAAGGCCGCGGCCAGCTCCGGCTGCGCCTCGGTGTCCACCTTGCCGAACACCAGGTCCGGGTTGTCCTCGGCGGCCTGCTCGTAGACCGGGGCGAACTGACGGCACGGCCCGCACCAGGACGCCCAGAAGTCGATCAGGACGAAGTCGTTGTCGGTGACCGTCTGGTCGAAGTTCTCCTTGGTGAGCTCCACGGTGCTGCTCATGGCGTGATCCTTCTTCCCGGTGCTTCCTGACAGGTGCTTCCTGCCCGGTACTTCCCGACGTGGGGTGAAGCCGTCCGCACAACGCGGCCGGCGGGTCGCGTATTCCGCGCCCCTACCCGTGTGGCCACCCCGCACACCACCCACCAGACTGACCCCATGACGGAAACGGAAAACATCGCGTACGACGTCGTGGTGCTCGGGGCCGGGCCCGTGGGGGAGAACGTCGCCGACCGTACGCGCGCGGCCGGTCTCACCACCGCGGTCGTGGAGAGCGAACTGGTCGGCGGCGAGTGCTCGTACTGGGCCTGCATGCCCAGCAAGGCGCTGCTGCGCCCGGTCATCGCCCGCGCCGACGCCCGCCGCCTGCCCGGACTGCGCCAGGCGGTGCAGGGCCCCCTGGACACGGCCGCGGTCCTCGCACACCGCAACTACTACACCTCGAACTGGAAGGACGACGGCCAGGTCGGCTGGCTGGAGGGCATCGGGGCCGACCTGTACCGCGGCCAGGGCCGCCTGACCGGCCCGCGCACCGTGCGGGTGGGCGACACGGTCCTCACCGCCCGGCACGCCGTCGCCGTCTGCACCGGCAGCCGGGCCGTCCTGCCCGACCTGCCGGGTCTCGACGCGGTCCGGCCGTGGACGAGCCGGGAGGCGACGAGCGCGCAGTCCGTGCCGGACCGGCTCGTCGTGGTCGGCGGGGGAGTCGTCGCCACCGAGATGGCCACCGCCTGGCAGGCGCTCGGCGCGCGGGTCACCCTCCTCGTCCGCGGCAAGGGCCTGCTGAACCGCATGGAGCCCTTCGCCGGCGAACTGGTCGCCGAGGCCCTCACCGAGGCCGGCGCCGACGTGCGCACCGGCACCTCCGTGGAGTCGGTGACACGGGAGAACGGCACCGTCGTGGTCGTCACCGGCGCCGGCGACCGCATCGAGGCCGACGAGATACTCTTCGCCACCGGCCGCGCCCCGCGCACCGACGACATCGGCCTCGACACCGTCGGTCTGGAACCCGGCTCCTGGCTCACCGTCGACGACAGCCTGCGCGTCACCGGCACCGAGTGGCTGTACGCCGTCGGCGACGTCAACCACCGCGCCCTCCTCACCCACCAGGGCAAGTACCAGGCCCGGATCGCGGGCGCCGCCATCGCGGCCCGCGCCTCGGGGACGGCCCGCCTCGACTCCGACCCGTGGGGCGCCCACGCCGCCACCGCCGACCGGCACGCCGTCCCCCAGGTCGTCTTCACCGACCCGGAGGCGGCCGCCGTCGGCCTCTCCCTGGCGGAGGCGGAACAGGCCGGCCACCGGGTCCGGGCCGTCGACGTCGACCTGTCCTCCGTGGCCGGGGCGGGGCTGTACGCCGACGGCTACAAGGGCCGCGCCCGCATGGTGGTGGACCTGGAGGAGGAGATCCTGCGCGGCGTCACCTTCGTCGGCCCGGGCGTCGGCGAGCTCATCCACTCGGCGACCGTCGCCGTCGCCGGCCGGGTCCCGATCGCCCGTCTGTGGCACGCGGTGCCGTCCTACCCGACGATCAGCGAGGTGTGGCTGCGGCTGCTGGAGGCGTTCCGGGACGACTGACCGGCCGCTCAGGGCAGTTCGAAACCGAGCGCGTGCGCCGCCTGCTCCGGCGTCGGCTGCGCCCAGCGCTCCGCCACCGCCTGGTTGGCGGAGAGCGAGCGCAGTTCGGCCCGGTCCAGGTAGAGCATGCCGTCGAGGTGGTCCGTCTCGTGCTGGACGATCCGGGCGGGCCATCCGGTGAACACCTCGTCCAGCGGGCGGCCGTGCTCGTCCTCGCCCGTCAGCCGCACCTCGGCGTGCCGGGCCACGACCGCCTGCCACCCCGGCACGCTCAGGCACCCCTCGAAGAACGCGGCACGGGCGGAGCCGACGGGCTCGTACGACGGGTTGACCAGGACCCGGAACGGCTGCGGCACCCGGCCCCGGGCCGCCCGGACCTCCTCGGGGACCGGCGCCGGGTCCTCGATCACCGCGATCCGCAGGGCGACGCCGACCTGCGGGGCGGCGAGCCCCACGCCCGGCGCCGCGTGCATGGTGACGCGCAGGGCCTCGACGAAGCGGGCCAGCAGCGCGGGCTCGAGCTGCCCGTCGTAGCGCTCGGTGCCGGCGCGCAGGACCGGGTCACCGGCCGCGACGACGGGCAACGGGCCGCCGGGGGCGAGGAGTTGTTCGATCCGCTCGGCAAGGGGGGTGCGGGGACTGGGAGATGCCATCGGGCCAGCATGCCACGACGGCCCCGACGACCCCGGGTGACTGAGTGACGCACGCCACTCCGGTGGCCGGGAACCCGGCGGTATCCCGCTCCGACTACTGGACCGTCACGGCTGAAGAGCCGACGCACCGTCCCCCACCGACCCGGGAGAAGCCCGCCGATGTCCACCGCTCCCCCGACCACCACGGGCGAGGCCCCGCAGCCCGCCGCGCCCGCGCCGACGTCCCGCGGTCCGTGGGCCCCGCTGCGCCCCCTCGTGCTCCGCCTGCACTTCTACGCCGGCCTGCTCGTCGCCCCGTTCCTGCTCGTCGCCGCCGTCACCGGCCTGCTGTACGCGGGCGCGTTCCAGGCGGAGAAGCTCGTCTACGCGCACGAGACGACCGTGCCGGCCGGCGACACCAAGCTGCCGGTGTCCCGGCAGGTGGCCGCCGCCCGCAAGGCGTACCCCGAGGGCACGGTCGCGGCCGTCCGCCCCTCCCCGGCGGACGACGCCACGACCCGCGTCCTGCTGTCCGGCGTCAAGGGCGTCGACGCGACCCACACCTTCGCGGTGTTCGTCGACCCGTACACCGCCGAGATCCGCGGCGGTCTGGAGCAGTACGGCTCCACCGGCGCGCTGCCGCTGCGGACCTGGATCGACGAGTTCCACCGCGACCTGCACCTCGGGGAGAACGGCCGGCTCTACAGCGAGCTCGCCGCGAGCTGGCTGTGGGTGATCGCGGGCGGCGGCGTGGTCCTGTGGTTCTCCCGCCGACGCGACCTGCGCAAGGTCCGGGGCACCGGCGGACGGCGTCGCACGCTCGGCCTGCACGGCACGGTCGGCGTCTGGGCCGCCGCCGGGTTCTTCTTCCTGTCGGCGACCGGGCTGACCTGGTCGCAGTACGCGGGCGCGAGCATCGACGAGCTGCGCACCTCGCTCGGCGGCGCCCCCCCGTCCGTCTCGGCCGCCGCGAGCGGCGGCGACCACGCCGGTCACGACACGGCCTCCGGCGCTGGCGGCGGCGGTGAGCACGGCGTCGGGCTCGACAAGGTGCTGGCCGCCGCCCGCGCCGAGGGCCTCGGCGATCCGGTGGAGATCGTGCCGCCGGCGGACGCGGAGTCCGCGTACGTCGTGCGGCAGGTGCAGCGCAGCTGGCCCACGAAGCAGGACGCGGCCGCGATCGACCCGGCCACCGGAGAGGTCACCGACGTGCTGCGCTTCAGCGACCACCCGGTGCTCGCCAAGCTGACCCGCTGGGGCATCGACCTGCACACCGGGGTCCTGTTCGGCCTGGTCAACCAGATCGCCCTGATGCTTCTCGCGCTGGCGCTCATCCTGCTGATCGTCTGGGGCTACCGCATGTGGTGGCAGCGCGGCCGTGGTTCCGCCTTCGGCCGGCCGATCCCGCGCGGCGCCTGGGCCCAGGTCCCGCCGTACGTCCTCGTCCCGCTGATGGCGGTGATCGCCGTGCTGGGTTACTTCGTGCCGCTGCTCGGCATCCCGCTCGCCGCGTTCCTCGTCGTGGACGTCGTCCTCGGCGAGATCGCGCACCGGCGGGGGCGGCGGGCGTCCGCCTGAGGCCGGTCCGGCGGATCATGCCGCAGGCGCGGGGAGGGGCACCGGGCGCACCGATCCCCGCTCACCCGCGCCGCTGCATGACCGGCGTCTCCCGCGACCTGATCCGCCGGACAGGCCCTGGCCACGCGGACGGGAGCGGCCCGGCGGTGTCCACAGCCGGGCCGCTCCTCGTGCCGTCAGTCCTCCGGGAAGTCGCCCGCCAGCGCGGAGGCGAGGCGCAGATGCGGTCCCGCCTCCTCGTGGCGTCCCTGCCGCTCCAGGGTGCGGCCCAGCATCAGCCGGGCGTAGTGCTCCACCGGGTCGCGCTCGACGATGATCCGCAACTCGTCCTCGGCACGCCGCAGCTGGGCCGAGTGGTAGTAGGAGCGGGCCAGCAGCAGCCGCGGTCCGGTCTGCTCCGGCACCTCCTCGACCAGCCCGGTCAGGACCCGCGCCGCGGCGGCGTAGTCGCGCGCGTCGAAGAACAGCTGCGCACGCTCCCAGCGCTCGGCCGGCGTTCCGTGGGCGTAGTACGCGGTGTCGTACGCAGCCTCGTATGTCATGTCCACTCTTGACCTCCTTCGAGGCCGACAACCGGGCTTGATGGTTGAATATTCCACTACTCTGGGGGTCGGCGCGGAGGTGAGCGCGGTCAGTTCCGCGTTGGCCCGCTCGGTGACCAGCGCCAGGACGCGACCGCCGGCGGCCAGGTCCCCCGCGGGGACGCCGGCGTGGATCCGGGCGGAGATCTCGCCCGTCTCCGCGCGACCGCGGCGAACAGCTCGCGCCCCGCCTCCGTGGACCGCAGCAGCGGACCCTCGGCCGACAGCAGCCCCGGGCGAGGAGCGTTCAGCGCACCCGGCCGCGCGGCCTGAGGGGCGTCGCGGGCAGCTCGGGCGCGGGCAGGGGAGCGCCGTCGTAGCCGTGCACCTCGCCGAAGCGGGCGCCGGTCATCCAGTCCTGGCGGGCCTGTTCGATCTCCGCCTGGCTGCGGCCGACGAAGTTCCACCACATCACGAGCTCCTCGGCGAAGGGCTCACCGCCGAGCAGCATCAGCCCGGCGTCGGACTCGGCCCGCAGGGGCAGTTCGGAGCGGCCGCAGCCGAGGTAGAGCATCGACCCCGGCAGGACGGGCACGCCGTCCACGCGCACTTCGCCGGACATCGACAGCACGCCGTACTCGAAGTCGGGAACGAGCGGCACCCGTACGTCGGCGCCGCGGGTGAGCGCGAGGTCGGCGCCCAGGATCGGGGTGTACGCCGTGCCGGGCGAGGCCGCGCCGTCGAGGTCACCGAGGATCACGGTGGCGGTGAGGCCGGGAGCCGTGACCGTGGGCAGCGCGCAGTGGTGCTCGAAGCGGGGCTCGGTGTGCCGGTGGGCGTCCGGCAGCGCGACCCACAACTGGGCGCCGTGCAGCAAGGGGGCGTGTGCCTTGGGGCTCTCCTCGGAGTGGCTGATCGCGCGCCCCGACGTCATCAGCCCCAGCTCGCGCGGGCGGATGGTCTGGAGACTGCCGGTGGAGTCGCGGTGCAGCACCTCGCCCTCGTGCAGCCAGCTGACGGTCTGCAGGCCCATGTGGGGGTGCGGCGGGACCTGCATGCCGGGCTCGTCGGCGATGTCGTCGGGGCCGTAGTGGTCGACGAAGGCCCAGGCGCCGATCATCCGCCGGCCGAGGTTGGGCAGCAGCCGGCGCACCTCGCTCGACTCCCCGAGCCTGACGTGCCGGGGGCTCAGCAGCTCACGGACGGGCTCGGCGACGACGAATCCGCGGCCGCCGCACACGCTGGGTACGGGAGCGCGGTCAAGGTTGCTCATGGCGCACAACCTAGCGCTTCACCGGTCGGTCAGCGTGGCGGCCAGTTCCCTGCTGGCCCGGACGAGCTCCCGGTCCGGTTCGTCGAGCAGATGGCGCAGGACGCCGCGCTGGGCGTGGACGGCGTGCCGGGCCTCGCGCTCCCACTCCACGTAGTTGTCGCGGCGGCGCAGCAGCTTCGGGTAGGCGGCGGCCGTGGTCTCCCACTGGCGGGCGTCGGCGATGCTCTTCAGCAACTGCAGGATCTCGACGCGGCAGGTGACCTGCGGAAGCCGGACGAGCTCCCAGAGGAAGGGCACCGTCGCCGCGGTGGCCTGGCCCACCAGGAAGCCGTACTGGCAGATGCGCCGGCGCAACTGGCCGAGCGCGGAGCGGGCGGCCTCGGCGTCGCCGCGGGCGACGGCGGTCAGCAGGAACGGGATGGCCGCGGCGCAGCCGGTCGAGTCCTTGATCTCGGGCCACGGCACGTGGCCGAGGTCCTCGAGTGGTGCGGGTCTCTTCGTGGGAGTCATCTTCAGACGTGGGAACGGGTCGGCAGCATGGCCCAGACGGTCTTGCCCACGGGGGAGCGGCGGGTCCAGCCCCAGTGCTCCGAGAGGGCGTCGACGATGTGCAGTCCGCGGCCGTGCTCCAGCAGGGGATCGGCGGTGTGCGGGTAGACGGGCGGCTCGTCGCTCGGGTCGGTGACGGCACACACCAGGTGGGAGCGGCGCAGAGTGAGTCTCAGCCGTACGTCGGTGTCCTCGGCGGGCAGGTCCGGCAGGGCGTGCAGCACGGCGTTGGCGGCGAGTTCGGTGACGACGGTGAGCGCGTCGTCGGTGCAGTGGTCCAGGGACCAGCTGTCGAGGGTGCGGTGGGTGAAGTCCCGCGCCTCGGCGAAGCCCTCCCGGCTCCCGGCGAGGTGCAGCGTGGCGGTTCTGGCCGAGTCGAGGACGGACTCGGGACTCCGGAACTGCGCAGGTGATGACACGGTGCATCTCCCTGAGGCGACGTCAGGACGGGGCGCCAGAAGTGCGGTTGACGACGTGGTTATTATCCACGCTGACGATGTCCTCGTGCAATTTCACGGGAAATTGCGCGTGAGAGCGAGGAGAGTGCAGTGTCGTCAGTTCCTGGGTTCGTGCCGAACGGAGTGCGGGCGAGCGCGCTGGGCGTCCGCTGGATCAAGAGCAGCCGCAGCAACGCCGAGGGCAACTGTGTCGAGGTGGCCGTCCTGGAAGGGGGGAGCGTCGCG
The DNA here is from genome assembly GCF_044455165.1 of Streptomyces sp. NPDC051315. Classification (NCBI taxonomy): domain Bacteria; kingdom Bacillati; phylum Actinomycetota; class Actinomycetes; order Kitasatosporales; family Streptomycetaceae; genus Streptomyces; species Streptomyces sp. NPDC051315. The sequence goes on from NZ_JBITEN010000005.1 coordinate 148,067, forward strand.
ATGCGCAACTCCCGCGACCCCGACGGTCCGGCCCTGGTCTACACGCCGGCCGAGGTGGCCGCGTTCCTCGCCGGCGCGAAGGACGGGGAGTTCGACCACCTGCTGTAGGGACATGCGCGCGGGCTCACATCCTCTGCTCCGTGCGGCCGGAGGGCTTCTGATGCGATAATGCGGACTGTCGTCTGCCGGTCAACGGGGAGTCAGGATGCCTGCCGAGTCGCCTCGCGTCTCCCGTCTCGAACCGTATCTGAACCGGGCCGAACCCGCCCCGACCTTGCTGAAAATGCTGGTCGGTGTGCAGTTGGCGGGCATCCGGGAGGACGCCGGCCTCTCTCAGGAGCAGGCCGCGCGGGCCCTCGGGTTCAGCCCGGCGAAGTTGTCACGGATCGAGGCGGGCAAGGGACGCCGTCCGCCCGCCGAGGCGGATGTCCGCGCGCTCCTCCAGCTCTACCGCTCCGACGAGTACGAGGCGTCCGTGCTGTTGCAGCTGCTGCGGCGCGCGGGGGAGCCCGGCTGGTGGCAGCGGTACGACAAGCGGCTGATGCCCGAGTGGTTCGACCGGCTCGTCGGACTGCAGGAGGCGGCCACGGCGATCCGTACCTTCGAGATCCAGTACGTCCCGGGCCTGTTGCAGATCCCCGCGTACACGCGCGCGGTGGTGGAGCGCGGGCTGCCGACGGCGTCCGCCCGGGAGGTCGAGCGCCGGGTGGAGCTGCGGACGCGGCGCTGCCAGCTGCTCGAGCGGCCCGACGCCCCGCAGCTGTGGGCGATCGTCGACGAGTCGGTGCTGCTGCGCGTCCTGGGCGGCCGCGAGGTGATGCGCGAGCAGCTCGCCCACCTCACGAGGCTGGCCCGGCTGCCCCATGTCACCGTGCAGATCGTGCCGTTGGACGTGACGCACGCGTCCGCGCCCGCCATTCCCGTGACCTATCTGCGGTTCGGCGGATCCGATCTGCCCGACATCGTCTACCTCGAGCAGATCAGGAGCGCCACCTTCCTGGAGGACCGGGACGAGACGGAGGAGTACCGGGTCACGCTCGACCGGCTGGCCGACGAGGCCCTCAACCCCCGTGAGTCGCTCGATCTGTTGAAGGAGACCATGGAGCGGCGCTACCCCGCTCCATGAGCTCGACGGGGTCCGCGCCGGTCAGCGCAGGCGGCCCACTCCGCCGAACTCGATCCACTCCTGGGTGACCTGGCGGGGCGCCACCTCGGTGTCCGGCCGCCAGGTGGAGACCTCCACCAGCCCCGGTTCGAGGATCTCCAGGCCCTCGAACCACTGGGCCACGTCCTTCTCCTGGCGGACCCGGCCCCAGTGACCCTGGGTGGCCTGCGCCATGAAGTCGGTGACGAAGTCCCGCACCCCGGCGTCCTCGCTGACCAGCTGGCACATCACCAGGAAGCTGCCCGGCGCCAGACGTTCGGTGACACGGCGGACCACGGCGGGCGGGCCGTCGGTCTCGTTGTCGGGGATGCAGTGGAAGACCGAGTTGAACAGCACGGCCACCGGCTGCGAGAAGTCGATCAGACGCCTGGTGTCGGGGTGCGTGAAGATCACCTCGGTCTCGCGCATGTCGGCGTGGATGACGCTGGTGCGCTCGTCCTGCTCCAGCAGGGCCCGGCCGTGCACGAGCACCATCGGGTCGTTGTCGACGTAGACGACGTGCGCGCTCGGGTCGATGCGCTGGGCGACCTGGTGCACGTTGTCCTGCGTGGGCAGACCGGACCCGTGGTCGAGGAACTGCCGGATGCCGTACTCATGCGCCAGCGTCCTGACCACCCGCTGCAGGAAGCGCCGGTTGTTCAGGGCGAGGGCGCGGGTGCTCGGGACGACCTTGTCGAGCTGCTCGCAGGCCGCGCGGTCCGCCGCGTAGTTGTCCTTGCCGCCCAGGTAGTGGTCGTACATGCGCGCGGCCGTCGGGACCGCGGCATCGATCTTCGTGGACAGCTGGTTGCCAGGCTGCATCTCTTCCCCCAGTCCCGGGTCGCGCCATGGACCGGCGCGGTCGGCAACCCATCCTAGGGACACGGCAATTGGCGATGCCACCCCTTGATCGGAGTTCCCCCTGAAGGCGGGACGCCGCAGGTCCGGCGGCTGTCCGCCGGGACGGAATCATTGGACTGTTTGTCCAGCGACTGGATTCATGGTCTAATCGCCGCATGACGACCGAGGACCCACGAACAGCGGAGCGGGACGCGATCCTGCGGGCGCTCGCCCCCGTCGTCGACGGGATCGCGGCCACCTTCGGCCCGGTGTGCGAGGTGGTGCTGCACGACTACCGGCGGCCCGAGAAGTCCGTCGTCGCCGTCGCCGGGTCGGTGACCGGGCGGACGGTCGGCGGGGCGATGAGCGAGATCGGCATGCGCGTGCTCGCGCGCGGCGACGAGGCCACCGACGAGCTGAACTACGTCACCCGCACCGGCACCGGCCGGCTGGTGAAGTCGTCGACGATGGTGCTGCGCGACTCCGCGGGAGCGGTCTTCGGCGCCCTGTGCGTCAACGTGGACGTCACCGAGGTCGGCCGGGCGCAGAGCCTGCTCGCCGCGCTCGCCGGGGCCGGCGCGCCGACCCCGGACACGCCGGTGACCACCTTCGGCGACGACATCGACTCCGTCGTGGACGCTCTCCTCGACACCCATCTGGACCAGACCTGGGGCGGCCTCGACCGCGCCCAACGCCTGACGCTCTTCCGGAGCCTGGACGAACGCGGCGTGTTCGCCGTGCGCCGCGCGATCGAGCAGGTCGCCGCCCGCCTCGGCATCTCCCGGGCCTCCGCGTACAGCTACCTGTCCCAGGCGCGGGCGGCCGGTACCTCCGGCGACCACGACACCTCCGAGGGAGCACACACGTGACGACCACACCCCCGCCGATCACCCCGGACGACGTCCGTGACGCGGCCGCCCGCCTCCAGGGCGTCGCCCACCGCACACCCGTGCTGCACTCCCGCACCCTCGACGCGCTGGTCGGCGCCGAAACCCTGTTGAAGTGCGAGAACTTCCAGCGCGTCGGCGCCTTCAAGTTCCGTGGCGCCTACAACGCCGCCTCCCGGCTGACCCCCGACCAGCTCGCCCGGGGCATCGCCGCCTACTCCTCCGGCAACCACGCCCAGGCCGTCGCCCTCGCCGCCCGCGAGCTCGGCACCACCGCGGTGATCGTCATGCCCGAGGACGCCCCGCGCTCCAAGCGGGAGGCGACCGAGGCGTACGGCGCCGAGATCGTGACGTACGACCGCTACACCGGCGACCGGGTGGCCGTCGCCGAGGCCCTGGCCGCCGAGCGGGGCCTCACCCTGATCCCGCCCTACGAACACCCGCACGTCATGGCGGGCCAGGGCACCGCGGCCCTCGAGCTGCTGGAGGAGGTGGGGGAGGTGGGCGCCCTGGTGGCGCCGGTCGGCGGCGGCGGGCTGATCGCGGGCAGCGCGACGATCGCGAAGGGGCAGTACGAGCAGATCCGCGTCGTCGGCGTCGAACCGGAGGCGGGGGACGACACCAAGCGGTCGCTGGAGGCGGGCCGGCGCGTCAGCGTCCCGGTGCCGCGCACGATCGCCGACGGGCAGGCCCTGCACACGCCCGGTGAACTGACCTTCTCGGTGAACCGGCGGCTCGTCGACGCGATCGTCCTGGTCTCCGACGACGAGATCCGCGCGGCGATGCGGTTCGCCTTCGAGCGCCTGAAGATCGTCGTCGAGCCGAGCGGCGCCACCCCGCTGGCCGCCCTGCTCTCCGGTCGCCTCGGCGACCTGCCGCGCCGGGTCGGCGTGATCGTCTCCGGCGGCAACATCGACGCGGACCGGTTCGCGCACCTGTGCGGCGGCCGCTGAGCGGGCGGCACGTCACCCGAATGGCGGCCCTCGAGATGCGGGCGGACGATGAGGGTGTGGGGTCCGGCCGCCACCGGTGGCGTCCAGGCCGGCGGGGAGACCGGGCCGGGCCGCGGGGATCCGTGGCCGGAAGGGAGGAGCGTCATGCTGGAAGTGAAGACGCTCGACAAGCCGGACGAGCGGCGCGATTTCCCCCGCGGCCACCTCGAAGCCGTCCACATGTCGGGCCTGGACTTCGCCGTGGCGACCTTCGAGCCGGGGTGGCGCTGGTCCGAGTCCGTGGGACCGATCGCGGGAACCGAGACCTGCCAGATCCACCACAACGGCTTCATCGCCCAGGGTCGCCTGCACATCCGCATGGACGAGGGCGGCGAGAGCGAAGTGGGCCCCGGTGACGTGTTCGTGTGCCCGCCCGGCCACGACGCCTGGGTGGTGGGCGACGAGCAGGTCGTGGTCTACGACTTCGCGGGACAGATGGCCAAGGAGTACGCCAAGTCGGACTGAGACCGGGCCCAGGGAGAGGCGGGACCCGTCAGACCGGCAGCAACCCGCCCACCAGCGCGCCGAGCTGGTGGGCGTTGCGACACTCGTGCATCGCGACCAGCTCGGCGTAGGCGTACGCGGCGGAGTCGCCCGTGCCCCACTGGGGGCGTGGCTCCGGGTTCAGCCAGTGGACGCGGCGGGCCCGCTCGGTGATCTGCCGGAGCGCCGCCAGGTTGGGGTCGCTCATGTTCGTGCGGGCGTCGCCGAGCACGAAGACCGTGGTGCGCGGGCCGACCGCGCCGGCGTACCGTTGCGCGAACTCGCCCAGGGCGACGCCGTAGTCGCTGCTGCCGTGCCAGCCGGTCAGGGTCGCCTCGGCGCGGATGCGGGCGCCGAGGCCCTCCGGGTCGGCAGCGCCGTGCCGGAGGAGGCCGGTGACCTCGTCGATCCGGTTGACGAAGGCGAAGACGCGCACCTTGGAGAACTGGTCGTGCAGCGCCTGCACCAGCAGCATGGTGAAGTCGGAGAAGCCCGACACCGAGCCCGACACGTCGCACAGCAGCACCAGTTCGGGGCGCGCCGGACGACGGCGGCGCAGCACCGGCCGCATCGGCACCCCGCCCGTCGACAGCGAGCCGCGCAGGGTGCGCCGCAGGTCGATCGTGCCGCGCGAGGCCCGTCGCCGCCGCGCGGCCAGCCGGGTGGCCAGCTTGCGCGCCAACGGCTGAACCGTCCGGCGGAGTTCGGCCAGCCGGTCCTTGCCCGCGTAGAGGAAGTCGACCCGGTCGGCGGTCGGCGCCACCGCCCGCCGGGCGATCTCGTCCCGGCCGCGCCGCTCCGCCACCCGCCGCCGCGCCTCGGCGGCGACCAGCGCCCGGAAGACGTCGATGCGCCGCCGGATCTCGTCCTCCAGCAGCCGGCCGGTGAAACCGTCACCGCCGCCCCGCCGCCGGACGTCGTCCCGCACCCGCGCCAACAGCGTCTGCGGACGCAGCCGTTCCAGCGTCTGGTACGACGACCAGCCGTCCGACCCGGGTGAACTGCCGTAGCCGCCCAGCCCGTCGACCGCCTCCGCCGCCAGCCGGGCCAGCAGCGCCTCGTCGTCGTCGGCGAGCGCGTCGGCGAGCCGGTCGCGCAGGTCGTCCCGGTCCCCGGTCCGCGCCTCGGGCGCGCCGGTGCCACGCGGGAAGTACAGGTCGAACACGGTGTCGAACAACCGTCGCTGGTCCGTCGCGCGCAGCAGCGTCGCGGCCAGGCCCTCCCGCAGCAGCACCCGGTCCGCGAACCCGAGCGCTGCCGCCGCCTCGGCCGCGTCCACCGTCTCACCGGTGCCGATCCGGATGCCGTGCGCGCGCAGCGCGGCGACGAACCCCGTCAGCCGTGCCGCGACGTCCTCTTTCGCGGGGGCCGTCATACGGCGTCCAGGTCGAGCTTCGCGGCCGCCTTCAGCACGTCGTCCTGGTGCTTGAGGATCACACCCAGCGTGTCGCGGACGAGGGCCTCGTCGAGCGCGCCGGCGCCCAGCGCGAGCAGTGTGCGGGCCCAGTCGACGGTCTCGGCGACCGAGGGCGCCTTGCGCAGGTCCATGGCGCGCAGTGCGCCGACCACCCGGACGACCGACTCGGTGAGCGCCGCGTCGATGCCGGGCACCTTCAGCCGGACGATCCGGCGCTCCAGCTCCTCGTCGGGGAAGCCGATGTGGAGGAAGAGGCAGCGGCGGCGCAACGCCTCCGACAGCTCACGGCCGGCGTTGGAGGTCAGGACGACGAAGGGGCGCCGGGTGGCGGTGATCGTGCCCAGCTCCGGGACGGTCACCTGGAAGTCGCTGAGCACTTCCAGGAGCAGGCCCTCCATCTCGACGTCGGCCTTGTCCGTCTCGTCGATCAGCAGCACCGTCGGCCCGTCGCCGCGGATCGCGGTCAGCAGGGGGCGCGGGAGCAGGAACTCCTCGCTGAAGATGTCGGTGCGCGTCTCGTCCCACGTCTCGTCGCGGCCGGCGCTGATGCGCAGCAACTGCTTGGCGTGATTCCACTCGTACAGCGCCCGGGACTCGTCGACGCCCTCGTAGCACTGCAGGCGCACCAGGCGGGCGCCCGCGACCTCGGCGACGGCCTTGGCGAGTTCGGTCTTGCCGACCCCGGCCGGGCCCTCCACGAGGAGCGGCTTGCCGAGCCGGTCGGCGAGGAAGACGGTGGTGGCCACGGCGGGGGAGGCGAGGTAGCCGGTCTCGGCGAGACGCGCGCAGACATCGTCGACGGACGTGAACAACGGGGCCTCCCGGGGCGGGGCGGGGCGACGGCGGACGACAGGCGGCGCGGGGTCCGGGCACGGGGTGATGGGTCCCCGCCCCTCGGACCACCTATCTAAGCGCTTGTTCAGTGCCATGTCATCAGATCGCCGAGGGGTTCTCGGTGCCGTTGTCATCAGATCCGGGAGGCGTTGTCAGTACCGCCCGGTACGTTGCGATCATGGGTGTGTATCTGGTGAGCGTCGACCGGCGGGAGTGGTACGGCGCGGACGAGGGCGGCCACGCGCACGTCGCCTCGGCGCTCGACGACGAGCTGAGGCGGCGCGGTCTGCCACCGTACGAGTGGGTGTCGGGGACCGTGCCCGCGCCCGCCCGCGGCTGGTTCGAGGAGAAGATCAGCCCGCCCATGGCCGGGTTCGACGCGCTCTGCGGGGCGCGGCTGACCGAGGCCGAGCGGGAGACCCTCTACGGGTGGACCGTCCTGGTGCCGGTCTCCCTGGAGGAGCGGATCCTGCTGCCCCTCGGCTCCGCGTACGCGGACGAGACGGTGATCGCGGGCGCCCCGCAGGTCCTCGCCCTCGCCGAGCGGCTCGCCGAAGACCTCCGGATGCCTCTCGACGCCATACCGGCGGCCGGCACCAACCTCGAACTCACCGTGTGGTTCCTGGAGGGCGGGGCGGCGAAGGCCGCCGCCGCCCGGCCGGGCCCGTGGGGCGACGACCTCGACACCGCCTTCTACGTGGCGCTGTACCTGCGCGCGGCCCGGTACGCGGTGCGGCACGGCTGCCCGCTCGTGTACATGTGACATCGCCTCGCGTCCCCCTCCGGCTCCTCGCACGCCCCGCCCCGGCCCGCCCGGATGCGGACACGCACGAGGGGTACCCGGCCGCCGAGCGGTGGTGAGCTGCACCACCGGAACCGGAAGGAGGACACGCCGTGACTCAGCACGTGCGGGACATCATGACCGCCGAGCCCCTGACGGTGGAACCGCAGGCCTCGGTGACGTCCGTGGCCCGGCTCATGCGGGACGAGGACATCGGGGCGGTCCTGGTCACCGAGGACGACCGGCTGCGCGGCCTGGTCAGCGACCGCGACCTCGTGGTGCGCGCCCTCGCCGAGGGCGGGGACCCCGAGCAGACGACGGTGGCCACCGTCTGCAGCGACGACCTGTTCACCGTGGGCCCGGACGAGGATTTGGACCACGCGGTGCAGCTGATGCGCGAGCACGCGGTGCGCCGCGTCCCGGTCGTCGAGGAGGGCCGCCCGGTCGGCATCGTCTCCCTCGGCGACCTGGCCATGGAGCGCGAACCGGAGTCGGCGCTCGGTGACATCAGCGCCGCCAAGTCCAACAAGTAGCGCCCCGTCCGACCGGTGGCGCCCCGTCCGACCGGTGGACCAAGGTCCGCGACCGGCCGTGTGACCCGGCCGGTCGCGGGAACCCGGGGCGCATGGAACAGGCGGACATCCTCGGGTCGTACTGGCTGCACACCGCGCCCCCCGGTGATCCGGCACCCCCTTTGGAGGGGCCGCTCACCGTCGACGTCGCCGTCGTGGGCGGCGGCATCGCCGGACTCAGCACGGCCTGGGAACTGGCCCGGCGGGGACGCTCGGTCGCGGTGCTGGAGGCGCACCGGATCGCGGCGGGCGTCACCGGCCACACCACGGCCAAGCTGAGTGTCCAGCACACCCTCGTCTACGACCATCTGCGGCGCACCCGCGGCCCCCAGGGGGCCGAGCTGTACGCCCGTTCCCAGACAGAGGCCATCCGCCACGCCGCGGAGACCGCCCAGGAACTGGGCGTCGACTGCGAGTGGGAGGACACCGCCTCCTACACCTACGTCGAGGACCCGGCCGGCACCGACCAGCTGAAGGCCGAGGCGGAGGCCGCGCGGGAGGCCGGGCTGCCCGCCGAGTACGTGACCGAGACGGATCTGCCGTTCCCCGTCGCGGGCGCGGTCCGGGTCGCCGGCCAGGCCCAGTTCCACCCCCGCAAGTACCTGCTGGCCGTCGCCGACGGCATCCGGCGCCTCGGCGGCACGATCCATGAGAACAGCCGCGTCACCGGCCTCCACGAGGGCGACCCCTGCGAGCTGACCGTCGAGTCCCCGGCGTCGGTGACGAAGGTGACCGCCCGCGCCGTCGTCGTCGCCACCCACTACCCCGTCTTCGACCGCGCCCTGCTCTTCACCCGGCTCTCCTCGCGCCGCGAACTGGTGCTGACCGCGCCGGTGGACGCCGCTCGGGCCCCGCTCGGCATGTACATCACCCAGGAGCAGAACACACGCTCGGTGCGCACGGCGCCGCTCCCGGACGGCCGGCGCCTGCTGATCGTCACCGGCGAGCACTTCACGCCCGGCACGGGCGGCGACGTCGAGGAGCGCTACGAGCGGCTCGCCGCCTGGGCGACCGACCGCTTCGGCGACCTGACCTTCACCCACCGCTGGGCCACCCAGGACAACGACTCCACCGACTCCGTCCCGCTGGTCGGCCCCCTCCACCCGGGGAGCCGCAACACCTACGTGGCCACCGGCTTCGGCGGATGGGGCATGAGCGGCGGCCTGATGGCGGGCCGCCTGCTGAGCGAGCAGATCACCGGCCGCAGCTGCCCGTGGAGCGACCTGTACGACCCCCGCCGCATCGCGTCCGTCGTCCGCGAGGGCGCCGCCTTCATCAAGCACCAGGCCGACGTGGCCCGTCACTTCGTCGGGGACCGGCTGCCGTCGGCGAGCGGTCCGTCCGTGGACGACATCGCCCCCGGTGACGGCGCGATCGTCCGCGTCTCCGGGGAGCGCTGCGCGGTCCACCGCGACGAGAACGGACAACTGCACGCGCTCACCGCGCGCTGCTCGCACCTGGGCTGTGTGGTGGCCTTCAACCGCGCGGAACGCGCCTGGGAGTGCCCGTGCCACGGCTCCCGCTTCGCCGTGGACGGCCGGGTCGTCCAGGGACCGGCCCAGAAGCCCCTGGAGCGCCGCGACCTGTGACGCCGTGACGCACCGGCACCGCTCAGCCGACCAGGACGACCTCCAGCGTGCGCGGGCCGTGCACCCCCTCGACCCGGTCCAGCTCGATGTCGCTGGTCGCCGACGGACCGGAGATCCACGTCAGCGGACGGGCCGGGTCGAGCCGTCCGAGCGCCTGCGGCACGGACGAGACGACCTGGTCGGGGACGCGGACCACACAGATGTGGTGGTCGGGGACGAGGGTGATACGGCGGCGGCCCTGGTCGGGGGAGCCGTCCAGCACGATCGTGCCGGTCTCGGCGACGGCCACGGCACACGCGGTGACCACGCTGTCGACGCGGTCGAGCTCGTGCGGGGTGCTCCCGGCCCGGTCCGGGACCCGCTCCACGTCGGCCGCCGCGAGCCACTCCGGCGCCAGACCGGGCGGCACCAGCACCGTCCGGGCCCCTCGCGCCGCCAGCATCCCGGCGATCGTCGCCGCCAGGTCGTCCGCCGAGCAGCGGTGCACGACCGCCCGGTAGTCCGCCAGGTTCTCGGCGAGCAGCGCCACCGTCCCCTCGGCACCGAGGCGGCCGTGCGCGACGGCGTAGTCGCGCCGGACCGCCTGTTCGTACGGCGTGTCGTCCTGCGGCACGTCGGCCAGCGCGCGCCGCACCCGGCCCAGGACCCTTTCCCTGCTGCTCACTTGGCCTCGTCCTTTCCGCCGTTCGTCCGCTGCCACCAGTCGCGGAACGGCTCCGCGGGCACCGCCGGCAGGTCCCGCGTACCGCTCCACGCCCTGCCGGGCCCCGGGAGCGTCCGCGGATGCAGCCGGCGGGTACGGGACGCCAGCCGCTGGCCCGCGCGCAGGGCGCCGGGCCGGGCGAACGCCCAGCGCGCCGCCCGCATCGCCGCCCGCTCGGCGGCATGCCCCTTGGCGGGCTTCAGCACCACCTTGTTGCCCTCCCGCGTCACCGGCCCGCCCTCGACGACCCGCTCGCGCAGATGGACCAGCACCTCGGGGATGTCGATGGCGACCGGGCACACCTCGTAGCAGGCCCCGCACAGCGAGGAGGCGTACGGCAGCGAGGCGTCGATCTCGCTCGCCGTGCCCCGCAGCTGGGGGCTGAGGATCGCGCCGATCGGACCCGGGTAGACCGAGCCGTAGGCGTGGCCGCCGGCCCGCTCGTAGACGGGGCAGACGTTCAGGCAGGCCGAGCAGCGGATGCAGCGCAGGGCCTGGCGGCCGACCTCGTCGGCGAGGGTGTCGGTGCGGCCGTTGTCGAGCAGGACCAGGTGGAAGGTGCTGGGGCCGTCGCCGTCGGTGGTGCCGGTCCAGGTGGAGGTGTAGGGGTTCATGCGCTCGGCCGTGGAGGAGCGCGGGAGGGTCTGGAGGAAGACCTCCAGGTCCCGCCAGGTCGGCACGATCTTCTCGATGCCGACGACGGAGATCAGCGTCTCGGGCAGGGTGAGGCACATGCGGCCGTTGCCCTCGGACTCGACGACGACGAGGGTGCCGGTCTCGGCGACCATGAAGTTGGCGCCCGAGACGCCGACCTTGGCCCGCAGGAACTTCTCCCGCAGGTGCAGCCGGGCGGCCTCGGCGAGTTCGGCCGGTGTGTCGGTGAGGCCCTCGGGGGCGGGGCGGCCCCACTCGCCCATCTCGTCCCGGAAGATGTCGCGGATCTCGCCGCGGTTGCGGTGGATGGCGGGGACGAGGATGTGCGAGGGCCGGTCCTTGCCCAACTGCACGATCAACTCGGCGAGATCGGTCTCGTAGGCGCGGATGCCCTCGGCCTCCAGCGCCTCGTTGAGGCCGATCTCCTGCGTGGCCATGGACTTGACCTTGACCACCTCCGACTCGCCGGTCGTCTTGACGAGGCGGGTCACGATCTCGTTGGCCTCGTCGGCGTCGGCCGCCCAGTGGACGACACCGCCGGCGGCCGTCACCGACTCCTCCAACTGCACGAGGTAGCGGTCCAGGTGACGGAGCGTGTGATCCTTGATCCGCTTGCCGGCCTCCCGCAGCTGCGCCCAGTCCGACACCTCCGCGACCGCCTTGGCCCGCTTGGCGCGGATGGTGTGCGTGGCGTGGCGCAGATTGCCCCGCAGGGTCTCGTTGCCCACGGCTTCGTGCGCGGCCTTCGGAAACGCCGGCATGCCCAGATACGTCCCGCTCATACGGCCGGTTCCTCCTCCGTGCTCGCCAGGATCTCCGCGATGTGCACCGGCCGGATGCCCGTCCGGAGCCGGGTCATGGTGCCGCCGATGTGCATCAGACAGGAGTTGTCGGCCGCGCACAGCACGTCCGCGCCCGTCGACTCGGCGTTGCGCACCTTGTCCGCGCCCATCGCCGCCGAGACGTCGGCGTTCTTCAGCGCGAAGGTGCCGCCGAAACCGCAGCACTCCTCGGCGCCCGGCAGTTCCACCAGCTCCAGCCCCTCGACCGCCTGGAGCAGCCGCCGGGGCCGCTCCCCGAGCCCGAGCCCGCGCAGCCCGTGGCAAGTCGGGTGGTAGGTCACCTTGTGCGGGTAGTACGCGCCGACGTCCGTCACCCCCAGCACGTCCACCAGGAACTCGGTCAGCTCGTACGTCTTCGGCACCACCGGCGCCAGCGTCGCCGCGAGGCCGTCCCCGCGCCCCTCGGCCCGCGCCCGCTCACCCATCCGCGGATACAGCTCCCGCACCATGGCCCCGCATGATCCGGAGGGCGTGACGATCGCCTCGTACTCCCCGAAGACATCGGAGAAATGCCGAGCCAGTGGCTCGGCCTCATGGCGGTAACCGGTGTTGTAGTGGGCCTGCCCGCAGCAGGTCTGGGCCATCGGGAAGTCGACCTCGACGCCCAGTCTGGTCAGCAGTTTCACCACGGCACGGCCGGTGTCCGGATACAGCGTGTCGTTGACACACGTCAGGAACAGTGCGACACGCATCGCGGCTCCTTGGGGGTTGATCATCGGATGAGTGAAGCCTAGTAGGAGGGCACGGACCGGGGGAGGCCCCGGCTCACCGCGTGGCGAGCCGGGCCTGCGCGTCGCGCCAGCGCCCGGTGCCGCCCTGCGGCTCGTAGCGCGTCAGCGGCTGGGTGCGGGCGAGCAGCCGCCGCATGGCGTGCCGGTCGCCGACCAGCCCGTGCGCCCGGGCCTGGACGAGGACGTTGCCGAGGGCCGCCGCCTCCGTCGGACCGGCCACCACCGGCAGCCCGCAGGCGTCGGCGGTGAGCTGGCACAGCAGGGCGTTGCGGGTGCCGCCCCCGACGATGTGGACCACGTCGACGGGGTGGCCGGCGAGCCGCTGGGCGTCCTCCACCGCCCGGCGGTGCGCCAGGGCGAGCGAGTCGAGGATGCACCGCGTGATCTGGCCGGGCGACTCGGGCACCGGCTGCCCGGAGGCCCGGCACGCCTCGGCGATCCGCTCGGGCATCCGGCCGGGCGCGAGGAAGGCCGCGTCGCCGGCGTCCACGACCGAGCCCAGCGCCGGCGCGGCGGCCGCCTCGCGCAGCAGTCCGCCCAGGTCCGGGTCGCCCCAGGCCCGTACGCACTCCTGGAGCAGCCACAGGCCCATGATGTTGCGGAGGTAGCGGACCGTGCCGTCGAGGCCCAGCTCGTTGGTGAAGTTGGCGGCGCGGCTCTCCTCGGTGAGCACGGGCGCCTCCAGCTCCAGGCCGGCCAGGGACCAGGTGCCGGTGCAGATGTAGGCGAAGCGCTCGCCGGTCGCCGGGACGGCGGCCACCGCGGAGGCGGTGTCGTGAGAGCCGACGGCCGTCACCGGTACGGGACCGGTCAGGCCCGTCTCCTCCAGCACCTTGGGCCGCAGCGCGCCCGCCGGGTCGCCCGGCTGCCGCAGCGGGGCGAACAGCTCCAGGTCCACGCCGAGCCGCGCGGCGAGGTCGTACGACCAGTCCCGGGTGCGGGGGTCGATGAGCTGGGTGGTGGAGGCGTTGGTCAGCTCGGTGCCCTGCTCGCCGGTGAGCCAGTACGTGAGCAGGTCGGGGATGAGCAACAGGCGCCCGGCGTGCGCGAGCTGGGCCGAGGAGGCCGCCGCGGTCAGCTGGTAGAGCGTGTTGAAGGGCGCGTACTGGATCCCGGTCGCCGCGTACAGCTCGGCGGCCGGGACGGTGGTCCACACCTTCTCCGCGACGCCCTCGGTGCGGGCGTCGCGGTAGTGCACCGGGTTGCCGAGCAGGGCCCCGTCGGCGTCCAGCAGGCCGTAGTCCACGGCCCAGCTGTCGATGCCGACGGAGTCGAGCCGCCCACCGCAGCGCGCACCGGCCGCCCGCAGACCGTCGAGGACACCCGCGTACAGCCCGAGGACGTCCCAGCGCAGCCCCTCCGGGACCCGCACGGGCCGGTTGGGGAAGCGGTGCGCCTCCGACAGCTCCAGCGAGTCCGGGCTGACCCGGCCGACCATCACCCGCCCGCTGGAGGCGCCGAGGTCGACCGCGGCGTACGAGCGCACGGCCGTCACCGGAGGAAGGCGGCGGCGACGCCGGCGTCGACCGGTACGTGCAGTCCGGTGGTGTGGGTGAGCTCGCCGCCGGTCAGCGCGAACACGGCGTTGGCCACGTGCTCGGGGAGCACCTCGCGCTTGAGGATGGTCCGCTGCGCGTAGAACTCGCCCAGCTTCTCCTCCTCCACGCCGTAGACGGCCGCGCGCTGCGCGCCCCAGCCGCCCGCGAAGATCCCGGAGCCGCGCACGACGCCGTCCGGGTTGACGCCGTTGACGCGGATGCCGTGCTCGCCGAGCTCGGCGGCGAGCAGCCGTACCTGGTGGGCCTGGTCGGCCTTGGTCGCCGAGTACGCGATGTTGTTCGGGCCGGCGAAGACGGCGTTCTTCGACGCGATGTAGACGATGTCGCCGCCCAGCTGCTGCGCGATCATCACCCGGGCCGCCTCGCGCGACACGAGGAAGGAGCCGCGCGCCATGATGTCGTGCTGGAGGTCCCAGTCCTTGGCGGAGGTCTCCAGCAGTGGCTTGGAGATGGAGATGCCGGCGTTGTTCACGACGAGGTCGACCCCGCCGAAGGCGAGCACGGCGGTCCTGAAGGACGCGGCGATCTGCTCCTCGGACGTCACGTCGACGGTCACCGCGACGGCCTTGTCCGGTCCGCCCAGCTCCTCGGCGACGGCGGCGGCGTTCTCCGCGTTCAGGTCGGCGACGACCACACACGCGCCCTCGGCCACCAGCCGGTGCGCGATCGCCCTGCCGATCCCGCTGCCCGCGCCCGTGACCAGCGCCACCCGCGTGGCCAGCGGCTTGGGCTTCGGCATCCGCTGGAGCTTGGCCTCCTCCAGCGCCCAGTACTCGATGCGGAACTTCTCCGACTCCTCGATCGGCGCGTACGTCGAGACCGCCTCGGCGCCCCGCATCACGTTGATCGCGTTCACGTAGAACTCGCCCGCGACCCGGGCCGTCTGCTTGTCCTTGCCGAAGGAGAACATGCCCACGCCGGGGATCAGCACGATGGCCGGGTCGGCGCCGCGCATGGCGGGGGAGTCGGGCTCGGCGTGCCGCTGGTAGTAGGCGGCGTACTCCTCGCGGTAGGCGGCGTGCAGCTCCCTCAGCCGCGCGATCGCCTCCTCCAGCGGGGCGGTCGGGGGCAGGTCCAGGACCAGCGGCCGCACCTTGGTGCGCAGGAAGTGGTCGGGGCAGGAGGTGCCCAGGGCCGCCAGCCTCGGGTGCTCGGCGCGGGCGACGAAGTCCAGGACCACGTCCGCGTCGTCGAAGTGTCCGACCTGCGGCTTGTCCTGCGAGGCGATGGCCCGCACGTACGGGGCGAGCGCGGCGGCCCGCTCCCGGCGGTCGGCCTCGGGCAGCGGCTCGTACCCCTCGATCACGGGCCCGAAGGGCTCCGCCCTGCCCCGCTCCTGGAGGAAGGACTCGGCGGTGCGGATGATGTGCAGCGAGTTGCGCTCGCACTCCTCGGCCGTGTCGCCCCAGGCGGTGATGCCGTGCCCGCCCAGGACACAGCCGATGGCCTGCGGGTTGGCCTCCTTCACGGCGGCGATGTCCAGTCCCAGCTGGAAACCGGGCCGGCGCCACGGCACCCACACCACGCTGTCCCCGAAGCACTCGGCGGTCAGCTTCTCCCCGTCGGCGGCGCAGGCGAGCGCGATGCCCGAGTCGGGGTGCAGGTGGTCCACGTGGGCGGCGTCGACCAGCCCGTGCATGGCGGTGTCGATCGAGGGCGCGGCCCCGCCCTTGCCGTGCAGGCAGTAGTCGAACGCGGCGACCATCTCGTCCTCGCGCTCGACCCCGGGATAGACGTCGACGAGCGCCCGCAGCCGGTCCAGCCGCAGCACGGCCAGTCCCGCCTCGGTGAGCGTCCCGAGGTCCCCACCGGACCCCTTCACCCACATCAGCTCGACATCGCCACCGGTGACGGGATCGGTGTCGGAGCCCTTGGCGGACGCGTTGCCGCCGGCGTAGTTGGTGTTGCGGGGATCGGCGCCCAGCCGATGGGACCGGGCGAGGAGAGCGGCGGCTTCGGGGTGCGGTGCCATGAACGTTCAGTCCTTACGTGTGAGAGACGGGGAGTGCGGCGCCCGGAACGGGCGGGGGGGAACTGCGCGAGCGGCCGTGACGGGCCGCAGTCCGCGAGGAGACAGGGACCCGGCAGACGCCTACGCCCCCCACCCGGCCTGCTCGCCGCCGATCCGCTCGGCCACGATCTTCTCGGCCCATCCGGACGCCCTGTAGGCCGCGATCGGGTCGGGGGCCAGCCCCATCTCCTCGCGCACCTCACGCAGCAGCGGCCGCACGTCCGTGTTGTAGGCGTCCATCAGCACGGCGTTCGCCTCCAGTACGTCCCCGGAAGCCTGCGCGGCGGCCAGCGCGGCCCGGTCGACGAGCAGCGCCTTGGCCGTCGCCTCCTGGACGTTCATCACGGAACGGATGATCGCCGGGATCTTCGTCTCGATGTTGTGGCACTGGTCCAGCATGAAGGCGACCTCGGGCGTGAACCCGCCGCCCCGGATGACCTCGTACATGATCCGGAACAGCTGGAAGGGGTCCGCCGCGCCCACCATCAGGTCGTCGTCGGCGTAGAACCGCGAGTTGAAGTCGAACCCGCCGAGCTTGCCCTCCCGCAGCAGCGTGGCGACGATGAACTCGATGTTGGTGCCCGGCGCGTGGTGGCCGGTGTCGACGACGACCTGCGCCTTCGGCCCGAGCTTGAGGCAGTGCGCGTACGCCGTGCCCCAGTCCGGCACGTCCGTCGTGTAGAAGGCCGGCTCGAAGAACTTGTACTCCAGCAGCATCCGCTGCCCGTCCCCGAGCCGCTCGTACACCTCGGCCAGCCCCTCGGCGAGCCGGTCCTGCCGGGCGCGGATGTCGTCCTGGCCGGGGTAGTTCGTCCCGTCGGCGAACCACAGCTTCAGGTCGGTCGAGCCGGTGGCGTCCATGATGTCGACGCACTCCAGCAGATGGTCGACGGCCTTGCGGCGGATCGCCGCGTCCGGGTGGCAGACGCTGCCCAGCTTGTAGTCGTCGTCCTGGAAGGTGTTGGAGTTGATCGCGCCGAGCCGCACACCGCGGGCCTCGGCGTGTTTCGCAAGTGCGGAGTAGTCCTCCACCTTGTCCCACGGGATGTGCAGGGCGACGGTCGGGGCCACGCCCGTGACGGCGTGCACCTGGGCCGCGTCGTCCAGCTTCTCCTGCGGCGTGCGTGGTACGCCCTGCTGGGCGAACACCTTGAAGCGGGTCCCCGAGTTCCCGTACGCCCACGACGGCGTCTCGACGGCCTGTGTCTTCAGCGCGGCCTTCACCGCGGCGAGGTCGGTCACTTCGGGCTCCTGTGACATCGGTCCGGAACGGTCCGGACGAGCTTCGGACGAGCTTTTGCAGAGCTCTGGATGAAACGATTCAGAAGGGGAAGCTATGAGGCCGCCGGAGGAGTGTCAAGCCCTGTGTTCAGGTCCGCCTTCCGTGACCGATGCGTGACCTTCGACTATCGAAAACTTTTCGAGGCGGACCCATTGACGTGACATGGGTCGCATGCCTAACGTCCCGGCAATCCAGTTGAAACCTTTCACGACGCTGTGACAGCCCCGGTGGGTTCCGTGCGCAGACGTCGTCGAGGAGCCACCCATGACCCACCCGTCCGATGCGGGACCGGCCCCGGTGCTGGCGCTCAGGGACGTCGCCAAGTCCTTCGGTGCCGTACGCGCCCTGCGGGGCGTCTCCCTGGAGCTGTTCCCCGGCGAGGTGCACGCCCTCGCCGGTGAGAACGGCGCGGGCAAGTCGACCCTCATCAAGACGCTCGCCGGGGTGCACCGACCGGACGCCGGCCAGGTGCTGCTCGACGGTGAGCCCGTCGTCTTCCACGGCCCCGGCGACGCACGCGACGCCGGCATCGCCGTCATCTACCAGGAGCCCACGCTCTTCCCGGACCTGTCGATCGCCGAGAACATCTTCATGGGCCGCCAGCCCCGGCGCGCCCTCGGCCGCATCGACCACAAGGCCACCCACAACGCCACCGCCGCCCTGATGGAGCGCCTCGGTGTCGACCTCGACCCCGACCGCCCGGCGCGCGGCCTGTCCATCGCCGACCAGCAGATCGTCGAGATCGCCAAGGCCCTCTCCTTCGACGCCCGCGTCCTGATCATGGACGAGCCGACCGCCGCCCTCACCGGCAGCGAGGTCGCCCGCCTGTTCGGCGTCGTGCGCACCCTGCGCGAGCAGGGCGCGGCGGTCCTGTTCATCTCGCACCGGCTGGAGGAGATCTTCGAGATCTGCCAGCGGGTGACCACCCTGCGCGACGGCGCCTGGATCGCCAGCGAGTCACTGGCCGGCATGACCGAGGACGACCTGGTCCGCCGTATGGTCGGCCGCGACCTCGACGAGCTCTACCCCAAGCAGGACGTCACGCCCGGCGAGGTCGCCCTCAGCGTCCGCCGCCTGACCCGGGAGGGCGTCTTCACCGACGTCTCCTTCGAGGTCCGGCGCGGCGAGATCGTCGGCCTGGCCGGACTGGTCGGCGCCGGGCGCACCGAGGTCGCCCGCGCTGTCTTCGGCATCGACCGCTGGGACGCCGGCGAGGTCGAGGTCGAGGGACGCAGGCTCGTCAACGGCGCCCCCTCCACCGCCATGGCCGCCGGGCTCGCCCTCGTCCCCGAGGACCGCCGCGCCCAGGGCCTGGTGATGGACATGTCCATCGAGCGCAACATCGGCCTCACCGGACTCCGTACGACGGTGAAGGCCGGCCTGATGGACCGCGGCGCCGAACGCAGCCGCTCCCTCGACTGGGCGGTCAAGCTCCAGGTGAAGTACGCCCGGATCGCCGACACCGTCAACACGCTGTCCGGCGGCAACCAGCAGAAGGTCGTCCTCGCCAAGTGGCTGGCCACCGGCCCCAAGGTGCTCATCGTCGACGAGCCGACCCGTGGCATCGACGTCGGCACCAAGGCCGAGGTGCACCGGCTGCTGTCGCAACTGGCCGCCGACGGCGTCGCCGTCCTGATGATCTCCTCCGACCTGCCCGAGGTCCTCGGCATGGCCGACCGCGTGCTGGTGATGCACGAGGGCCGGCTGACCGCCGAGATCCCCCGCTCCGACGCCACCGAGGAAACCGTGATGGCCGCCGCCACCGGGAGGGCCGCCGCATGACGGTGATCACCCCGAACCAAGCCCCCGCCGCCGAGGTGCCCAAGTCCAGCGGCACCCGGCTGGTCGACCGCGTCTTCAAGATGCGCGAACTCGCCATCCTGGCCGTGTTCCTGGTGATGATCGCCGTCACCCAGGCCGGCAACAGCGAGTTCCTCTCCGAGCAGGGCGTCAAGGACCTGCTGCTCAACGCGACCATCCTGGTCCTGGTCGCCACCGGCCAGTCCCTGGTCGTGATCACCAGGAACGTCGACCTGTCCGTCGGCTCCACCCTCGGCATCACCGCCTTCGCCGCGGGCACATACCTCCAGGGCGGTGGCCACCCGGTCGTCGCGATCGCCCTGGCGGTCCTGCTCGGCATCGGCTTCGGCCTGCTGAACGGCCTGCTGGTCAGCCTCGGCCAGGTGCCGGCCCTCGTCGTCACCCTCGGCACGCTCTACATCATCCGGGGCATCGACTCCATCTGGGTCGGCTCCCGCCAGATCACCGCGGCCGACCTGCCCGGCTCCTTCGTCGACTTCGGCTCCGGCGGCCTCTCCGCCGTGCCGTACCTCGCGCTGATCGCCCTCGCCGTCCTGGCCGCCACCGCCTACTACCTCAAGCACTTCGCCAGCGGCCGCGAGCTGTACGCGCTCGGCTCCAACCCGGAGGCCGCCCGCCTCGCCGGCATCCCCGTCCGCAAGCGGATCCTCGTCGCCTACACCTTCTGCGGCGCCCTCGCGGGCCTCGCCGGAGCGATGTACCTGGCCCGCTTCGGCAACGTCGACTCCGGCACCGGCAACGGCTACGAACTCACCGTCGTCAGCGCGGTCGTCGTCGGCGGCGTGGTCTTCACCGGCGGCTCCGGCAGCGTCTACGGCGCCGCGCTCGGCGCGCTGCTGCTGACCTCCATCAACAGCGTGCTGCCCGCCCTCGGTGTCAGCTCCGTCTGGGTGCTCGCCATCAACGGCATCCTGCTCCTCCTCGCCATCGCGGTGGACCGTGTGGTCGCGCTGCGGGTGGCGTCGGCCCTGAAGAAGAGGAACGCCCGCCATGCCTGAGTCGCTGACCCGCGCGATCCGCTGGGACACGGTCGTCGGCGCCCTCCTGATCGTCCTGCTGCTGTTCTCCTTCTCCTTCGTCGACGGCTTCGGCAACGCGCTCAACCTGTCGTTCCTCATCGGCAACACCCTGCCGATCGCGCTGATCGCCCTGCCGATGACGCTCCTGGTGGTCTCCGGCGAGATCGACCTGTCGGTCGCCTCCACGGCCGGCCTGTCCGGCGCGGTGATGGGCGCCCTGTGGAACCAGGGCATGACCATCGAGGCGATCATCCCGATCTGCCTGCTGCTGGGCGTGGTGTGCGGGCTGGTCAACGGTCTGCTGGTGACCCGCCTCGGGCTGCCGTCCCTCGCCGTCACCATCGGCACCCTCGCCGCCTACCGGGGCATCGCGCAGATCGTCCTCGGCTCCGACGCGGTGACCGACTTCCCCAGCCAGTACCTGGACTTCGCGGCCGGACGCGTCGGCGACACCTTCGTCCCGCAGGCCCTGCTGCCCTTCCTGGTCCTGCTCGCGATCGCCGTGGTCGCCCTGCACGCCACCCCGTTCGGCCGGTCGCTGTTCGCGATCGGCGCCAGCGAGGAGGCCGCACGCTTCGCCGGCATCCGCGTCAAGCGGCAGAAGCTGCTCCTGTTCACCCTGACCGGCCTGATGGCCTCCCTCACCGGCGTCTTCTGGGCGCTGCACTACGCCAGCGCCCGCTACGACAACGCCACCGGGCTCGAACTCTCCGTCATCGCCGCGGTGCTGCTCGGCGGCATCGACTTCGACGGCGGCAAGGGCACGCTCGGCGGCGCCGTCGCGGGAGTCTTCCTGCTCGGCGCGCTGCAGAACGTGATGAGCCTCCAGGACGTCTCCGCCCAGTCGCAGATCGTCGTCACCGGCGTCCTGCTCGTCATCTCGGTGCTCGGCCCCAGGGTCGCGCGCCAGATCGCCGTCGCGCGGGCCGGGCGCAGAGCCGCCTCCGCCCCGGTGCCCGAGGCACCTGCGCCGACCGCCTGAATCCGCCCGCTCACCCTCGAAGGAACAGCCATGCGCAAGTCATCCCTCCGTCGTGCCTGCGCGGCGCTCGCCGCCGTCACCTCCCTCGCCCTCGCGGCCACCGCCTGCGGCGGCACCACCAAGGAGGACGTGAAGAAGGAGAGCACGGGCGCCGCCGCCTCCGGCGGCAAGGCCGACCCGAACGCGGCCACCAAGAAGGGCCTGACCGTCGGCTTCCTGCCCAAGCAGGTCAACAACCCGTACTTCACCACCGCCGACAAGGGCGGCGAGGCGGCCCTGAAGGAGCTGGGCTCCAGCTACAAGGAGGTCGGCCCGTCCAGCGCCACCGACACCTCCAGCCAGGTGAGCTACGTCAACACCCTCACCCAGCAGCAGGTCGACGCGATGGCCGTCTCCGCGCAGGACCCGGGCGCCCTGTGCACCGCGCTCAAGCAGGCCATGAGCAACGACATCAAGGTCGTCACCTACGACTCGGACACCAACCCCGAGTGCCGCAACGCCTTCGTCTCGCAGGCCTCCGCCGAGGACCTCGGCCGCACCGAGGTGCAGTTGCTCGCCGAGCAGATCGGCTACAAGGGCGAGATCGCGATCCTGTCCGCCGCGCAGACCGCGACGAACCAGAACATCTGGATCGACTTCATGAAGGACGAGCTGAAGGACCCCAAGTACAAGGACATCAAGCTCGTCAAGGTCGCGTACGGCAACGACGACGCCCAGCAGTCCTTCCAGCAGACCCAGGGCCTGCTCCAGGAGTACCCGAACCTGAAGGGGATCATCTCCCCGACCACCGTCGGCATCAAGGCCGCCGCCCAGTACCTGTCGGGCTCCAAGTACAAGGGCAAGGTCAAGCTGACCGGCCTCGGCACCCCCAACGACATGCGCAAGTACGTCAAGAACGGCACCGTCGACGCCTTCGAGCTGTGGGACCCGGCGAAGCTCGGCGCGCTGGCCGCGCAGACCGCCGTTGCCCTGGTCTCCGGCCAGATCACCGGCAAGGAGGGCGAGACCTTCAAGGCCGACGGCACCACGTACACCATCGGCAAGGACGGCGTGATCAGCCTCGGCAAGCCGACCGTGTTCGACGCCAAGAACATCGACCAGTTCAACTTCTGATCCCCGGAGGGGTGTTGATGCAACGCGTGTGCTTCCTGCTGAAGGTCCGGGCCGACCGCCTCGACGAGTACCGCGAGCGGCACGCCGCCGTCTGGCCGGAGATGCTCGAGGCCCTCTCGGCCACCGGCTGGCACAACTACTCGCTCTTCCTGCGCGAGGACGGCCTGCTCGTGGGCTACCTGGAGACCGAGGACTTCGCCGCGGCCCAGGCCGGCATGGAAGCCACCGACGTCAACGCCCGCTGGCAGGCGGAGATGGCGCCGTTCTTCGAATCGCTGGACGGCGCCCGGCCCGACGAGGCCATGAAACCGCTCACCGAGGTGTTCCACCTCGCCTGACTTCCCCGCGCCGCACCCCCGTCCCCCTCCCGCACCTCGCCGACAACGGAGTCCACCGAGATGAAACGACGCACGCTGCTGGGCGCAGCCCTCGCCGGTGCCGTGGTGACCCCCGCTCTCGCCTCCGGCACCGCACGAGCCGCCGACCCCGGCCCGTCGGTCACCCGGACCGGTACCACGACGCTCGACAGCCAGGCCATCTTCTTCGTCTCCTACGACGGCCTGGTCAACAACAACTCGTTCCAGAAGAACGGCCTGCTGACCTACAAGGGCTACCAGTACGCCGTCTGGTACACCGCCGACCGCAACGCCGTCGTCGGCCGCCGTGTCCTCGGCGGCACCACGTGGTCCACCGTCAAGGTCGGCCACACCCTGCGCTACAACGACTCCCACAACGTCATCTCCATGGGCGTCTCCAAGGTCGACGGCCGCCTCCACCTCACCATGGACTCCCACAGCGACGGCTTCACCTACGTCAAGTCGGTCGCCGGGCTCATGGACAACCCCGCCGGCCTGAGCTGGACCACCAGCCGCTTCGGCGCCCCCCAGTCCACCCTCGACGGGCTGGCGCTCACCTCGCAGTTCACCTACCCGCAGTTCGTCTCGACGCCCGACGGCAGGCTCCAGCTCAGCTACCGCGCCGGCATCTCCGGCAACGGCCGCAACGCGCTCGCCGAGTACAACGGCACCTCCTGGACCAACCTCGGCGAGTGGACCAGCTCCACCGGCACCTACACCAGCGAGCACGGCTCCAGCACCGCCCGCAACATGTACCTGCACGGCATCGACTACGACAGGAACGGCCGCCTGCACTCCTTCTTCACCTGGCGCGAGCAGAACGGCGCCGTGATGTGCTCCGGCGGCGGCATCACCAACCACGACACCGGCTACGTCTACTCCGACGACCGCGGCCGTACCTGGCGCAACAACGCCGGCACCGTCGTCGGCACCACCGGCGGCTCCGACCGGGTCGCCGTCACCGACGCCGGCCTGGTGGTGGACCCGCTCGACCCGGACCACTCCCTGATGAACCAGGAGAGCCAGTTCACCGACTCCGCCGGCCTCCCGCACGCGATCATCAGCTACGTCCCCGGCCGCTTCGGCCAGTGCACGACGAACTACGTCGCCGACCGCACCGCCAACGGCCGCGCCTTCCACCTCCGCAGGAACTCCTCGGGCACCTGGCAGAAGACCGAGATCCCGGTCCCGCTCAACTCCAGCCAGCGCACCAAGCTGGTCCTGGACAGATACGACAACGCCTACGCGGTCCTCCCCTTCGGCCGGATCGCGGGCGCGTCGAAGGCCTCCGGTCACACGGACTGGAGGCTGCTCTTCGACGGCAGCGGCCTCAACGCCTTCGGCGAGGTCGTCATCGACGAGACGCGTGTCGCCCAGGACAACGTCCTGTCCGTCATGTACCAGGAGAAGTCGAGCGGGACGACCCCCTCGGCGCTCCGCGTCGTCGATTTCAGGCTCCCCGCCTGACCGGTCTGGTGTGCGGCGGGATGACGGTAATGTGAAGGCCTCTCCCGCCGCCCCTCGTCTACCTGGAGGTCCTCACCTCATGGCCCAGTCGGTGGGTATCAAGGATGTCGCCCGTGCCGCCGGAGTCTCCGTCGGCACGGTGTCCAACGTCATCAACCGCCCGGACACCGTCGCCACGGAGACCCGGGCCCGCGTGCTGTCCGCGATAGACCGACTCGGCTACGTCCGCAGCGAGTCCGCGCGCCAGCTGCGCGCCGGCCGCAGCAGGATCATGGGGCTGCTCGTCCTCGACATGGGCAACCCCTTCTTCGTCGACGTCGCCCGCGGCGCCGAACGGGCCGCCCGCCGGGCCGGGCTCGGCGTCATGGTCTGCAACAGCGCCGAGAGCGTCGGTGAGGAGGCCGAGTACCTGGCCCTCTTCGCCGAACAGCGGGTGCGGGGCGTGCTGCTCACCCCGGCCGACGCCACCGGACGCAACATCGACTCCTTCCGCCGGCACGGCATCCCGTTCGTGCTGGTCGACCGGGTCTCCGAGGGCACCGCCGAGTGCTCGGTCTCCGTCGACGACGTGGCCGGGGGCGCGCTCGCCGTCCGCCACCTCATCGACGCGGGGCACCGCTCGATCGCCTACGTCAGCGGCCCGCCCGGCTTCACCCAGGTCCGCGACCGCCGCACCGGCGCCCTCAGTGCGCTCGCCGAGGCGGGCCTCGGCCCGGAGCACCTGCGCGAACTGCCCACCGAACGGCTCGACGTGGCCGCGGGCCGGGACGCGGGCGCCCGCCTGCTCGGCCTCGCCGACCGCCCGACCGCCGTGTTCTGCGCCAACGACCTGCTCGCCCTCGGCGTCCTGCAGGCCATGTACGCGGCCGGCGTCAACGTCCCCGACGACCTCGCCATCGTCGGCTACGACGACATCGAGTTCGCCGCCGCCGCGGCCGTCCCCCTCACCTCGGTGCGGCAGCCCGCCGTCACCATGGGCGCCCTGGCCGCCGAGATGCTGCTGGAGGAGACGGAGGAGAACGGAGGCCGGCACGAGCACCGGCGGGTCGTGCTCCAGCCGGAACTGGTGGTGCGGCGGTCCAGCCTGTCGGCGCGCTGAGCCGCCGTTCAGTAGCCGCTCGTGCTCCCGGGGTCGGCGGCCGGCCGGTCATGTGCTGAACTGGGACGCGGTCCGCACACCGATCGTCCCGGGAGCCCCTGTTGCCACTCAGTTACCGCCAGCCCGGCGTCGTCCTCACCGACCGCCACTTCACCGTGCCCCTCGACCACGCCGACCCGGCCGGGGAGACGATCGAGCTGTACGCCCGTGAGGTCGTCGCGAGCGACAGGGCGGGCCAGGACCTGCCGTGGCTGCTCTACCTCCAGGGCGGACCCGGCTTCGGCGCCAACCGCTTCGTCGGCAAGCCCGCCTGGCTCGGGCGCGCGCTGAAGGAGTACCGCGTCCTCCTCCTCGACCAGCGCGGCACCGGCCACTCCACGCCCGCCAACCGCCAGACGCTCCCGCTGCGCGGCGGCCCCGCCGAGCAGGCCGACTACCTCACCCGCTTCCGCGCCGACTCGATCGTCCGCGACTGCGAGCTGGTGCGCCGCGAGGTCACCGGCGGCGCCCCCTGGACGGTCCTCGGGCAGAGCTTCGGCGGCTTCTGCACGGTCACCTATCTCTCCTTCGCCCCCGAGGGCCTCGCCGCCGCCGTGATCACCGGCGGTCTGCCCTCCCTGGACGCCCACGCCGACGACGTCTACCGCGCCGCCTACCCGCGCATGGAGCGCAAGGCAGCCGCGCACTACGCCCGCTACCCGCAGGACGTGGAGCGGGTCCGCCGTATCGCCGACCACCTCCTGACGCACGAGGTGACCCTCCCGAACGGTTACCGCCTGACCGTCGAGGCCTTCCAGTCGCTCGGCGCCCTCCTCGGCGGCAGCGAGGGCAGCCACCGTCTGCACCACCTCCTCGAGGAGGCCTTCGTCCCCACTCTGCGGGGCCCCGCCCTGTCGGACGCCTTCCAGGAGGAGATCCAGGGCCTCCTCTCCTACGCGAGCCACCCCCTCTACGCCCTCGTCCACGAGGCGATCTACGGCCAGGACACCCGCCCCACCGCCTGGTCGGCCGAACGGGTGCGCGCGGAGTTCCCGCAGTTCGACGCGGCGAAGACGCTCGCGGGCGACGGGCCGCTGCTGCTGACCGGGGAGACGGTCCACCCCTGGCTCTTCGACTGCGACCCGGCGCTGCGGCCGCTGCGCGATACCGCCGACCTCCTCGCCGCCCGCACCGACTGGACACCGCTGTACGACCCCGCCCGCCTCGCCGCCAACGAGGTCCCGGTCGCGGCGGCGATCTACCACGACGACCTGTACGTCGACACCGCCCACTCCCTGACGACGGCCCGAGCCGTCCGGGGCCTGCGCACCTGGGTCACCGACGAGTTCGAACACGACGGCGTCCGGGCGGGCGGCCCCCGCGTCCTCGACCGCCTGCTGGCCCTGACCCGTGACGAGGCCTGACCCGGCGGGCGACGCCGCGGGACGTCGCGGGTACGGGGGAGCGGGCCCCGGTTAGTCTGCGGGCATGACCGAGCCGACGACCACTCAGCTCCAGCCGATGCCCGAGGACTGGTCCCGCGCCCTCGCCGTCGTGGCGCACCCGGACGACCTCGAGTACGGGTGCTCCGCGGCGATCGCCGCCTGGACCGACGCCGGCCGCGAGGTCGCCTATGTGCTGGCGACCCGCGGCGAGGCCGGCATCGACACGCTCCCGCCCGCCGAGTGCGGCCCGCTGCGGGAGCGGGAGCAGCGGGCGAGCGCGGCCGTCGTCGGCGTCTCCACGGTCGAGTTCCTCGACCACCGGGACGGCGTGATCGAGTACGGCACCGCCCTGCGCCGTGACATCGCCGCCGCCGTCCGCCGGCACCGCCCCGAGCTGGTGATCACCCTGAACCACCGTGACACCTGGGGCGAAGCCGTCTGGAACACGCCCGACCACGTGGCCGTCGGCCGTGCCACCCTCGACGCGGCCGGGGACGCCGGCAACCGCTGGATCTTCCCCGAACTGGCCGACGAGGGCCTCGAGCCGTGGGACGGCGTCCGCTGGGTCGCCGTCGCCGGATCAGCGTTCCCCACCCACGCCGTGGACGCGCGGCCGGGTCTGGAGCGGGCCGTGGCCTCGCTGCTCGAACACCGCACCTACATCGAGGCGCTGACCGACGAGGAACCCGAAGCGTACGCCCGCGGCTTCCTGACCGGCGTCGCCGGTTCGCTGGGCGAGCGCTTCGGCGGCAGGCCGGCGGTGGCGTTCGAGTTGATCAGCCGCTAGGAAACCGCGCACGACCCGTACCTCGGCCGAGGCCGGACGACAACGTCAGACGGGGAGACGACGGGAGGACCGGGGACGGCGGGAGGGCCGGGGACGCGGTGCGGGTCCACGACGCGGCCGTCCGGCAGGAGTTCACCGGTGTCGTCGAAGACGACGGTCCCGTCGCACAGCAGGCTCCACCCCTGCTCGGGGTGGGCCGTGACCACGACGGCCGTGTGACGGCCGGCGCTGTCCGCGGCCGGGCACGGGGGCTGGTGACTGGGCATGACGTACTCCTCGGTCCGTCGGCTCCTGCCGCTGCCGGCTCGTGACTCCGTGATAGCGGACGTTGTTTTCCGCCGGATGAGAGGAATCCCACACGGCCCGGAACCCGGCGGTGAGGCGCGCACCGGGCGGGGGACCATCGCGGTGACCGCCCCAGGACCGCAGGTCAGTAGGGTGGACGGCATGCGAGAACAGACGGTGGACCCGGACGGCCTGCGCGGTGACTGCGCCAACTGCTTCGGGCTGTGCTGTGTCGCCCTGCCGTTCGCCCGCTCCGCCGACTTCGCGATCGACAAGGACGCGGGCAGGCCGTGCCCCAACCTGGGGGAGGACCACCGCTGCGGCATCCACACCCGGCTGCGGCAGAAGGGCTTCACCGGCTGCACGGTCTACGACTGCTTCGGCGCCGGGCAGAAGGTCTCCCAGGTCACCTTCGGCGGCCGGGACTGGCGCACCGCCGACCGCGAGCACGCCCGCCGCGTGGTCGAGGTGTTCCCGGTGGTCCGGCAGCTCCACGAACTGCTGTGGTACCTCACCGAGGCGCTCGCCCTGCCCGCCGCCGCCCCCCTCCACCCGAAGGTGCGGCGGGCGCTGGAGAAGACCGATCGGCTCAGCCGGCAGACCCCCGGCGAACTCGTCGCCCTGGACGTGGCCGCGCACCGCCGGGACGTCAACGCCCTGCTGCTGAAGGCCGGCGAACTGGCCCGCGCGGGCATACCCGGGCGCAAGAAGCAACGCCGCAACGCCGACCTGATGGGCGCCCGTCTCAAGGGGGCCGACCTGCGCGGGGCCGATCTCCGCGGCGCCTACCTGATAGCCGCCGACCTCACCGGAGCCGATCTGCGCGGAGCGGACCTCATAGGGGCCGACCTGCGGGACGCCGACCTGACGGACGCCGACCTGACCGGGGCGTTCTTCGTGACCCAGCCGCAGCTCGACGCGGCGCGGGGGAGCGCCGGCACCAGGCTGCCGGGATCACTCACCCGACCCGCGCACTGGACAGCGGGGCGCTGACCCGCCCTCGTCCGGGGCCGGCCCGCCCGGCGCCGGAGGGGGCGTACGACGCTCCGGGCGCAGCCGCAGTCCCTCGGGCATCAGCGTCAGCCGCTCGGTCACCCGCAGCCGGTAGTCCGGGTCGGGGCGCAGCTCGTAGCGGCGCAGCAGCAGTCCCAGGACGAGCGTGGCCTCGTGCAGCGCGAACTGCCGGCCGATGCAGGCCCGCGCTCCCGTGCCGAACGGCTTGAAGGTGTGCGGGGCCCGCGCGCGGACCGCCCCCGCGTCGAAGCGGTCCGGGTCGAACTCCTCGGCGTCGGCGCCCCACACCTCGGGGTCGCGGTGCACCATCGGCGTCAGCACCAGCGCCCAGGCGCCCCGCAGCATCGGATGCTCCCCGGCCAGCACCGTGTCCGCGCGGGCCTCCCGCGCGAACGCCGGCGCCGTCGGCCACAGCCGCAGCGACTCGTCCAGCACCCGGCGCACGTACCGGAGCTTCGCCACCTGGTCGTACCCGGGTGCCGCGGCGTCCGCCCACACCCGGTCCACCTCGGCGCGGGCGCGGGCGGCGACGTCCGGGTGGCGGGAGAGGTAGTGCAGGGCGAAGGAGAGCGCGCCCGAGGTGGTCTCGTGACCGGCGACGAGGAAGGTGATGACCTGACGGCGGACGTTCTCGGCCGACAGCCGCTCGCCCGTTTCGGGGTGGGCGGTGCCGAGCATCCGGTCGAGCAGGTCGCCGTTCCCGCCGCCGTCCGCGCGGCGCGCCCGGACCAGGTCGTCGACGGTGCGGTTGAGGTGGGCGATGTCCGCCTCGTTGCGGCGCGAGGCCCGCCACAGCAGCCGCGGTGACGGCACGGTGTTCAGCCGCTGCGCGTAGCTGAGCGTGCCCACCATCGCGGTCACGAACGGGTGCGGCCGGGGGCGTTCGAAGGAGCCGAAGTCGTGCCCGAAGCCGGTGCGCGCGATGGTCTCCAGGGTCAGTTTGGTCATGTCCCCGGGCACGTCCACGGCCCGCCCGGCGGCCGCCGCGCGGTCCCACTGGCCGGTGAGCCGCTCCGCCACGTCCAGCATCATCGGGTGGTAGGCGTGCATCGCCTCCCGGCTGAAGCCGGGGGCCAGCACGTCGTGCGCCAACTGCCAGTTGGGCTCGTGGTTGTACGCCGTGAACAGCCCGTCACCGGCGACCGGCCGCAGGTTCGCCACGCCCAGCCCCACGTGCTTGGCGAACCGTGCCTCGTCCGCCAGGTCGGCGGCGAGCCGCCCGCCCCCCACGAACACGAACTCCCTGCCGAAGGCGCGGCGCCGGAATATCGGCCCCAGTCGGCGGCCGAGCCGCAGGGAGTCCTGAAGGGGGGTCCGCCGGCTCGTGCCCAGCACGTCTCCGAGCAGCGGGAGCCGGTGGGGCGGGTGCGGGATGCGGTGCAGCCCGGGCCACCCGAGCTCGGCGCTGCGGAACCCTTTCGGCAGTCCGTCCCCGGTCGTCGTCGCGGGCGTCGCCCCGGTCGTCGTCCCCGCCATGACGCGATCTCCCTTGAGTCAGCGGCACGTTGAGCCTGTTGTACGTGGGTTCAATAGCGCGGGGTCAGTCTTGTCCCGTTGTTGAACCGACGTCAAGTAAAGTGCGCGCATGGCCGCCAACCAGGGGGAGCGCACACGGCGTCGCCTCAGCACCGGGGAGCGCAGGGAACAGCTTCTGTCGGTCGGCGCGCGCCTGTTCTCGGAGAACCCCTACGACGAGGTGTGGATCGAGCAGGTCGCCGAGATCGCGGGGGTCTCGCGGGGGCTCCTCTATCACTACTTCCCGACCAAGCGGGACTTCTTCGCGGCGGTCGTCGAGCGGGAGAGCGAGCGGATGCTGCGCATGACGGCGGCGGTGCCCGGCGTCCCCGTCCGCGAACAGCTCACCGCCGGTCTGGACACCTACCTGGAGTACGTCCGCGCCCACGCCCACGGCTACCGCGCCTTCCACCGCGCGGACGCGGCCGGTGACCAGGCCGTGCGGCGCGTCTACCACCGCGCCCTCGCCGCCCAGGAACGGCAGATCCTCGCCGCCCTGGCCGCCGACCCCGAGTTCGGTCCGCTCCTCCAGGACCGCCCCGACGTGCGGCTGGCGGTGCGGGGCTGGCTGGCGTTCATAACGGCGGTGTGCCTGGAGTGGCTGCGCGGGTCGGACGAGTCGCTGTCGCGGGAGCAGGTGCGGGAGCTGTGCGCCAGGGCGCTGCTGGGGGTCGTCGCGCCGCCGGAGTGATCCTCGGCCGGCCGGCCGGCCGGCGCGGAGCCGGGGACGTGCCGGGGCGCCGCGCCCCGCCTCTGCTGCCGGCGGGGGCCTGGGTGACGAGGCCCCTTCGGGGGCGCGTTTCCGTCACTCCGAGGAACGGCGACCGGGGCCCGATCAGGACCGTGGTGACCACCATGGTTGGCGCGGACCCGGATCTTCGGTAGGTTAGGCAAGGCTTACCTAAGGAGGTTCTGGGATGGGTGACAGCCACAGCTGGACGGCCGCGCCTGCCGCGGCCGAGCGGGCCCGGTCGGTGCTCGCCGCCTCGTGGTCCTGCGCGGTGACCGCGGACGGCGGCCGCGAGGAGTTCGTCGGCGCGCACACCGTCGACGAGGACGGGCGGGTCCACCTGCACGTGCCGGAGGACAGCGCCCTGCTCGCGGCGGCGATCTGCGCGCCGCGCGGCGAGCCGTCCGCGGTGCTCGAGTTCGCGGACGTCGCGCCCGTCCCCGTCCGAGGCCGTATCCGCGCCCGGCTCTGGCTCGCCGGCTGGTTCGTCCCCGAGGACGGCCACCTGGCCTTCCATGCCACCCGCGTCGTGCTGAAACAGCCCTCCGGCACGGTCGTCGTCGACCTCGAGGAGTTCGCCGCCGCCGCACCCGACCCGCTCGCCACCGCCGAGGCCCAGCTCCTCACCCACCTCGCGGACGCCCACCCCGACGCCGTGGAGCGGCTCACCCGGCTCATCGGGAGCGACAGCCTGCACGGCGCCGTCCGCGTGCAGCCGCTCGCCGTGGACCGGCACGGACTGACGCTGCGCATCGAGCGCGCCCGCGCCCACGGTGACGTGCGCCTGCCCTTTCACGCGCCCGCCGACGACGTCGGGCAGCTCACCGAGCGCATGCACGTGCTGCTCACGCAGGCCGCCACGGCCTCCTGCCCGCGCGCCCTACAGCGGCAGCGCACAGACGGCGACGGGTGACGCGAACGGCTCGCCCGCGAGCCGCAGAGCGCCGGTGGCACCGTCCACGTGGAAGACGCTGACCGTGCCGGACCGCTGGTTGGCCGCGAACAGCAGGCCGCCGTCCGGCGAGAGGGCGATCTGCCGGGGGAAGTCCCCGGCCACCGGCACCGTGCCGAGCAGCCGCAGCCGGGCCCCGTCCGCCCGCACCGCGTAGCGCGCCAGCGTGTTGTCCCCGCGGTTGGCGAGATAGGCGTACGCGCCGTCCGGGGTGACCGCGAACTGCGCCGGATGGTTCGTGTCCGCCCTGGCACCCGTGGACTGCGGCGCGCCGATCGTGAGGCGGCCGGTGGACGGTTCGTAGGCGCAGACCGCGACCGTGTCGTCCGCCTCGTTGGCCAGGTAGGCGTACCGGCCGCGCGGGTGGAACGTGAGGTGGCGGGGGCCGGCGCCCGGGCGGGTGTGCGCCTGCGCGACCTCGGTCAGCGTGCCCGACCGCTCGTCCAGGCGGTAGGTGTAGACCGTGTCGGTGCCGAGGTCGACGGCGAGGACGTGTCCGCCGTCCGGCGCGGTGACGAACTGGTGCGCGTGCGGCCCGTCCTGGCCGGGACCGGGCGCCGGACGGCTGTGGGTGACCCGGTCGGTGCGTTCACCGAGCGCTCCGGAGGCGTCGATCGGGTGCACGGTGACGCTGCCGGAGCCGTAGTCGGCGCTCAGCAGCCAGCGTCCGCCCGGGTGCACGGACAGCTGGCACGGATGGGCCCCGCCCGTCGCCCTGCTCCCCAGCACCTCACGGTCCGCCAGCCGTACGGCGGTCACGGTTCCGCGCTCGCGTTCGTTGACCGCGTACAGCGTCCGGCCGTTCGGGTGCACCGCGAGGTACGACGGGTCCTGGACGCCCGTGACCGTGCCCCGGCGGGTGATCCGGCCCGAGGCGGGGTCGTACGTGGCGAGGCCGATGCCCGTGCCGCCTCCCTCGGCCGAGGTGTAGGTGCCGAGGTAGAGCGGCCGGGGACCGGAGGGCTTACCCGACGACCGGGACGGCGAGGCCTGGGGCGCGGCGCCGGACGGCCCGTCGGATGCGGCATCCGGCGTCTGCGACCGCGCCCGCGGGGAGTCCGTCGCGCCACCGCAGCCGACGAGCGCCGAGGCCGCGGTCGCCGCGCCGAGCACCCCGAGCGCCCCGACGAAACGGCGCCTGCTCCAGTCGCCGCACGCCGCTTCCGTCCCACTGCTCATGTCCCGCACCTCAGGTCGTCGTCCGCCACCGCCGGACCACCACCCTGGCGCGCGGGGACCACCGAACGCAAAGCCCGCTCGCGGCGCACCGCGTCCGGGCCGACGTCGTCCCGGCGCCGTAGGGCGCGGCCCTACCGGGTACGGAGGTCCTCCCGCCCGCCCCCGCAGCGTCCTGCCCGCCACGCGGCGTGCGGCCGGCGTGCCGGACCCTGGCCGGCACGCCGTGTACGGGCCGGCACGCCGCATACGGGCCATGCGCCGCGACGGGGGCGGCCCCCCTCGCGACGCGGGCCAGGGAGCTATGCCCAGGCGCATGGTCGTCGGCGCGGGCCGCGGCGAGCCCGACGATCCTCGCCCGGCACCGCCGAGCGGACGTACCGACGCGGCGGGCACGGGCGGCTCCTTACCGCCGCGCGTGCCCGCCCCCGCCGCCCCTACCGGTCACCGTTGCCTCAGAGGGAACGCCCGTCCATCCCCGTACGGCTCCGCCACAGCTTCTCCTGGACCCCCATGCGCTCGCGCAGCCGGGTCAGGCGCGGCAGCCGGGCGCGCTGTTCCTGGGACACACGGTCCAGTTCCTCCAGGAGACGGCGGGAGCGGTGCTCGGTGTCGAGCTCGTCGAGGATGCGGTTGACCTCGGTCAGCACGGCACCGTGCAGCTGCCACTGCCGGGCGTCGTGCTGGAGCTGTTCGAGCAGCAGCTGGGCCAGCTTGTCGCGGGTGGCGGCGGCCTGCCGCAGTTCCGCGGTGAGCCGGGCCTCCGCGGCGTCCGCGTTGAGGCTGACGTGCGTGGTGACCAGCACCGCGAAGCTCACCACGGCGTCGGCGATCTCCGACAGCAGCCGCTCCACCACCTCGCCGGTCTCGGAGGCGAACAGCGGCTCCTCGTCACGCTCCTTGGCCAGATCGGTGAGCGTGCGGGCCAGCACCCGCAGGACGACCGTGCAGATCTCCAGCGTGTCCAGGCCGGTGCGGAGCACGACCCGGTGCAGCAGACCCTCCCGCACGCGGGGATTGAACCGCAGACTGTCCTCGGCCTGCCGCAGCGCCGCGTCCACCTCGACGATGTCGTGGTCGAGGCGGCGCGCCTCGTACAGCCGGGCGGTCGCCTGCTCCACCTCCGTGCGGCCGGCGGCCTGCTCCCCGATGCGCAGCATCAGCTGCCGGAGCCGGCGGGCCAGTCCGTCGATGGACTCGCCGGCCTCCTCCACCCACACCGGAGGGGGCAGCAGGAGGTTGATGCCGAGTCCCACCACCGCCCCGATCAGCGTCTCCAGGATCCGCGCCCACGCCGTGTCGCCGACGGTGGTGACCCCGAGCACCAGCATGGCGCTGATCGCCACTTCGGGCACGTACTCGTCGACGCGCACCAGGTGCCCGACCGCCAGCGACGCCACGATCAGCAGCGCGAGACTCCACCAGGTCAGCCCCACCAGCAGGCTGAACGCGATGGCGACCAGCACCCCGGCCACCACCGAGTTGACCCGGCGCACACCGTTGGTGAGTGTCGCGAACAAGGTGACCTGGACGACCAGCAGCGCCGTCAGCGGCGCGGTCAGGGGGGCGGCCTCGGGACTCAGCCGGAGCGCGACGACATAGGCGATCGTCGCCGCCGCGGCGGACCGCAGGGCCTGGACGACCACGGGTTCCCGGTGCCGTTGCACGAGCCGGACAAGGGGCGCTGCACGCTCACGTACTTCTGCCATCCCTTGGCCAGTTCCCGTTCCTCAGGTACCTCGAACGTATCTTTGGCCAGCCGGAGGATCTGAGGGGGCGGAGCGGTCGTGGCGGAGCCGCGCGAGCGGTGGCAGCCGGTCCCGGTGGGGCCGGGGCCGGTCCCCTCGCGCGGCGGAGCCCCAGGTCAGGCGTACAGCTTGTCCAGGAAGGCGGACAGGTTGCCCGTGGTCCGGGCGATCTGCTCCTCCAGGGTGAGGCTCTCCTCGAAGCGGCCTCCCCCCTCTGGCGTCTTCCGCCCCCGGACATACAGAGAACAAGCCAGATCCGTGCACATGTACAGGCCCACCGAGTTGCCCTCGCGGCCCGCCGTCCCCGCCTTGCGGGCCGTCATCAGCGAGACGCCGCCGCCGGGATGCGTGGTCAGACAGAGGGAGCACATGCTGCGGTGCAGGAAGCCGCGTTGCGAGGAGGGGAAGCGGAGGGTGACGCCGACGAGCCGCCCGTCCCGCTCGGTGACCAGGTAACTGCGGTCGGGCGCCCCCGGATCTCGCCAGCCGAGGAAGTCCAGGTCGTCCCAGGGGCGTGCGTCGAGATCGCGCGGCACGGACAGACGCTTGGCCTCGCCCTTGGAGCAGTTGACGAACGAGTCGCGGATGTCCTTCTCGGTGAGTGACCTCATGGGGGCCTCCTGGGGTGTCGTGGGGCGTCCTGAGTGCCCTGCGGCGTAACCTAGGGAGACTAGGTTTCTGCCTACAGTACGCACCGGCGGTGAGGGCGAGCGACTGGATTTTCCGTATCGCCGACGCCCACTCCGCCGATCGTTTCGCTGGTCCTCCCGCCGACTACCGCCCGCTACCGCCGAGGCTGCTCCGCCGACTGATCCGCCCCCTGCTCCGCCGACTACCCGCCCGCTACGCCGCCGGCTCTTCCACCGGCGCGGCGGCGGGCGCCGGCGGCCACACACCCGTCGCCGCCCCCCGGCGCGCAGGCGCGGGCCAGCTCCCCTCCCCGGCAGCGTGAGCGTGTCGTCGACGATGTCGCTCACCGGGTCCGCGGTCAGCTCGCCGTGCCGCGGGGCGCAGCGCCGCGGGCTGTCGGACCCCGCGTTAAGCTCACATCGTGAAATAAGGGGTGGAGAATGTCGCGCCCGGCCCTCCCACGGCGGTATGTTGCAGGTCGGGCAGGGTGCGAAGGGAGCCACATGACGGGGCGGAACGGGCGTACGGTACGCGATCTCAGGCGGGCCAACCGCACGGCCGTACTGCAACGGCTCTACTTCGACGGACCCCTGAGCCGCTTCGAGCTCGGGCCGGTCACCGGTCTGAGCTCCGGCTCCGTCAGCAACGTCGTCGCCGACCTGGTCGCCGACGGGCTGCTGGAGGAGGCGGGCAGCGTCGACTCCGACGGCGGCCGGCCGCGCACCCTGCTGCGGGTCGCCCCCGCCAGCGGCCACATGATCGGCGTGGACGTCGGCGAGACGCGCGTGCGCGTCGAGCTGTTCGACCTCACCCTCACCGAACTCGCGCGCGCCGAGCGCCCGTTGCAGCAGCGGCGGTACGAGGTCGACGGCATCGTCGGGCACATCCGCGACGGTGTCGCCGAGGTCCTCGCCGCGGCGGATCTCTCCCCCGAGCGGCTGCTCGGCGTCGGGATCGGCGTCCCCGGCATCGTGGAGCGCACCCCCGACCGGGGCGCCGTCGTGCACGGACAGACGATCGGCTGGGACGCGGTGCCGCTGGAGGAACTGCTGCGCCGGGGCTCGCCGCTCCCCGACACCGTGCCGTACTTCATCGACAACGGCGCCAAGACCCTCGGCCAGGCCGAGATGTGGTTCGGCGGCGGACGCGGCGCCGGCAACGCCTGCGTCGTGCTCTTCGGCTCGGGCGTCGGCGCCTGCCTCGTCACCCCCGACGTCGAGCACGGCCGGGCCGTGGAGTGGGGTCACCTGACCGTCCGGGTGCGCGGGCGCCGCTGCCGCTGCGGGGCGCTCGGCTGCCTGGAGGCGTACGCGGGCGCCGAGGCGCTCCTCGACCGCTGGCGCGAGGAGGGCGGCCGGCCGCCCGAGGGCGGCGACGAGGAGAGCGCGCTGACCGCCATGCTCGCCGCCGCCTACCCGGCCGACGGCGACACGGCCGACCCCGTCGCCCTCGCCGTCCTGGAGGAGACCGCCGAGTACCTGGGCGCCGGGCTCTCCGACCTGATCAACCTCTTCCAGCCCGAGCGCATCCTCATCGGCGGCTGGGCCGGCCTCCAGCTCGGCACCCGCTTCCTGCCCGCCGTACGCCGCCACGCCACCGCGTACGCGCTGCGCCACCCGGCCCAGAAGGTCACCGTCGAGCTGGGCCGGCTGGGCCCCGACGCGGTCACCGTGGGCGCCGCGATCCTGCCGCTGGCCGACTTCTTCGCCCGGGGCGGACGGCGCCCCGAGCCCCTGCCCAGCGGCCCCGAGCCCGCTTGGCGCACGGCGCTGGAGGAACGTACTCCGCACTGACGTTTCGCCGGACGGGGCGGAGGTACTCGCGTGAGGCCGTCCCGCGCGACCGCGGGCGGCGCCGCACGACCCCGGAAGGAAGGACGCCCCGTGGCCGACCACCGCCTCGAAGGACCCGGCGAGAACGGCACGCCGGTCCCGCGCGACCTGCCCGACCAGCAGGCCGACGCCGGTGAGGACCCCTGGGAGGTCGCCCCCGCCCGGGCCGACGTGGACGAGGCGGAGGACGAGGAACCCGCCACCGACGTCCCCGACACGGACGAGGCGGGTACGGGCCGGCAGGACGCCCCCCGGCCGACCACCGCCCCGTCCGACCACCCCGTCCCCGACGAACCGGCCGACTGACCGCGGTTCCCGGCTCCCCGCTTTCCACCGCATCCGGTGCACCACCGCCCGGTCCCGTGCGTCCTCGTGCCGCGGCCGACCGGGCGGTGCACGTCGTGCCGCGGCGTGCCGCTCGTCGTGCCGACCGCTCGTCCGGAGGAAGGCCGGTCCGGTCGCGCCGTCGTCGTGTCCCGGAGGAAAGCGGGGGTGAAGGTGGCGCCGCCGTGCGGTGTGTGGGTCCGCACGACGGCGCGACCGGCGCCGACCGGGCCTCACCCCACCTTGCGCCCGCGCAGCGGTTCCGTCGGGGCGCCCTCGCCGGAGCGCATGCCGTGCAGGAACTCCTCCAGCACCTCCGTCGCCGCGCGTTGCGGGCGCCAGCCGAGTTCGACCCGGGCGCGTGTGCAGTCCATCAGCGGCAGGCGCAGGACCGCGTCGAAGAGGTGCGGGGAGGCGGGCAGCAGACGCAGGTTCCACGCGGCGGCGATCGCCGAGCGGGCCGCCGTACGGGGCAGACGCACCGTACGGGCGTCGAACATCTCGCCGAGCAGCCGTGCGTCGACCGGCGGATCCGCCGCCAGGTTGAACGGCCCGCGCACATCCGTGCGCACGGCGAGCCGGTACGCCTCGGCCGCGTCGTCGGTGTGCAGCGCCTGCATCCGCAGCCCCGGCACGTCCGGCAGGAACGGCAGCAGGTCCGGACGGGCGATCGGCCCCGGCAGGAACCGCCCGCCGAAGATGCGCCGCTGCTCGCTCGCCGACTCCCGCTTGAACAGGAACGCCGGCCGCATCCGCACCACCCGCATGTCCGGATGGTCGCGCTCGAAGATGTCCAGGGCCCGTTCCAGATAGGCCTTCTCCCGGCAGTACGCGGCGTCCGGCCACCCGTGCGTCGGCCATGACTCGTCCACCGCGCGGTCCTTCGGGCCCGGCGAGTACGCGCCCACCGACGAGGCGTGCACGAGCGCCGGCACCCGCGCGGCGGCCGCCGCCTCGAAGACCCGCATGCTCCCGAGCACGTTGGTCCGCCACGTCACCGCCGGATCGTGCGTCGGCTGGAACGCCCAGGCCAGATGCACCACCGCGTCCGCGCCGTCGAACACGCCGTCCAGACCGGTCTCCTCCGACGCCAGGTCGACCGCCGCCCACTCCGTCTTCGGCGGCGCCCACTCCGGGATCCGCCGGGCCAGACCCACCACCGACCCGATCTCCGGATCCTCCGCCAGGAGCCGCACCACACTGGTGCCGACATTGCCGGTGGCGCCCGTGACCACGACCTTCCTGCCCGACCCGTTGCTCACCGTCGACTCCTCTCGCCGTGTCCGGCTGGAGCGGCCCGAGTACCCCGGTGCCGCGAGGTGCACGCGGTGGGGGCGGGGCGGCCGGAGGCGCGCCTGCGCGCGGGGGAGGGGCCGCCGGCTCACCCGGCGAACGCGTTCACGCCCGTCGGCTCCGCCGACAGCCGCCACAGCCGGGCCGCCTGGTCGGGGGCCCGTGCCCAGTCCTTGACGCCGGCGCGTTCGCCGTCCGCCGGAGCGGGCTCGGCGATGTCGCAGTCCTCGAGATACACCCCGCCCATCCCGGAGAGCCGGGGCGAGGTCGCCGCCCACACCTGCGTGGCCGCCCCCTGCTGCGGCGTCTTGAAGCTCTCGGGGTCCAGTGGGTTGCCTGCCTCGTCGATCCAGCCGTTCGCCACCATCTCCCGCGTCGACAGGTGCCGCTGGAGCGGGGTGAGGATGCCGCCCGGGTGGAGGGAGAAGGCGCGGACGCCACGGTCTCCGGCCAGCCGGTCGAGGTGGACGGCGAACAGCACGTTCGCCGTCTTCGCCTGGCCGTAGGCCTGCCACTTGTCGTAGCCCTGCCGCCAGTGCGCGTCGTCCCAGCGCATGCCCGAGAAGTGAGGGCCGTGCGAGGAGACGGAGACCACGCGGGCGCCGCCCGGCTCGATCGCCGGCCAGAGGCGGTTGACGAGGGCGAAGTGACCGAGGTGGTGCGTGGCGAACTGCGCTCCCAGCCCGGCCCGACCCGCGTCTCGGGGCAGGCCATGACGCCCGCGTCGGCGATGACGAGGTCGAGGCCGCGGCCGGAGTCGAGGAAACGGTCGGCGAAGGCCCGCACGCTGTCCAGGTCGCCCAGGTCGAGCTCGTCCACCTCGACGCCGTCGATGCCGGACAGGTTCTCCCGGACGGCAGCCGGGCGCCGGGCGGTCTCCAGACCGAGACCCGAGTAGCCGCCGGTGACGAGGGCGAGCCGCCCGGTGAGGTCGATGCCACGGAGGACGTCGTCGGCGGTGCTGCGGGCACCGAACCCCGAACCGATCTGGTGGCGTGCGGTGTTCACGCTGGAACGCTACGAACTGGAGCGCTCTCGAAGTCGAGCCCGGCCCCGACGTCGCTGCCGCTGCGCGCAGCCGGCGGGCGCGACAGAAGAAAGCCCCGACCGGACGGGGGATCACGGTCGGGGCGGCTCGGTGGTGGGTACGGATGGCGGTCGCCTCTCGGCGAAAGGCTCCACAGGGCTTCAGCCGAACGATCGTCCCTGTGGGCAAAAGGTGAGGCCCGGGGACACTGTCCCATCCGTACCCACGGACTGTTCAACGGCGAACCACCGGGCGGTGTTCCCTTCCCCGCCCCGGTTCGCGGTGATCCGCGTCACTCCGCCCGGTTCTCCCGCCGGGCGCCGGGAAGGGCCTCCACCCACAGGTTCTCCGCCTGGAGCAGCAGCGTCCCGAGCACGGCCGTGTGCGCGGCCCCCTCCCCGGCATGGTCGCGCAGACTGTGCTGCAGCCGGCCGCGCAGCTCTTCCATCTCCTCCTCGGCCCTCCCCGCCTCGAACCCCTCCACTCCGCCCGCGGCCGCGCCCGCGTCCAGGAAACGCTCGGACTGGGCAGCGCACGCGTCGCCGATCAGTGCCAGCAGCCGGGCGTAGATCCGCAGCGCCTCCGCCCGGGGCGGGGCCGGGGCACGGTCGTCGTCGGCCGCGACCGCCAGGGTGCGGGTCAGCGCCGTGACATGGTCCGACACCCGGCCCCAGCGGGCGTCCTCCGACTCCGGCGGCACATCGAGCGGCACCCGGTGCAGCGCCCGCAACGGACCCGCGGTCAGCCGCAGGCTCTCGCGGCTCCAGCTCCGCGCCGACCGCAGTCCCTCGCACCGCCGTTCGAGCCGGTCGGCCCGGCGCGACCAGTCCGCGGCCGTCGCCGTGTCCCACTCGCCGTCCCGGAGCCCGGCGGCGACCGCGTGCAGCGCCTCGCCCGCCTCCCGGGTCAGCGCCGCGAGGTTCTCGCGGACGTCCCGCAGATGCACCGGCGGCAGCACGAGCGCGTTGACGGCCACCCCGATCACCGCGCCGAGTGCCGCCTGCCCGACCCGGTGTCCCACCGCCGACACCGACACCGCGCCCGAGGCCAGCGTGAACACGGCCGTGGTGGCCGCGTAGATGCCCTGGTCGCCGAAGCGGGGCCAGTGCGCCAGCAGCATCAGCAGCGGCACGGACAGCGCGAGCGCGCCCAGGGTGTTCCCGGTCAGCGCCTGCGCCGCCGAGGCGAGCAGGGTGCCCACGCAGATCGCCGTCCACTGCTGGGCGGCCTGGCGCAGCGAGCCGTACACCGTGGCCTGCACCAGGACCAGCGCCACCCAGGGAGCCATCAGGGCCATCGGGTCGTTCAGCCAGTCGCTCGCCACGAACCAGGCGAGCGCCGCGGCCAGCGCCGCCTTGAGCGACTGCACGACCAGGTCCCGCTCGCGGCCGGGACCGGCCCAGGCCGCCCGTACGGCCCGGCCGGCGGCGCCCGCCTCCCGTCGTACGGCCTCCGCCCAGCGGGCCCCCGCTCCTTCCGTTCCCGATGTTTCCGGTTCTCCCGGTGTCTTCGGCGTTCCCGACGTTCCGACGCGGATGCTCATGCCAGGGGGCTGTCCTCCAGCGAGGCCAGCAGGTCGGCCGGGTCGGCGTAGATCGCCTCGGCGCCCGCCTCCTCCAGGTCGGCGCGCGGGATGCCACCGCACAGCACGCCCACACAGCGCACGCCGGCCCGGCGCCC
Organism: Streptomyces sp. NPDC051315; assembly: GCF_044455165.1. Lineage (NCBI taxonomy): Bacteria > Bacillati > Actinomycetota > Actinomycetes > Kitasatosporales > Streptomycetaceae > Streptomyces > Streptomyces sp. NPDC051315. Next base: position 189,662 of record NZ_JBITEN010000005.1, read on the forward strand.
CGCACGCATGTCCCAGACGGTGTCGCCGACGAACACGGCCCGCTCGGCGGGTACCCCGGCGAGCTCCAGGGCGTGCTCGACGGGCTCCGGCGCCGGCTTGCCCTCCTCGACGTCGTCCGCGCTGGCCGTGGCCGTGATCGCCTCGTCGGCGTCGAGGGCGCGCCGCAGCGCCGTGAGTTCCGATCCGCTCGCCGAGGTGGCGAGCACGATCGTCCAGCCGTCGCCGTGCAGCCGCTTCAGCAGCGGCCCGGCGTCCCGCAGCGCGGGGAGACGGTCGAAGTACTGCCCGTACAGGGCCTTGTGGGCGGCGCTCAGGCCGGCGTCCTGGTCCCTGTCGCGGTCCTCACCCAGGAGGTGGGCGACCAGGTCGGCCGAACCCAGGCCGATCGCCCGGTGCACGGCGTGCATCGGGACCCGGTGGCCGGCCTGCCGCAGCGCCTCCCACCAGGTCACGACGTGCAGATGGTTGGTGTCGACGAGGGTGCCGTCGACGTCGAAGACGGCGGCGCGTTCCATCCGGGGTCCTTTCTCTCACGGGCGTGCCCGAGCGGGCGGCGCTCTCGCGGGTGTCCGAGCGGGCGAGCGCCCCGGGTACCACGTCAGGCGCCCGCCACGCCCGTCGGCACCCTGCCCTCCCGGGTCCAGGCCAGCAGGTCCGTTAGCGGCCAGGTCGTCACCACCCGCTCCGCGGGCACCCCGCACTCCTCGGCCCGCTCGCAGCCGAGGATCTGCCAGTCCAGCTGGCCGGGCGCGTGCGCGTCGGTGTCGACCGAGAACAGCACGCCCGCCTCCACGGCCCGGCGCAGCAGCCGCCGGGGTGGGTCGAGCCGCTCGGGCCGGCTGTTGATCTCCACGGCCGTACCCGACTCGGCGCACGCGGCGAACACCTCGTCGGCGTCGAACTGCGACTCCGGCCGCCCCCGTCCGGTCACCAGCCGCCCGGTGCAGTGGCCGAGCACGTCGGCGTGCGGATCGCGGACGGCGTTCACCATGCGGCGGGTCATCGCGCGGGCGTCCATGCGCAGCTTGGAGTGCACGGACACCACCACCACGTCGAGCCGCTCCAGCAGCTCCGGCTCCTGGTCGAGGGAGCCGTCATCGAGGATGTCGCACTCGATGCCGGTCAGCAGCCGGAACGGTGCCCAGGTCGCGTTGAGCTCCTCCACCACCTCCAGTTGCCGGCGCAGCCGGTCCGGCGACAGCCCACGGGCCACCGTCAGACGCGGCGAGTGGTCGGTGAGCGCCGCCCACTGGTGTCCCAGCGCGGCCGCCGCCCGTCCCATCTCCTCGATCGGGCTGCCGCCGTCCGACCAGTCGGAGTGCACGTGGCAGTCCCCGCGCAGCAGCGCCCGCAGCCGCGCGCCGCCGCCGTCCGTGAGGGGCTTGCCGGCCTCACCCTCCAGCTTCTCCAGGTAGGCCGGAACGCGCCCGGCCAGTGCCTCGCGCACCACCTGGGCCGTCTTGGGGCCGACGCCCTTGAGCGACTCCAGCGTCCCCGCGGCCGCCCGCTCCTCGACCTCCCCGGCCGGCAGCCGCCCCAGCGCACGGGCCGCGGTGCGGAAGGCGCGCACCCGGTACGTCGGCGCCAGGGAGCGCTCCAGCAGGAACGCGATCCGGTCCAGGGCCTCGACGGGATCCATCACCACCTCCTGGCTCGCGGGCTCCGTCGTCACGTCTGGCTCCAGAGTTCCCCAGCTCCACCCGGCCCGCACGACGGGGCGGCGGTTCGCCGCGCGGTTTGTTCCGTACCCACTCGGGTACTGCGCCGTCCCACCAGCCCCGCCGTTCACGAGGAGGCCGTGATGTCCGTCCCTCCCGCTCCCCGGCCCACAGTGGCCGTGATCACCGGCGCCGACTCCGGGATCGGCCGCGCCACCGCCGTACGCCTGGCCCAGGCCGGGATGGACGTCGGCATCACCTGGAACACCGACCTCAAGGGCGCCGAGAAGACCGCCGCGGAGGTCCTCGCGCACGGCCGGCGGGCCGCCGTGGCGCAGATGGACCTCACCCGGCTGCCCAGCGCAGCCGACGCCGTCGACGAGCTGTGCGACCGGCTCGGCCGGCTGGACGTGCTGGTCAACAATGCCGGTACCGGCATCATGACGCCGTTCCTCGACCTGGAACTGGACGAGGTGCGCCGGGTGCTGGACATCGACCTGGTCGGCCCGTTCCTGTGCGGACAGAGGGCGGCCCGGCACATGATCCGGCAGGGCGACGGTGGCCGGATCGTCAACGTCACCTCCGTCCACGAGCACCAGCCGCGGGTCGGCGCCGCCCCCTACTGCGCCGCCAAGGGCGGCCTCGGCCTGCTCACCCAGGTCATGGCGCTGGAGCTCGCCGAGTACGGGATCACCGTCAACGCCGTCGCCCCCGGCGAGATCGCCACGCCCATGACCGGGCAGGAGGACACCGACGTGCACACCGTCGACCGCCCCGGCGTCCCGCTCGGCCGGCCCGGCGACGCCCGTGAGGTCGCCGCCGTCATCGCCTTCCTCGCCGGCCCCGACGCCTCGTACGTCACCGGCGCCTCCTGGAGCGTGGACGGCGGCATGCTGCGCATGGGCCCGCAGGCCGGCTCGCACCTGGGCAGCGACGACTGGCGCCGTCCCTGAACCGATGAGACTGCGCACCAGCTCCAGCGACCGGCCCGGCTTCACCCGCGTCCGCTGCGGCCGCGGCTTCCGCTACCTCGACCAGCACGGCGAGCCCCTCACCGACCCCGAGCAGCTCGCCCGGATCCGGGCCCTGACCGTCCCGCCCGCCTGGCGGGACGTGTGGATCTGCCCCTGGCCCAACGGCCACCTCCAGGCCGTCGGCACCGACGACGCCGGCCGCCGTCAGTACCTGTACCACGAGGAGTTCCGCTCCCGGCAGGAGCAGGCCAAGCACGAGCACGTCCGGCAGGTCGCCCGCGCCCTGCCGGATGTGCGCGCCCGGGTCCGCGCCGACCTCGCCGGACGCGGCCTGAGCCGGGCCCGCGTCACCGCGTGCGCCGTACGCCTGCTGGACCTCGGCTTCTTCCGCATCGGCAGCGACCGGCACACCAAGGTGAGCGAGACGTACGGCCTGACCACGATGCTGCGTGAGCACGTCAGCTGCGGCCGCGGCGAGCTCGCGTTCCGCTTCCCGGCGAAGGGTGGCACCGAGATGGTCCGGGCGCTGGTGGACGAGCAGGCCCACGCAGTGGTCCGGGCCCTGCTGCGGCGACGCCGCGGCGGGCCGCGACTGCTGGCCTACTGGGAGGACGGCGCCTGGCACGAGCTGCGCGGGAGCCACCTCAACGAGGCGCTGCGGCGGCTGGCCGGCACCGACACCACCGCCAAGGACTTCCGGACCTGGCACGCCACCGTGCTCGCCGCGGTCGCCCTCGCCGTCACCACGAAGGAGGCCCGCGCCACCCCCGCCGCCCGTCGCCGGCAGGCCGCCCGGGCGGTGCGGGAGGTGAGCCGCTACCTCGGCAACACCCCCGCCGTGTGCCGGGCCTCCTACATCGACCCGCAGGTCTTCGAGCACTTCGAGCAGGGCCGCACCATCGCCCCCGCGCTCACCCGGCTGGGCGAACACGGGGACTTCGGGCGCCCGGCCACCCAGGGCGCGGTCGAGGCGGCGGTGCTGGATCTGCTCGACGGCGGAAAGCGATGAGACGGCTCGGACAAACCGGGAGATTCGTACCCGCGGGTTGCGTTCTACGCTCTATGACATGACCGAAATCGCGAGCCCTTACATCTCCCATCCGCGGATCACGGTGCTCGGGGTACAGCCAGGCACGTCGCCGTTCCGCATCGTGGAAATCGACGGCGAGGTGGTCGGCGAGGCGAGGGCCGTCACCGACGTCCTCCAGGCCGCCGCCGCCTTCGGCATCACGGTGCACGACCTGGACGACCCGGACGTGGTGCGCTGGGTGGGGGGTGACCGGTACACCTGGCACCCGCGCTGATCCGCCGGTCAGGCCCTGGCGCGACCGCCCCCGCCGGTCGCGCCCGTCACGCGTGCCGCTCGCGCGCGTGGACCGCGCGGCTCATCCGGCGGCCCACGAGCAGGTAGCCGATCAGCGCGCCCGTCGTGTTCAGGATGACGTCGTCGATGTCGAAGGCGCGCCCGGTGACCAGCGCGCCCTGCGCGAACTCCACCAGGAGCATCACGGAAGCCGTCAGCAGCAGCACGCGCAGCAGGCCGCGCGCCCGGGGCGCGAGGACCGGCACCAGCACGCCGAACGGTACGCCCAGCAGCAGGTTGCCACCGATCTGCCGGACCGCCTCGCGCAGTTCGGGCTGGTCGAGATAGGCCTGCAGCGAGCGGCCCGGCCGCAGGTTGGAGTGGACCAGCGCCTCGGAGGCGGGTGACGGCTCCAGGGTCACGCGGGCGAGCACGACGGCGAAGCCCACCATGAACGCGAAGGCCAGCAGCATCGCCAGCAGCCGCAGCGGGAACGGCAGCGGCCGGCGCCCGGCGGGCCTGGGGTCCTCCTCCCGCCCGCGCCTCGTCCACCGGCCCTTCGTCGCCTTGGCCCCGGTCTCCTCGGCGGGCCTGACGGCCGGCTCGGCCGGCGCCGACTTCCCGGGCCTGGCGGCGCGCGGACGGAACGCGTTGCGGGCGCGCAGGACAACGCGCGGACGTAGGGCTGCACGGGCCATGCGGTCCTCCAGTCTTCAACCTGCCAGAGTGGTATGCCGGTTACCCATGAACGGCCGGAGGATGCCGGAGGGGCGGCCGCTCCCGGCCTCGCCGAAAGGGGTGGCCGTCGACGGCCACCCCGAAAAAGCGGGCGTCGGCGGCCGGCCCCCGGCCCGGCCCGTCGCGCGTCAGGCGCCGTACGTCACGCGCACCTCCTCGAAGCCGAGGGAGCGCAGCAGGCCCTGGAGCATGTCGGTGGTGTTGGCCTCGGCGCGCGCGGTCAGCTCGCTGTCCTTCGCCGCGTCGCCGATGTGCCGGACGGCGAGCTTCTGCACGGCCTGCTCGCCGTTGGGGTTGTCCGAGAAGAGGTCGCCGAGGCGGTCGAGGAGACCCCGCTGCTTGGAGACCGCGTAGGAGCGGTCGGGGTCGAGGGCCGGGGTGCCGAGCCGGGCGTGGGGCAGCCTGAGGGTGGCCGACGTGCGGTCGTCGTCGACCGTCACGTCCTTCTCGCCGACCTGGCCGAGGTCGACGTAGGCGTCCACGGTGCCCGCCCCCACGTACAGGGTGCGGGTGCCGCGGAGTGCGTCGGGGAGGTACTTGGCGTCCTTCTCCAGGTCCACGACGACCTGGAAGTTGCCGGAGGCGGCGTCGTAACGGCTCATGTCCTGGATCGACTTCAGCAGTGCGGGACCCGAACGGTCCCGGGTCTCGGTCCCGAAGACGTCGCGCAGGCCCGGCAGCAGGCTCAGCCGGATCCCGGCGAACAGGACGACGAGCACCAGCAGGACGGCGGTGAGGGCCTTGGCCCAGCCGGGCATGCGCCTGGGGAGGCGCTTGATGGGAGTCGTCATGGCGGCGGTCCTCCTTTCTCCTGAGCGGATTCCCGCCAAAGTCCCTGTCAGGCCGGGCTGTTGAGGAGCTGTGACAGAGCGCCCGTGGTACGGCGCGGAGCGCCGTCCGCCGGTGCCCCGTCCCGCGGCACGGCACGCGGGGAGCGGGGAGCGTGTGGATACCGTCGTTCAGGACCGCGGTGGCCTGCGGCCCGGGCGGTGGACCGGCGTCCCCACCCACGACCGCCCCGGCTCCGCCGCCCCGGAGGCGGTCCGCCACCCGGGCCGCCCCCCGCGCGTTCCGCAAGCCCCCGTCGGCCCCCGGCCCGGCCGTACGCCCAACCAGCCCACCGTCCTCCTCCCGAGCCGCGGGCGCGAGAACCCCGGCATCCGTCCGGCCACCGGCGGGCGGCCGTCCGGTTCCGGCGGTCGTGAGGGTGACGGGGTGGGAGGGATCCGCAAGCATGAGAGATCCACGTCAGGAGAGCCCCGCCGCGCCGAGGTCATACGAGGAGCCGATCGTGCGAGACATCTCCGTGTTCAGCGGCAGCGCCCACCCCGACCTCGCCGCCGAGGTCTGCGCCCACCTGGGCGTCCCCCTGAGCCCCACCCAGGTCAGCCGGTTCGCGAACGACTGCCTCGAGGTCCAGCTCCAGGCCAACTGCCGGGAACGGGACGTCTTCCTGGTGCAGCCGCTGGTGCGGCCCGTGCAGGAGCACCTGGTGGAACTGCTGCTGATGTGCGACGCGGCCCGCGGGGCGTCCGCGGGCCGGATCACCGTCGTCATGCCGCACTACTCCTACGCCCGCTCCGACAAGAAGGACGCCCCGCGCATCTCCCTGGGCGGACGCCTGGTCGCCGACCTGATCGCGGCGGCCGGCGTGCACCGGGTCCTCGCCATGACCCTGCACTCGCCCCAGGTGCACGGATTCTTCTCGGTGCCCGTCGACCATCTGCACGCCCGGCGCGAGCTGGCCGCCCACTTCCGCCGCTACGACCTCACCCGCACCACCGTCGTCTCACCCGACCTCGGCAACGCCAAGGAGGCGGCCGCGTTCGCCCGCATGATCGGCGCCCAGGTCGCGGCCGGTGCCAAGCAGCGCTTCCCCGACGACCGGGTCAGCATCAGCTCCGTGATCGGTGAGGTCACCGGCCGGGACGTCATCGTCCTCGACGACGAGATCGCCAAGGGCAGTACCGTGCTGGAACTCCTCGACCGGCTGCGGGAGTCGTCCCCGAGAACGATCCGGGTGGCCTGCACGCACGGCCTGTTCGCGGCCGGTGCCCTCAAGCGGCTCAGCGAGCAGGAGGACGTCCTGGAGATCGTGTGCACCAACACCGTGCCCGTACCCGCCGAGGAGCACACGGACAAGCTGCGGATCCTGACCGTCGCCCCGGCGCTCGCCGAGGCGGTGCGCCGGATCCACAACGGTGAGTCCGTCAGCGCCCTGTTCGACGCGCCGCGCAGTGCGTAGCCGGCGGTGAGGCGAGGGGGGGGAGGGGGGTGAGCTCGTCCCCTCCGTGGGGGCGGCGGACGGCCGACGCCGGCCGGGTCACGAGGAGTGTCGAGCAGCGCACCGGAACGAGGTGGTCGCGCCGGAGCGCGGTCATAACGAGCCGGACGTGGCCTCGGGCTGTTCCAGGGCCGCGTCCAGCGTCGGGGCGGGCGGCAGCAGCCGGGACAGCCCGGTGGCCCGCAGGACGCGCAGGGTCAGCGGATGGGTGCAGACGAGGTGCAGATGCCCGCCGTGCTCCAGGACCCGGGCGCGGGCGCGGTAGAGCAGGCGCAGCCCGGAGCAGTCGAAGAAGTCGATCCGGCCCAGGTCGATCACGACCCGCGGGGCGGAGCCCGCCGTGGCGTCGTCGAGGCGCGGGGTGATCTCCGCCGCCGCGACGATGTCGATCTCGCCGCGGAACTCCAGCACCGTGTATCCCCGCTCCTGGCGGACGCGCAGGTGCGGGGTGTCCGCTGCGGGTTCCTGCTGCACGACGACATCGCCTCCAACCCGCTCCACCGGTCGGGAGCCTTCAACGGCGGGGGAGCGCACCGCAGTTCCCCGCCCCAGCAAGTTACCCCCGTTGGAGTGAATTCCAGCATGTTCGGTTGACATATGTCTTCGAATTGAGGGCGTGTCTCGACCGAGTTTCTTCGCGTCGTGAGCGAAGGGGTGGGTGGTGGGCCGCGGCGGGACCGCGCCCCGGCCTGCGACAGGCCGTACAGCGAAGCCGTGACGCGGCCCGGGACAGGTTGGACGGCGGGGTTTCGACCGGGCAATGGGGCAGGCCTGCGGAGGTCCCGGGTCCTGCCCTACGACAGGGCCTGCCACGCCTGGGCGAGGGCCGGCCGGAACTGGTCGGCCTGGCGGTCCGTGAGGTCCCGCCCCCTGCGTTCCTCCAGCTCCCGCACCGGTCCCGCGTGCCGTGCCGGCGGTTCGCGGCCCTCCTCGGTGAGCGGGGTCAGCCGCTCGCGCCGGTTGCGCGGATTGCGCTCGCGGTGGATCGGACCGCGGCTCTGCGGGAAGCGCACCAGGTCGGCGACGGACCGGGCGGTGACGAAGGAGTCCCGGGCCGGTTGCGCGGCCGACGGTCCGTCGTGCCGCTCCAGCACGCCCGGCCCTCGTCCGGCTGGTGAAGGAGGGGCGGCTGCCGCCGCACCGCCTGATCGGCACCTACGCGTTCGGCGACATCGACCGGGCGGCGCGGGACATCACCGGGGGCCGGACGATCAAGCCCGCGCTTCCGTTCCGCGGGTGAGGTGACGAACCGTCAGTCCACGGTGAGGACCAGCTTCCCGGTGGTCCGGCCGGTGTCGCCGAGCCGGTGCGCCTCGGCGGCATCGGCCAGCGGGAAGGTCCCGGCGATGGTGGCCCGCAGCGTGCCCGCCTCGACGAGCTCGGCGATCGTCCGCATCCCGGCCCGGTCGGCGTCGACGAGCATGCGCACCGCGCGGACGCCGAGCGCCTCGGCCTCCTCGAAGAACGCCTGCGACCCGACCGGCAGGATCGACACCACGACACCCGCCGGGCGCAGCACGCGCAGCGAGTCCGTCGACGTGCTCCCCCCGAGGGTGTCCAGCACCACGTCGACGTCCTTCACGGCCTCGGTGACCTCCGTCTCCCGGTAGTCGATCACCTCGTCGGCGCCGAGTTGCCGCAGGAAGTCGTGCTTGCCCGCGCTCGCCGTGCCGATCACGTACGCGCCGCGCTCCTTGGCGATCTGCACGGCCACGTGCCCGACGCCGCCGGCCGCCGCGTGGATCAGGACCCGCTGCCCGGCCCGCAGACCGGCGACCTCGTCCAGTGCCTGCAGGGCGGTCAGCGAGACCAGCGGCAGCGCGGCAGCCTGGACGTGGTCGATCCCGGCGGGCTTGTGCCACAGGGCGCGGACGGGGGCGATGACGTACTCGGCGTGCGAGCCGTGGCCGTACGGGTAGGGCAGCATGCCGAAGACGTCGTCCCCCGGCCGGAAGGCGGCGACGCCGATGCCCACCGCCTCGACCGTGCCGGAGACGTCCCAGCCCAGGACGAACGGGGGCCGGCCGAGGAAGCCGCCGTTCGCGCGGTGCTTCCAGTCGGTCGGGTTGACGCCTGCGGCCCGCACCCGGACCAGTACCTCGTTGGGACGCGGCTCGGGCCGCTCCACCTCTGCTTCCCTCAGGACCTCGGGACCGCCGAGGACGTCCTGTCGGATGACACGCATCGTGCGCTCAGTGCTCATGACACCCCACCCTGCCAAAGGCCGCACCCCCGGGGAATGGCAAGATTGCCACTCTTCGATAGGATCGTGCCATGCGTGGCAAGCAGCAGCGTCCCGAACGCGTGGTCGTCCTGGCCCTCGACGGCGTCTACCCCTTCGAGCTGGGCATCCCGAGCCGCATCCTCGGCGCGGCCGACGGCCGCTACGAGGTGCTGACCTGCACGGTGGACGGCCAACCGGTGCACACCAACGCCGACTTCACCGTCGGCGTCGAGCACGGCCCCGAGGTGCTGGAGACGGCCGGCACCGTGGTCATCGCTCCCGTCTCGCCCTCCCGGGTCGGCGCCGACCTCCCCGCCCCGGTCGCCGCCGCGCTCGCCCGCATCCGTCCCGACGCGCGCATCGTCTCCATCTGCACCGGCGCCTTCGTGCTGGCCGCCGCCGGTCTCCTCGACGGCCGCCGGGCCACCACGCACTGGCAACTCGCCGACCACTTCCGCCGGATGTTCCCGCACGTCGACCTCGACCCGGACGTCCTGTTCGTCGACGACGGCCGGGTGCTGACCTCGGCCGGCGCCGCCTCCGGCGTCGACGTCTGCCTGCACCTGGTGCGCAAGGACCACGGCAGCGACCTCGCCAACAAGGTGGCCCGCCGCTGCGTCGTCCCGCCCTTCCGGGACGGCGGCCAGGCCCAGTACATCGAGCAGCCGGTGCCCGAGGCCGGCGCCGCGAGCACGGCGGCCACCCGCGCCTGGGCGCTGGCCCGCCTCGGCGAGCCCCTCACCCTGGCCGACCTCGCCGCGCACGCCCGGATGAGTTTGCGCACCTTCGCCCGCCGCTTCCACGACGAGGTGGGCACCAGCCCCGGCCGCTGGCTCATCCAGCAGCGCGTGGAGCACGCCCGGCACCTGCTGGAGGCGAGCGACCTGACGGTGGACCAGATCGCCGGCCGGGTCGGTTTCGCCACCGGAGCCTCGCTGCGCCAGCACCTGCACGCGGCGATCGGGGTCTCGCCCCAGGCGTACCGCAGAACGTTCCAGACGACCCGCTGAACGTTCCGGGCCGCTGCCGCGTCGCAGAGACGCAAGGGCAGCCGGTGGAACAGGGGCGGTAATGCGCGGAGGGTTCATGGCGGTGACGGTGCTGGCGGCCGTGACGGCGGTGGCGTGCGGCCACGGGAGCGGGCGGGACGTCGTGGTCGAGGGCACGCCGCCGGCGTCACCGTACGGCGGTCCGCTGGACGTGCCCACCCAGGCCCTGGACGACAGCACGCCGCACGCACTGCGCGTCGCGTCCGGTGCGGCGGGCCGGGCGCTGGAGTGCGACGGGGAGATCTACGGGGGCGGCGGGCCCGACGGATGGAGCCGGCGCGACGGAGGGGACAGCCCTGAGGAGGGCCTGGGGCTCTACTTCGACCTGTTCGACCCGGAGGTCCCGCGCCACGGCTACCGCGTGGAGCGTCGCAGCGCGGACCGGGTCCTGTACTCCTTCGACGTCGGCGGCAGGACCAAGGTGGCGGTGGTGGTCGCCCGGGACCAGGAGGGCCGGCCCGGCTGGGGCCCGGAGACCAACGCCTCCTGCGATCCGGCCGAACTCCCGGCGGATTTCACCGACTCCTCGTGGTACGAGGTCTGGACCGACGAGAACGGCGAGCGGCAGCCGGTCGCGCGGATCCACACCTCGGCCGGCGCGGAACACTGCGGCTGGCAGGAGGCGCGCTTCCTGGCGCTGGGCCGGGGCGCGGACAGCCGGACGTACGTCCGCGACCCCGACGGCGTCCTCGACCCCGGCATGCTGAACGCCCCGTACGACGGCGACGTCCCGATGCCCGCCGACGCGCACGACACCGGATACCGCTACCGGGACTGGCAGTTGTGGCTGACGGACGACCGCGCGACGGCCTACGTCCGCACGCCCGACGGAGTCGAGGCCTGGCCCTCGGCCAAGGACGGCGTGGGCTGCATGTGACGCCTCACCGGCTCGCGTGCAGGGCGACCAGCAACTGCCAGACCTGGTCGGCGATCTCGGCCGGCGTGGCCTCGAGCATGCCGTGCAGCCAGTCGGCCAGCACCCCGGCGAAGGTCGCGGCGACGGCCGAGGCGACCAGCGGCGCGTCCGCGGCCCCCGCCCGCTCGCGCTCGCGCAGGCTGTACGCCCGCAGATCCCGGTGCAGTACCCGGCCGAGCGGCCCGCCGCCGCCCGGGGCGAGCAGGGCGCGGTACAGCGCCGTGTGCGGGGTGAGCGAGGCGAAGAACTCCGTGAGCGCCGCCGGGGCCCGCACCGGATCGGGCCGCCCCGGCCAGGCGTGGAGCGCCTCGACGGCCTCGCGGACGACGTCCGCGCAGGCGTCGACCGCGAGGGCCTCCAGGTCGGCGTAGTGCACGTAGAAGGTGGCCCGGCCCACGCCCGCCCGGCGGACCAGCGCGGCGACCCCGACCTCCTCCAGCGGCCGCTCGGCGCACTCCTCGAGGAGGGCCGCCCGCAGCCGCGCCCGGGTGCGCGCCGCCCGCGGGTCCTCGGGCTCGGCGCGGCTCACCGTGCGACGAGGACGGCGGCCAGGGCCAGGGCGCCGGGCAGGGCCTGCGCGACCAGGATCCGGCGGTTCGCCGTGACGGCGCCGTACACGCCCGCGACGATCACGCAGCTCAGGAAGAAGACCTGCGCGCGGAAGCCGGTCGGGTCGGCGGCGATCAGTCCCCACACCAGGCCCGCGGCGAGGAACCCGTTGTACAGCCCCTGGTTGGCGGCCAGCGCCGCGGTCGCCCGCGCCATGTCCGGGTCGAAGCCGTGGAACGACCGCCCCGGCTTCCTCTGCCACAGGAACATCTCCATCACCAGGATGTAGACGTGCAGCGCGGCCACCAGGGCCACCAGCACGTTCGCGACGGCTTCCACGGTCTTCCCCACTTCCGGACCATCTTGGACAGGTGTCCACTATAGCTGGACAGCTGTCCAGGAAGTTTCTGGGTGTCACTTCGGAGAAGAGCTCGGTCGTCCGGGAGAAGGGCTCTCCGCGCACACTGGAGACATGACCTCAGCAGCATCCGCACGCTCCCCACAGCAGCGCAGGCACGACGTCCTGCGCAGGCTGGAACACGACGTCGACGCCTGGGTCGCCACGGCCGCCGAGGACGGCGCCGCCCCCCACCTCGTCCCGCTCTCCTTCGTGTGGGACGGCGCCACCCTGCTCGTCGCCACCCCGGCCACCAGCCCCACCGGCAGCAATCTGCGCACCACGGGCGTCACCCGTCTCGGCATCGGCCCGACCGACGACCGCGTCCTGGTCGAGGGCACCGCGGTGGCGGTGCCGCCCGCCGAACTGCCGGAGGAGGACGCCGAAATCTTCGCCGGCAAGACCGGCTTCGACCCGCGCCTGCTGGCCGCGCCCTACCTGTTCTTCCGCATCCTGCCCCGCCGCATCCAGGCCTGGCGTACGCCGGGCGAGGGCGACGGGCGGGAACTGATGCGGGACGGGGAGTGGCTGGTGGGCGACTGAAACCGGGGTATCCGCAAGGTTCGGGGGCGGTGCCGGTCCGTCCCCGGCACCGACACTGCGGAGGAGACATGGCACTGGTGAAAGCGGGCGTCGTGGTGCTCGACTGCGCCGAGCCCGAGAAGCTCGCCGAGTTCTACAAGGGGCTGCTGGACGCCCAGGAGACCGACGCCACCGCCAACCGTGTGGAGATCGAGGGCGCCGGCGGTACCCGGCTGGCCTTCCGCCGGGACGTGAACGCGACCCCGCCCAGCTGGCCCCGCCCCGAGAACTCCCTCCAGGCCCATCTGGACTTCCTCGTCGACGACCTGGACGAGGCGGAGCGCAGGGTGGTGGGCCTCGGCGGCCGCCCCCTGGAGGCCAAGGGCGCCCCCGGCCCGTACGAGGAGCGCGGCTACGCCGACCCGGCCGGGCACTCCTTCACCTTGCGGCGGGTGGCCTCCACCGCACCGAAGCAGGGCTGAGGGGCGCTCCCCGAAGACGCGGGGCGGGGGTCGGCCCCCGCCCCGCGTACGTCAGTCCCGACCCCCCTTCTCCTTCGACGGCCACACCCCCGTGGACCGTTCGATCGCCTTCGCGCCCGTGCGGTCCGCCGCGCTGCGCACCGCGGCGAAGATCGCGCCCTGGATCGCCGCGGCCAGCAGGACCTCCCCCCAGCCACGGTCCTTGTCCAGGGCGTCGGGCGCGTCGTCCTCGTGCCGTACCACCTTCCACACCTTGCGGAAGGCCATCCCGGCGAGCGCTCCGCTCGCCCAGCCGAGCACGAATCCGACGGGCTGGTAGACGAGGGGGAGCTTCTGTTTCTTGGCCACGTGGGCCTCCTTGTGACGTAGGAATGTGAAAAGGGACGGAACGGTCGGAAGAGGGGGCGGGCGGGGTCAGGGCCGGCCCCGGGACGGGACCTCCTCCCCGGCGCGCACCGGGCCCGGCGGCGTCCCGTCGCCGAACGGCCGGCCGCCGAGTTCCTCCCGGTGGTGCGGGGTCAGCCAGCCGGACAACTCGGGTCCCAGGGGGATGATCCGGGTCGGGTTGATGCCGGAGTGCACCTGGTAGTAGTGCCGCTTGATGTGGTCGAAGTCGACGGTGTCCCCGAACCCGGGCGTCTGGAAGAGGTCCCGGGCGTACGCCCAGAGCACCTGGTTCTCCGTCAGCTTCCAGCGGTTGCACTTGAAGTGACCGTGATAGACGGCGTCGAAACGCACCAGTGTGGTGAACAGCCGGATGTCCGCCTCGGTGATCGTGTCGCCGACGAGATAGCGCCGGCCGGCCAGCCGGGACGCCAGCAACTCCAGCCGCCGGAAGACCCCCGCGCACGCCTCGTCGTACTCGTCCTGCCCGGTCGCGAAACCCGCCCGGTACACCCCGCTGTTGACGTCCTCGTAGACCTCGGCCATGACCGCGTCGATCTCGTCGCGCCGCTCCCGCGGGTACAGGTCGGGCGCGCCGGGCCGGTGCAGCCCGGTCCACTCGGTGGCGAGGTCGAGGGTGATCCGCTGGAAGTCGTTGGTGACCAGCTTGCCGCTGGGCACGTCCACGACCGCCGGCACGCTCACCCCGCCCGTATGGCCGCTCTCGCGCTTGTCGTAGGCCTCGGCGAGGTAGCGGATGCCGAGGACCGGGTCGCGCCCGTCGGGGTCGAGGGTGAAGCGCCAGCTGCGGTCGTCCTGGACCGGGTCGGCGATCGCCATCGGCAGAGCCTCCTCCAGCCCCAGCAACCGCCGGGAGATCACGGCCCGGCTCGCCCAGGGGCAGGCCAGGCTGACCACCAGCCGGTAACGGCCGGCCTCCACCGGCCAGCCGTCGCGGGCGTCCGCGGTGATCCGGTCGGTGAAGTGGCTCTTGGAGCGCGTGAAGGGCCTGTGCCCGTAGGCGCGGTTGCCGTCGCTCCCGCCGCTCATCGTTCCTCCCGCTGGTGGTGCGTGTGTGTCCTGCACAACGCGTTCCCCGTTTTCCGCCGACGGCACGGTGTGAGGGCGACCGGCCGGGGCAGCCGCCGGAGGTGACTGGGACATCCTCGGAACACTCCACGCGGCCACAGCCCGAAAGGACGACAACAGCGCATGGCGAGAAGCGCGCCGGACAGGCGGCGGACCGCAGGACACGCGTCACCGTGCTGGTGGCGCTCGCGGCCAACCTGGTCATCGCCGTCGCCAAGGCGGTCGGAGGCCTGCTCGCGGCCTCACCCGCGCTGCTGTCGGAGGCGGCGCACTCCGTCGCCGACAGCCTCAACGAGGTCTTCCTCCTCGCCGCCCTGCGCCGCAGCCGCCGCCCGGCCGACCGGCGCCACCCCTTCGGCTACGGCAAGGAACGCTTCTTCTGGTCCCTCCTCGCGGCCGTCGGCATCTTCGTCATGGGCGGCTGCTTCTCCTTCCTCCAGGGCATCGAGGCCCTCAGGAACGGGGGCGAGGAGGAGTTCGGCGGATATGTCGCGGGCCTGATCGTGCTCGGCGTCGCCCTCCTCGCCGAGGGTGCCTCGCTGCTGCGGGCCCTGTACCAGGTGCGCCGGCAGGGCGGCACCGCCGGACTGCGCGACCCCGCCCTGCGCACGGTCGTCGCCGAGGACGGCACGGCGGTGCTCGGCGTCACGCTGGCCGCGGCCGGCATGGCCCTGCACATGGTCACCGGAGAGGTGATGTGGGAGGCGTGCGCCTCGCTCGCGATCGGCGCGCTGCTCGTCTACGTCGCCTACGGGCTCGGTCGCGAGGCCCGCGACCAGCTGATCGGTGAGGCCGCCGACCCCGAGACCGGCGGCCGGATCCACGCCCTGCTGGCGGCCCAGCCGGAGATCGACAGCGTGGAGGCGCTGTTCACGATGAAGACGGGCATCGACTCCACTCTCGTGGCGGCCCGCGTCGACCTGGTGCCGGGCCTGGACAGCGAGCGGGTCGAGGAGGTCGCCGTCCGCATCAAGCGGTCCGTCGCCCGCGCCGTTCCCGAGGCGGACCAGATCTTCCTCGACGTGACCGACCGCCGGGAGACAGGAGAAGGCCCCGCCGCGACGGGGGAGCGCGGCGGGGCCTGACCTCCAGGTGCCCGGCCCGCACCCGTCCATGCGCGTCCCCGGCAGATTTTTCTACGCGCTCTGTCCGGGTCCGGGTCCGGGGCCGGTGGCCGCGGTCAGCTCGGGTCGGCGGGCTCCAGGACGAAGACCGGAATCTCCCGGTCGGTCTTCTCCTGGTACTCGGCGTACGGCGGATACGCGGCGACGGCGCGCTCCCACCACTCGGCCTTCTCCGCGCCGGTGACCTCACGGGCCGTCATGTCCTGCTTGACCGGCCCGTCCTGGAGCTCCACCCGGGGATCGGCCTTGATGTTGTGGTACCAGACCGGGTGGGTGGGCGCCCCGCCCTGGGAGGCGACCACGGCGTACCGCCCGTCGTGCTCGACCCGCATCAGCGGCGTTTTGCGGATCTTCCCGCTCTTCGCACCCCGCGTCGTCAGCACGACGACGGGCATCCCCGTGTCCCGCAGTGTCGTGCCCTTCGTGCCGCCGGAGCTCTCGTACAGCTCCACCTGCTCACGCACCCACTGGGTCGGGCTGGGCTCGTACTCGCCCTCGAGAGGCATGGTTTCCGTCCCTTCATCAGGTCTTTTCATGTCGTCGGCACCTGGCGTCCGAGTCGCACCGTGCCTCAACACCGGCACAGGCGGGTTTCATCCACCACGCGTCCCTCTGTGAGGCCTACCCCCTAGAACACCATGCGCACGGCCAGCACCGTCATCACTCCGCTGGACACGAGCGCCGTCGCCAGCCGCCCCCGGTGCCCGGTCAGCGCACGGCCCAGCAGGGCGCCGCCCCCGGCCAGCAGCACCTGCCAGCTCGCGGACGCGACGAAGGCCGCCGCCACGAACGCGCCCTGTTCCAGGGGGCGTACGGCGTCGGCGCCGCCGGTACCGAGGACCAGCGCGGCGAAGTAGACCACCGTGACCGGGTTGAGGAGGGTGATGCCGAGCAGGCTCAGATAGGCCCGGGCCGGGCTGGGCGGGGGCGGGTCGGCCCGGGTGGTGAGCCGGTGGGCGCGGTACCGGCGTACGGCCGCCACCGCGGCCCACGCCGCCAGCGCCAGCAGCGCCAGGGCCGAGGCCCAGCGCAGTGGCCCCAGCACCGGGCGCAGGGCGGCGGCGACCGCGGAGCCCCCGACGGTGGCCAGCAGGGCGTAGAGCCCGTCGGCGGTGGCGACGCCGAGCGCGGCGCACACGCCGGTGCGCAGGGACGTGCGGGCGGTGAGGGAGACGAGGTAGGTCCCGACCGCGCCGACGGGGATGGCGATGCCGTACCCCGCGACCAGGCCGGCGACCAGCGCGGCCGTCATGAGCGCGCGGGATCGGGCCTCCGGTGACGGCCGGGCTGCTGCTGGAGCCGCGCCGGCAGAACGGCGGCGGGCAACGGCGGCAGAAGAGCTGCGTGGGTGGGCATGGCCAGATCGTGCGGGTGGGGGCGGGCCGGCGGCAACCGGATTTCCTGGGCCAGGGCGGTGACCTTCTCGTTCCGTGCTCCGGCCGCGCCTCGCGGCGGCCGGTTCCGGCCACAGTGCCCGATGCGTCGATCTGGCCGAACTGAGCGTCGCCATCTGGATGCCTGGGGCATCTAATGGCGATCGGCACGACGCCCCATCGTCTGCGAGGTCCCCCCATGACGAACCCGACGGACACGACGAGCCCGACGGACACGACGAGCCGGACGGACGCGACGGACACGGCGAACCCGATCGACACGGCGAACCCGAAGGACACGACCGAACTCCCGGCGCCCGTCGCCTTCCCGCAGGACCGCAGCTGCCCCTTCCACCCGCCCACCGGCTACGACCCCCTGCGCGCCTCCCGCCCCCTGGCCCGCGTCACCCTCTACGACGGCGGCACCGCGTGGCTGGTCACCGGCCGTGACCTGGCCCGTGCCCTGCTCGCGGACCCCCGCCTGTCGAGCGACCGCACCCGCCCCGGCTACCCGACGACCTCACCGCGCTTCACGGCGCTCCGGGACCGCCGGGCCTCCCTGCTGAACGTCGACGACCCCGAACACCACGGGCAACGACGCATGCTGGTGCCGGACTTCACCCTGAAACGCGCCACCGCGCTGTGCCCGGCCATCCAGCGCATCGTCGACGAACGCATCGACGCCATGCTGGCCCAGGGCCCGCCCGCCGAACTGGTGAGCGCGTTCGCGCTGCCCGTGCCCTCGACGGTGATCTGCGAACTGCTCGGCGTGCCCTACGCCGACCACGAGTTCTTCGAGGAGCAGTCCCGCCGGATGCTGCGCGGCCGGGACCCGCGGGAGGTGCGGGGCGCCCGCGACCGCCTCGACGCCTACCTCGGCGCGCTGATCGACCGCAAGCTGCGCGAACCGCGCGGTGACGGCGTCCTCGACACCCTGGTCCACGAGCGGGTCGCGACCGGCGCCGTGGATCGCGCGGGGGCCGTCTCCCTGGCCACGCTCCTGCTGGTCGCCGGTCACGAGACCACCGCCAACATGATCTCCCTCGGCACCTACACCCTCCTCCGGCACCCCGAGCAGCTCGCCGAACTGCGCGCCGACCCCTCGCTGCTGCCCGCCGCCGTCGACGAGCTGCTGCGCGTGCTGTCGATCGCGGACGGGCTGCTGCGGCAGGCCACCGAGGACATCGAGGTGGCCGGGACGACGATCCGGGCCGGCGAGGGCGTCGTCTTCGCGACCTCGGTCATCAACCGCGACACGGACGCCTACCCCACCCCGGACGTCCTCGACTGGCACCGCCCCGTCCGCCACCACGTGGCGTTCGGCTTCGGCATCCACCAGTGCCTGGGCCAGAACCTCGCCCGCGCCGAGATGGAGATCGCCCTGCGCACCCTCTTCGACCGCCTTCCCGGCCTGCGCCTGGCCGTCCCGGCCGACGAGATTCCCTGCAAACCGGGCGACACGATCCAGGGGATGCTGGAACTCCCGGTGACCTGGTAAGAGGCTCGGGCCATGCACATCGACATCGACACGGACGCCTGTATCGGCGCCGGCCAGTGCGCCCTGGCCGCCCCCGGCGTCTTCACCCAGGACGACGACGGCTACAGCACGCTCCTGCCCGGCCACGAGGACGGCACCGACGACCCGATGACCCGGGAGGCCGCGCGCGCCTGTCCGGTCGGCGCGATCACCGTGACGGACCCGGATTAGGGCGGCGCGAGAGGACCGCCCCGCAGCACCGCGCGGACCAAGTCCCGCGGGAGGGCGCCCGCATTCCTCGGGGGAGCGGGCGCCGGGGGCCGGTCGGCCTGGGCGGTCCCGGAGGGCCGGAGAAGGTGAGAGCGGCGGCCGTCGCGTGGGCCGGCGGCAGGCACGCCCCGGCTTCCGGCCCGTATCCGCTTCAACTGTACGGCGGTCAACGGAAGTCCCGTACAGCCCGGGATGCGGGCCCGCGACCGAGGGCGGACGATGGAGAGGGCGGAATCCGACTCCGGGACCGGTTCACTGTGCGGAGGCACCGGTATGCCCGTGCTCTTCTTCGACATCGGCGCGACCTTGGCGGACGCCCGCCTGGAGGCCGACGGTGCGCTGACCCTCCGGCCCCGGCCGCGCGTCCTCGCCGTACTCGACGCCGTCCGTGACGTACGCAAGGGCGTCATCTCCCACCCCGGTCCGGGCCAAGGCGCCGCCGAGCGGGCCGCGTCGGCGCTCCGGGAGGCGTTCCCCGGCCGTTTCACCGACAGCGGGCTCGTGCTCTGGGGACCGAAGGACAGCCGCGCGATCTTCGACCGGGCGGTCGCCGCGACGGCGGTCGAGGGCGGGCCGGCGGCGGCCGACGCGTGCGTCTTCGTGGGCGAGGACTCCCGCGAGCGCGCCTTCGCCGGGCAGGCGGGCCTGCGTACCGCCGCCCACCCCGTGTTCACCCTCGCCGCCCTGGAGAACCGCCCCGTCCTCTGGGCCCGCGTCGCCCTGCCGGAGCGGCGTGGGCCGGCCGAGTTGGAGGCGGTCGCGAACGAGGCCGAAGTGGTGCCGGTGCACGTCGCCTCCGAGCGGCTCGTCCTTGCCATGGTGACCGCACAGGGCTCCGAGGCCCTCCAACGGGCGGGATTCCCCGTCGACTTGCGGGGACCGGTGCAGGACACGGCGGCCTTCCTGATCCGCGACGACCGTCCGCACACGTCCGCCCCCGGCCTCACGGTCACCGCCCTTCCCGCCGCCGAGGCGACGGCCCGCGCCACAAAGGCGTACGGCCAGGTCTCCGGCGCGCTGGCCCGTACGGCGATCCCGCCGCCCGTGCCGCTGGGCCCCGCTCCGGGCGGGGTGTACGTCGCCGCTCCGGCCGGCACCCCGGTCGAGGACGTTCACCCGCCGGGCGCGAAACCCGGCCACACCGAACGGCTGCTGCCCGACCCGGCGCTCCTCTCCCGCCCCGGGGAGGCCTGGGCCGCGGGCCTGGAGGCGGGCCCGGCCGCCGGAGCCCCCGGTGACGGCCCACCCTCCCCGGAGACCCTCGCCGCGGTCCGCGACGCGGTGACCCCCGAGGCGCTGCGCGCCCACGTGGCCCGGCTCACCGGTGTCGAACCGCTCAGGGAGGGCGAGGCACCGAGGGTCCGCAGCCGTGACGCGTCCACCGAGGACAACCAGCGTGTCGTCGAAGAACTCGCCCGCCGTCTCCTCGGCCTCGGACTGACCGTGCGACTGCACCGGTTCCCGTGGCGCGGGCGCCGGCTGTTCAACGTCGAGGCCGAACACCGGGTCCCCGACGCCGACTCCACCGTCCTCGTCACCGCCCACCTCGACTCCACCGCCGCCGGCGGCGACTTCGTCGACGCGGACGGAGAGCCGCGTCCCTACGACCCCGCCGTGGACCCCGCCCCCGGCGCCGACGACGACGGAAGCGGGACCGCCGCGGTCCTGGCCGCGGCCGAGTGCCTGCACGCCCTGCTCGCGGACGGCCGGGCGCCGGCGCGCAGCGTGCGCTTCGTGCTCTTCAACGCCGAGGAACAGGGCCTGGTCGGCAGCAAGTTCTCCGCACGGGCCGCCGCCGCGGCGGGCGAGCGCATCGCCGGTGTCTTCCAGATGGACATGATCGCGGGCCGGCGGCAGGGCACCACGCCCGTCGTCGAGATCCACGCCGGCTCCGCGGTACCCGGCCCGGTCGTGGCCGCGTCCGAGGCCCTCGGCGGCCTGGTCGCCCGTACCGTCCCGGCGTTCGACGGCGAGGTGACGGTGCAGCAGCTCACGGGCCCCGACGACCCGGCCGTGGGCCGCAGCGACCACGCGAGCTTCCACGAGCGGGGATGGGCCGCCGTCGCCGTCTCCGAGGACCTGTTCGCCACGCCCGACGGCGCGCCCGGCACGGGCACCCGCCAGTACCACACCCCCGCGGACACTCTCCTCGACCCGGACCACAGCACAGAGTTCGCGGCCACCATCGCCCGTTCCGTCACGGCGTCCGCCCTGACCCTCGCGGGCCTGTGAGACGTACGACCGATCCGACCGGGCCGCGCGCCCGCGGCAGGAGCATCCGTCATGACACAGTTGATCGACAAGCGGAACCTGGAGTACGACCGGCTGACCGAGGTCGCGGGCGCCGGCGCGTTCCTCGACGAGACGGCGCGGGTCGCGGAATCGGTGCACCACACCCTCATCGCCGAGGGCAGCAAGGTGAACCGCTTCACCGGGCACCTGACCGAGCTCCGCGTGGAGGGCGCGCCCGCCCTCGAGGAGGCGCGCGACGGCCGCCCGGACGGCCAGTACATCGCCCGGGCCAAGGAGTACGTCGCCTCCGTCGCGCAGGCGATCGGGTTCGCCTCCGGTGAGCCCGCCGAGTTCGAGGCCGACCCGAAGGTGATGGCCACGAGCCGGGGCCTGCGCGTGGTCAGTCTCCAGCAGACGCTCAACGGCATCGAGGTCTGGGGCATGGCCCCCAAGGTGTGGCTGCGCGAGGACGGCACGGTGGACCGGGTCGTCGGCGACACGGCGAGCGTGGGGGTGGACGTGCCCACGATGCCGGCGGTGCCGCCCGAGGCGGCGCTGACCGCTGCCGCGGCGAAGGCCGCCGAGGCGAGGACGGTCGAAGGCCCGTTCGGCACCGACGAACTGCCCGCCCTGGACGTCTCGGCCGGCTTCTCCCGCCTGACCCACCAGGCGGGCAACGCCCAGCCGATGACCTTCGACCAGGGCCCCTTCGACGAGGCGATCCCCACCCGGCTGGTCTACCTCTACATGGGCGACGAGGTCCGGCTCGCCTGGTCGTTCAGCTTCTCCCGGGACCAGGGGGCCGCGCAGTACCACGCGCTCGTGGAGGCCGACGACCGCACGGCGGACCCGGCGACGCCCCAGATCCTCTACTTCCAGGACCTGACCAGCCATGTCATCGCGGGACGGGTGTTCCGGCGCAACCCGGCCGAGAGCCCCTTCGACCGGGCCCCCTTCCCGCTGCCGCTGAGCGACTACCCGACCGAACCGCTGCCGAAGCCGTTGCCCGGGTTCCCCGGTGACTGGACCACACGGACGGACGGGCACGTGGCGACCGCCGGCAACAACGTGCTGGCCGTGGACGGGGCCACCCGCCGCAGCGTCGAGATCGACGTCGACCCGGAGGGCAACGGCGTGTTCGACCCGGCGCCCGACACCCCGGAGCAGTTCGTCACCAACATCTTCTTCTTCTGCAACTACATGCACGACTTCTTCGTGACGCTCGACTTCACGGAGGAGCACGGCAACTTCCAGACCGTCAACGTCACGGGACTGGGCAGGGGCGCCGACCCGGTCCACGCCTTCGCCCACCCCGGCCCGGTCATCGGCACGGCCAACATGGCCACCCCCGCCGACGGCTCGGCGGCGGTGATGAACATGGGTCTGGTCGCCCGCTCCGGCCGGCACACCGCCAACGACGCGGACGTCGTCTTCCACGAGTTCGTGCACGGGGTGACCAACCGGCTCGTCGGCGGCCTGCACGACGCCAACGGGCTGCGCGAACTCCAGTCCAGGGCGATGGGGGAGGGGTGGTCGGACTTCTTCGCGCTGACCACCCGCAACTTCTTCCAGGACCGGGAACGCACCGTCGTCGGCAACTGGGTCGTCGACAACGACCGGGGCATCCGCCAGCGGCCGTACGACGACCAGTACCCGGGCGGCTTCGGTGACATCGGCAAGGGCCCGGGGGAGCTGCCGGACGGACTCGACTACACGAAGATCCACAACGTGGGCGAGATCTGGTGCGCCGCGCTCATGGACATGACCCGCCGGATCAGCTCGGCGCTCGACGACAAGCAGCGTGGCTACCGCGTCGTCTGGCAGGCCGTCGTCGACGGACTGAAGCTCACCCCGAAGAACCCGACCCTGCTCGTCTCCCGCGACGCGATCCTGCGAGCCCTGAGGGACCTCGCGGGCGACAAGGTCACCGAGGCCGAGTACCCCGCGGTCCGGCGTGCGGCCTGGGAGGCCTTCGCCCGCTTCGGCCTGGGCTTCGACGCCTTCTGCCCGAACGCGTCCCTGCGGGGGTGCCGGGCCGGCACCCGGCTGCCGCCCGAGGGACACGAGGACTGACCTCGCACGACCACGCCCGGCGCCCTTGAGTAGGGTGCCGGGCGTGACCGAACGAGGCGAGAAGCCCCCCTTCCTCTACGTCGTCGTCTGCGCCGCCGGCATCGCCGCGGACGTCGGCAGGCTGATCAACGCCGCGCAGGAGCGGGAGTGGCACGTCGGCGTCATCGCCACACCCCTCGCGATGGACGGCTTCTTCGACACCGCCGCCGTCGAGGCGCAGACCGGCCGCCCGATCCGCTCCGCCTGGCGACGCCCGGGCGACCCGCGGCCCTTCCCGGAGCCCGACGCGGTCGTCGTCGCCCCGGCCACCTTCAACACGATCAACAAGTGGGCGGCCGGGATCGCCGACACCCTGGCCCTGGGCACCCTGTGCGAGGTGTCCGGCCTCGGTGTTCCCATCGCCGTCCTGCCCTGCGTGGCCGACGCCCTCGCCGCCCACCCCGCCTACCAGGAGAGCCTGACACGGCTGCGCGCGACGGGCGTGCGGTTCGGCCCTCCGTACGCGGGCGCGGACGGCGAGGAGTTCGCGTGGGAGGAGGCGCTGGACCTGCTGGACCGGGCCGCCCGATGACGTCCGGCGCGCTGCCGCGGGCCTCCCGCACGGGAGGGCACCGCGCGCGGACGACGACGTAGGCTCCCCCCGGTACCCCACACCGACGTCAGGAGCGGCGACGATGCAGTACGTGAAGCTCGGCTCGACGGGTCTGGACGTGTCGCGGATCTGTCTGGGCTGCATGACCTACGGCCTTCCCGACCGGGGCGTGCACGAGTGGACCCTCGACGAGGAGGCGTCACGTCCGCTCATCCGGCAGGCGCTGGACGCCGGCGTCAACTTCTTCGACACCGCCAACGTCTACTCCGACGGCACCAGTGAGGAGATCGTCGGCAAGGCGCTGCGCGACTTCGCCCGCCGCGACGAGATCGTGCTGGCCACGAAGGTGCACGGCCGGATGCGGCCCGGTCCCAACGGCGGCGGACTGTCCCGCAAGGCGATCCTCGCCGAGATCGACCACAGCCTCGCCCGCCTCGGCACCGACCACGTCGACCTCTACCAGATCCACCGCTTCGACCCGCACACCCCGGTCGAGGAGACGATGGAGGCACTGCACGACCTCGTGAAGGCGGGCAAGGTGCGTTACATCGGGGCGAGTTCGATGTACGCCTGGCAGTTCGCCAAGATGCAGTACGCCGCCGAGCGGCACGGCTGGACCAGGTTCGTGTCCATGCAGAACCACTACAACCTCCTCTACCGCGAGGAGGAACGCGAGATGCTCCCGTTCTGCGCCGACCAGGGCGTCGGCGTCCTGCCCTGGAGCCCTCTGGCCCGCGGCCGCCTCACCCGCGACTGGGGCACCGTCACCGGGCGCAGCGCCCAGGACGACTTCGGCAGCCGCCTCTACCTGGAGAGCGACCGCACCGTCGTCGAGGCCGTCACCCGCATCGCGGACGACCGCGGTGTCCCCCGCGCCCAGGTGGCCCTGGCCTGGCTGCTGCACCAGGACACGGTGACGGCCCCGATCATCGGCGCGTCGAAGCCCCGGCACCTCGAGGACGCGGTGGCGGCCGTCGGCCTCACGCTCAGCGACAGGGAACTGGAGGAGCTGGAGCGGCCCTACACCCCGCACCCGATCGCCGGCCACTGACGAGCCGGGTGCGCCGGCACCGTCCACTTCTCACGGGTGTTCAGGGCCCGCTACGGGATGCCGCCCGGCGCGTACCGGGACGGAATGCGCGCCGCAATTGCCCCCCGAAAAGGGACACCAATACAGGGACCGTCCCGAAGGGAGAACCCGTGACGAACCCATGGGGCTCCCTGTTGACATGTCGTCAAAGCCACGTCATGAGTTCGTAAAGCACGAAACCGGGGGACCGCTTGTTCCGCCTGGTCCGCCTGTGCGAAGGTGTGCCTTGTCGGCGCACGGACAAGATTTTCTCTTCTGTGCGCACGAGGCATCACCCGTCCGCAAACCCCCCACGCTTCAAAAGAGCCGCGCCGTACGGACGTAGGTGCCGAACCCTGTGCGAAAGGATCCCCGTCGCCCAGACGCCGGGGACACATACCCGCTGGAATGGACGCAATGCCGCATGTCCCCGGGAGGAATGCAGCCGTGAAAGACGCAGGCCTGTCGAATTCCCCTTCGGCGCGCCGCTTCGAGGTGACGGACCAGCAGCTCAGCGCCGAGCTGAAGAACTGGACGGGAGCGTCGCCCGCGCTGCACCCCGTCGGTGAACTGCTGGACCGGCACTGGGAGGCGGCCTTCGCCTACGCGCGGCTGTGCGCCGACGGGGAGCGTGCGGCCGGGATGCTCACCACGGCGGCGTTCACCCGGCTCTTCGGGGAGACCCTGCGGCAGAACGGGCCGACCGCCGCCTGGCGCCCCCATCTGCTGGTCACCGTGCGCCGGATCGCCGCGGAGTGGGACTCCGACGGCCGCCGGGACCTGCTCCACCCCGAGCTGCGCTCCACCGAGGGCGACACCGAGCGCCTGGCCGCCCGGCTGCTCCCGCCCCCGCACCGGCGGCTGCTGTCCCGGGCGTTCCAGCGGCTCCCCCAGAACGCCCGCTGCCTGCTGTGGCACACCGACGTCGAGGCCGAACCCCTCGCGGTCCCGGCCGGCCTGCTCGGCCTGGAGGAGGAGGGCGCCCGCGTCGAACTGCGCCGCGCCCGCGAACGGCTGCGCGAGGAGTGCCTGCAGCTCCACCGCGAACTCGCCGTCGACGAGGAGTGCCACCGCTACGACCGGCTCCTCGACGTCACCTGCCGCCGCGGCGGTGTCGACGTCGACCCCGATCTCCGCGCCCACCTGGACCGGTGCCGTCACTGCGCGCACACCGCCGACCAGTTGAGCCAGTTCGACGCGCACTTCGGCGCCGCGCTCGCCGAGGGCGTGCTGGGCTGGGGCGCCGCGGCGTACTTGGCGGTCAGAATGGGCGGTTCCGAAGCGCCCGCCCACGAGCCCGAGGTGCCGCGCCCGGTGATGGCGGGCGAGGCGTTCACCGACGAGCCGTTCGCGGCCGAGGCCCCGCCGACCGCACCCGGCACCGGGGCGGCCCCACCTCCCGGCACGGACTCGGGCCCCGGCGCCGAAGCGGCCAC
This sequence comes from Streptomyces sp. NPDC051315, assembly GCF_044455165.1. NCBI lineage: Bacteria > Bacillati > Actinomycetota > Actinomycetes > Kitasatosporales > Streptomycetaceae > Streptomyces > Streptomyces sp. NPDC051315. The sequence continues at coordinate 215,878 of NZ_JBITEN010000005.1, forward strand.
CGGCCTCGGACCGCTGCCCGCCCCCGACGGCCACCCCGCCACCGGTCCTCACGCCACCACCGGTCCTCACGCCACCACCGCCCCCCGCCCCCGGTCGCGCCTCGCCCGGAAGGCGGCCCGGCGCTCCCGCCGCCGCGGCGCCGCCGCCGTCCTCACCGTCAGCGGGCTGATCGTCCTCCCGCTCGTCGTCTGGTCCGTCCTCGGCGCCGACGACGGGGCCGCACCGGGCGCCGGCGAGAAGGCCGGGCAGAAGCCGGGCCCGGCCACGGACACGGCGACCGGCGCGCCGTCCCTGATCGGCGCGGACGAGAAGGCCCAGGGCACCCTGCGCGGCCGCCTGCACAACGTCGCCTCGGGGCTGTGCGTCGGGATCGCCGGCGGCAAGGCCGTCCAGGGTGCCGAGTCCCAGCTCGCCGCCTGCTCCTCCGCGGCCGGGCAGCAGTGGTCGTACGAGCCGGACGGGCTGCTGCGCAACGCCGACAACCCCGACCTGTGCCTCGACTCGCGGCTCGGCTACTCGGTGCGGCTGGCCCCCTGCACGGAGGGCGCCACGAACGTCCGCTACGACTTCACCCTCCAGGGCACGCTCGTCCCGCGCGGCAACCAGAACCTCGCTCTCGCGCCCGCCGCCACCGACGGTTCGGGCGCCGTCGTCCTGAAGAACCGCGACGACGGCGCGGTGCAGCGCTGGGTGATCGACACCTCGCAGCCCGACCCCCAGCTCCAGGTCGTCAACTGGGGCGCCGACGTCACCACGGAGCCCACGCCCGCGCCCACGTACGCGAAGACCCCCGCGCCCACTCCGACGCCGACCGCCACCCCGACGACCCCGCGGCCGACGGCGACGACCTCCGTGCCGGGCTCCTCCACCACCACCTGCTCGTACGACAACCCGTACGCCTGCTCCTGGGACGGCTCGTCGGGCGCGGGCGGCGGATCGGGACACGGTTCCGGATACGGCGGTCGCGACGGCGCGCGCCGCTGACCCGGGCCCGGTACCGGCGAGGGCGCCGAAGAGCCCGGTCGGTGCGCCGGGCCGGCGGCCACCGGCGTCACCCGCCTGCCGACCGGCGCCCGCCCCCGGCGAAGGACGCTCACTCCTGCTCGAGCAGCCCCAGCTCCGCCCAGATCGTCTTCCCGTCGGTCGTGTGCCGGCTGCCCCACCGCTGGGTGAGCTGGGCGACCAGCAGCAGCCCCCGGCCGCCCTCGTCCCAGGTCTTCGCCCGGCGCAGGTGCGGGGCGGTGTGACTGGTGTCGAAGACCTCGCAGATCAGGGTGGTGTCGTCGTGGATCAGCCGGAGCCGGATGGGGCGGGCGCCGTACCGGATGGCGTTGGTGACCAGCTCGCTCACCACGAGCTCGGCTGTGAAGGACGCCTCGACCAGGTTCCAGCGCTCCAGCTGCTGGACGACCTGCTTGCGGACCGGCGCGACGAGCGCGGGGTCGGCGGGGATGTCCCAGGTCGCGACCTGCGAGGCGGGCAGCCCCCGGGTGCGGGCCAGCAGCAGGGCCACGTCGTCGGAGGCGCCCCCCTGGGGGAGCAGCGCGTGCAGGACCTGGTCGCAGGTCTCGTCGAGGGAGTCCGCGTACGCGGCCAGCGCGTCGCTCAGCATCCGGTGACCGGTGTCCGCGTCCTGTGTCCGGGACGCGATCAGACCGTCGGTGTAGAAGGCGAGCACCGAGCCCTCGGCGAGCTCCAGCTCGGCCGACTCGAAGGGCAGACCGCCCAGGCCCAGCGGGGGACCGGCGGGCAGGTCGACCGGGCGTGGTGTGCCGCCGGGCGCCAGCAGCAGGGGCGGCGGGTGCCCGGCCCGGGCCAGGGTGCAGCGCCGCGACACCGGGTCGTACACCGCGTACAGGCACGTCGCGCCGACCTCGCCGGGACTGCTGCCGTCGCCGCCCGCCTCCTCCGACAGCCGCACGACCAGGTCGTCGAGGTGGGTGAGCAGCTCGTCGGGGGCGAGGTCGATGTCGGCGAGGGTGCGCACGGCGGTGCGCAGCCGGCCCATGGTGGCCGAGGCCTGGATGCCGTGCCCGACGACGTCCCCCACCACCATCGCGACCCGCATCCCGGACAGCGGTATCACGTCGAACCAGTCGCCGCCCACGCCCACCCGGGCCGCCGGCAGGTACCGGGAGGCGGCGTCGACGGCGGCGGTCCGCGGCAGGCTGCGGGGGAGCAGGCTGCGCTGGAGCGCCAGGGCGGTCTCGCGCTCCCGGGAGTAGCGGCGGGCGTTGTCGATGCAGACCGCGGCGCGGGCGGTGACCTCCTCGGCCAGCAGCACGTCGTCGGGCGAGAAGGGCTCCGGCCGCCGGGAGCGGGAGAACACGACGACCCCGAGGGTGGCACCGCGGGCCTGGAGCGGCACGGACATCGTGGAGTGGACGCCGTACTCCTCCACCCGTCGTACCCGCCGTTCGTCCCAGGCGCGCCAGGGGTCGAGGTCGCCGGACGGCACCGGGGCCACGATGGTGCGGCCCGCGAGCAGGGAGGTGGCCTGCGGGGAAACCTCGGGGTAGGCGTCCGCCTGGCCCAGCTCGACCACGGCCTCCGGGGCGCCCGGGTTGACCGAGTGGTGGGCCACCCGCCGCAGGTGGACGGGTGCGGTCAGCGGGCCGGCGGCCTCACCGCCGTGCTCCTGCGGGTCGAGCAGCTCGACGCTGACGAAGTCGGCCAGCGTCGGCACGCACACCTCGGCCAGTTCCTGGGCCGTCCGTGTGATGTCGAGGGTGCTGCCGATGCGCACGCTCGCCTCGTTGACCAGCTGGAGCCGCTCCTTGGCGAGGACGTGCTCGGTGAAGTCGTGGGCGGTCACGCAGACGCCCCGGACCCGGCCGGACGGGTCGGTGAGCGGCGCGACCCGGGCCAGCCAGGCGTGCGCCCGCTCCTCGCCCCTGGCCTTCATGACGGTCTGCATCTCCTCGCCCTGGCCGGTGGCGAGGACCCGGCGCATGTGCGTCTCGATCTCCGTGTTCTGCGGCCGGGCGCCGACGTCGCTGGCGCGCAGGCCGCGGATGCGGGCGGAGGGCAGTTGCAGCAGGTGGGCCATGGCGTCGTTGACCCCGCGCAGCCGCAGCCGGTCGTCGAAGATCATCGTGGCGCACGGTGACTGGGTGAGGGCCGCCCGTATCAGCTCGTCGTCCTCGGGCGCCGGGAAACCGCTGACCAGGGGGGTCACGGCGAGCCAGGTGACCGGCCCGCCGTCCTCGGGCGGTCTGCGGTGGGCGAGCACCCACACGGAGACCGTGTGGCCGTCGCGGTGGCGCAGCGCGAGGGTGCCGCTCCAGCGGTTCTCGCCGGGGGCGGGGAGCCGCCCGCCGCCGTCGGCCAGCAGAGCGGCGGCCGGCAGGCCGACGACCTCGGCGGAGTCGTAGCCCAGCAGGTGGCGCGCGCCCTCGCTCCACCGGGTCAGCGTGCCGTCCTCGTGGATGACCGCCCGCGCCGTCGAGGCGTCGTCGAACGGGTTGTCCGGGCTCATCGTCCCCACTCCATCGCGGACACTCACAGTGAACAGGCAGGTCACGTGAGTTCCACCTTAGTGCGTGCGGCTCCGGAGCGGAGGTCAACCCCGTCCGGCCCTCCCGTCGGGCGATCGGGGGAGAGACCCGGACGAAGTGGGATGGGCGGGGTGCGGGTGGCCGAAGGGCGCGACGCACCCTTGACGGGCAGGAGTGGCACGACGTCAGATTCTGTTTGCTGACGATCAGTTGTGAGTACTTCTGGTTCCTGATGAGGGAGAGCCGCCATGACGGTCACTCGCCGGTCTGTCCTGCTCGCCTCCGCGGCCGCACCGGCCGCCGGGGCACTCCTCGCCACCCCGGCGGCCCAGGCCGCCGACATCGCCGCGGGCGCCCCGGGCCGCCGTACGGTCGCGCTGCGCGACGGCTGGCGCTTCGCGCTGGTCAACGCGGGCGGGATCACCGACCCGACCGGTCAGTACGCCGACGCGGCCGCGCCCGGTCACGACGACTCCGCCTGGCGTGAGGTCGCGGTCCCGCACGACTGGAGCATCGAGCAGACCCCCACCACCGGGCTCGGCACCACCAGCGGCACCGGGTTCCTCCCCGGCGGCCTCGGCTGGTACCGCCTGGCCTTCACCCTGCCGCCCGCCCTCGCCGGGAAGCGGATCTCGGTCGAGTTCGACGGTGTCTACATGGACGCGTACGTCCACTGCAACGGCACCGAGGTCGGCCGGCACCCCTACGGCTACACCGGCTTCGCCTTCGACCTCACCGACCTGGTGCACACCGACGGCACCACCGAGAACGTGCTCGCGGTCAAGGTGCACAACCGCCTCCCGAGCAGCCGCTGGTACTCCGGCAGCGGCATCTACCGGGAGGCCCGCCTCGTCGTCACCGAACCGGTGCACGTGGCGCGCTGGGGCACGTACGTCACCACACCCGAGGTCTCCGCCGAGCGGGCCGTCGTCCGGGTCGAGACGTCCGTGGTGAACGCGTCGGGTGCGGGCGCGGACGTCGAGGTGGTCTCGCGGATCGCCGATCCCTCGGGCCGGACGGTGGCGCGTACGTCCTCCACGGTCCCCGTCACCGGGACGGCGACCGAGACGCACGAACTCACCCTGAAGCGGCCGCGGAGGTGGGACGTCGACGCCCCGCACCGCTACACCCTGCACACCGAGCTGCGCGTCGGCGGCCGGACCACCGACACCCACCGCACCGTCTTCGGCGTCCGCACCTTCCGCTTCGACCCCGACGAGGGCTTCTTCCTCAACGGCACCCACCACAAGATCAGGGGCGTCGACCTGCACCACGACCTGGGCGCGCTCGGCGCGGCGGTCAGCCTGGACGCGATACGGCGGCAGATGACCATCATGCGGTCGATGGGCGTCAACGCCCTGCGCACCTCCCACAACCCGCCCGCGCCCGAGGTGATCCAGGTCTGCGAGGAGCTGGGCATCGTGATGCTGGTGGAGGCGTTCGACTGCTGGCGCACCGGCAAGAACCGGTACGACTACGGACGGTTCTTCGACGAGTGGTGCGAGAGGGACACCACCGAGATGGTGCTCGCGGCCCGCAACTCACCCGCCGTGCTGATGTGGTCCATCGGCAACGAGGTCCCGGACTCCACCTCCACCGCCGGCCTCGCCATGGCCGACCGGATCATCTCCGCGATCAGGGCCGCGGACGACACCCGCCCGCTGGTCATCGGCTCCGACAAGTACCGCCGCCTCCCGGCGAAGGGGTCCGCCGCCGACCTGATGCTGGCCAAGCTCGACGGGCTCGGCCTCAACTACAACACCGCCAGGTCGGTGGACGAGCTGCACGCGGCCTACCCCCACCTCTTCCTCTTCGAGTCGGAGTCGTCCTCGGAGACCTCGACCCGCGGGACGTACCAGGAGCCCGAGCGCCTCAACACCGGTGAGAACCACACCCCCGGCAGGCGCGCGACCTCCTCGTACGACAACAACCTCGCCTCCTGGACCATGAGCGGCGAGTACGGCCACAAGAAGGACCGGGACCGCGCATGGTTCGCCGGACAGTTCCTGTGGTCGGGCATCGACTACATCGGGGAGCCCACGCCGTACGACGTCTTCCCGGTCAAGGCGTCCTTCTTCGGCGCGGTCGACACCGCCGGTTTCCCGAAGGACATGTACTACCTGTTCCAGAGCCAGTGGACCAGCGAGCCCATGGTCCATCTGCTGCCGATGACCTGGAACCACGAGAAGGGCGACACGGTCGAGGTGTGGGCGTACTCCAACGTCGACACCGTCGAGCTGTTCCTCAACGGGCGGTCCCTGGGCGTGCGGCGGTTCGACACCAAGAAGACCCTCGACGGCCGGGAGTACCTGGAGACCACCGAGGCCACCGGCGACGACAAGACCTTCACCGACGGCCCCTACCCCGGGAGCTACACCAGCCCCAACGGCAGCGCGGGCAAGCTGCACCTGACCTGGAAGGTGCCGTACGAGCCGGGCGTGCTGGAGGCGGTGGCCCGCCGGGACGGCAGAACGGTCGCCACCGACGTCCTGCGCACCGCCGGAGCCCCGCACGCCGTCCGCCTCACCCCGGACCGCACCTCCCTCCCGGCCGACGGCCGTTCGCTCGTCTTCGTCACCGCCGAGGTCGTCGACGCGCGCGGGGTCGTCGTGCCCGACGCCGAGCACCTCCTCTCGTTCGAGGTGAGCGGCGGCTCCCTCGCCGGGCTCGACAACGGACGGCAGGAGAGCGCCGAGCGCTACCAGGCCAGCACCCGGACGGCCTTCTGCGGCAAGGCGCTCGCCATCGTGCGCGCCGGCACCGAGGCGGGCGTGCTCAAGGTGACCGCGCGCGCGGACGGCCTGCGCAGGGGGTCCACCACCGTGCGCACCGCGCGGGCCCGCCAGGTGGCGACCACGGCGGCGGCGGCCTTCGCGCCCGACCGTCCGGCGCCCCACGACGTCCCCCACGCGGACGCCAGCTATTCCGGCCGCCCCGACACCCTGCCCGCCGCCATGCTGGACGGCGACCCGGCCACCGGCTGGTCCAACGCGTTCGTCAAGGCGGCCACCGCCCTGCTGCCCGCCTTCAGCCAGGCGCGGGCGCGCGACTGGGTGTCGGTGGACTGGGGGCGGACGCGGACCCTCGACCGGGTGGAGGTGTCGTTCACCGTCGGCGACACGCACAGCCTGCCCGCGGCGGTCGAGGTCGCGGTCTGGGACGGCGAGCGGTACGCGCCGGTCACCGGGGCGGCCGTCGACTGGGCGGAGGCCTCGGACGAGCCCACCGTGATCACCTTCGACGCCGTCCGCGGGTCCCGGCTGCGGCTCACCCTGACCAGCGGTCACCCGGGTGAGGTCCGCGGAGCCCTGCGGATCAGCAGGCTGGAGGCGTAGCCCGCGGGCGGTGGGGTCTCGGGGCGCTCGCGTCGCGACGGTCCGGGCGGGGGAGCGGCGCAAGCCGTTCCGTCCGGACCGTTGACGGGGTGTCATGACTGCAACAAGCATGTCCTGCGACCGTCTTTGGGAGCGCTCCCATAATGTGCGCTCCCCCGAGGAGCCCAGGAGTTGCGACAGTGAAACGACGCAGAACCACCCTGCTGCCCCTGGCGGCCCTGCTGGGCACGGCGCTCACCGCCCTGCCCGCGCAGCAGGCCGGGGCCGAGGAGACCGAGCAGGTCAGGAACGGCACTTTCGACACGACCACCGACGGCTGGTGGACCAGCAACGTCGGCGCCGGCGCGGCCGAGGGCCGGCTGTGCGCGGACGTGCCGGGCGGCACCGTCAACCGCTGGGACTCCGCCGTCGGCCAGGACGGCATCACCCTGGTCAAGGGGGAGACCTACCGGTTCTCCTTCAAGGCGTCCGGTGTGCCCGAGGGGCACGCGGTGCGGGCGATCGTGGGCCAGTCGGTCTCGCCGTACGAGACGTGGCAGGAGGCGACCCCCGTCCTGGGGGAGTCGGCGGACTCGTACTCCTACACCTTCACCTCGCCGGTCGACTCCACGCAGGGCCAGGTCGCCTTCCAGGTCGGCGGCAGCGCGGACCCCTGGCGGTTCTGCCTCGACGACGTGTCCCTGCTGGGCGGGGTGCCGCCGGAGGTGTACGAGCCGGACACCGGGCCGCGGGTCCGCGTCAACCAGGTCGCCTACCTGCCCGCCGGGCCCAAGAACGCCACCCTCGTCACCGACGCCACGGGGCGGCTGCCCTGGGAGCTGAGGAGCGCCGCCGGCGCGAGGGTCGCGCGGGGCTGGACCGTGCCGCGCGGAGTCGACGCCTCCTCCGGGCAGAACGTCCACTCCATCGACTTCGGCGCCTACCGCACCCGCGGCACCGGCCTCACGCTGGTCGCCGACGGCGAGACCAGCCGCCCCTTCGACATCGGCACGGCCGCCTACGAGCGACTGCGCCTGGATGCGGCCAAGTACTACTACACGCAGCGCAGCGGCGTCGCGATCCGCGACGACCTGCGCCCCGGCTACGGCAGGGCCGCCGGTCACGTCGGCGTCGCCCCCAACCAGGGTGACACCGCCGTCCCCTGCCAGCCCGGTGTGTGCGCCTACACCCTGGACGTCAGCGGCGGCTGGTACGACGCCGGCGACCACGGCAAGTACGTCGTCAACGGCGGCATCTCGGTGTGGGAGCTGCTCAGCACGTACGAACGCGAACTGCTGGCCCGCACCGGCCAGGCGGAGAAGCTGGGCGACGGAACACTCGCCATCCCGGAGAGCGGCAACAAGGTGCCGGACCTGCTGGACGAGGTCCGCTGGGAGCTGGAGTTCCTGCTGAAGATGCAGGTGCCGGCGGGACAGCCGCTGGCCGGCATGGCGCACCACAAGATCCACGACGAGCAGTGGACGGGGCTGCCCCTGCTGCCGAGCGACGACCCGCAGAAGCGCGAACTGCACCCGCCGTCCACCGCGGCGACCCTCAACCTGGCGGCGACGGCCGCGCAGGCGGCGCGCCTGTACCGGCCGTACGACGCGGGCTTCGCGGCGAAGGCGCTGAGCGCCGCTCGCAAGGCCTGGTCGGCGGCGCTCGCCCACCCCGACCTGTACGCCTCGGAGAGCGACGGCGTCGGCGGTGGGGCGTACGCCGACAACGACGTCACCGACGAGTTCTACTGGGCGGCGGCGGAGCTGTACCTGAGCACGGGTGAGAAGGCGTTCGCGGACCACGTCCTCGGCTCTCCGGTGCACACCGCCGACGTCTTCGTCCCCGTCGGCTACGACTGGGCCAGGACGGCGGCCGCGGCCCGGCTGGACCTGGCCACCGTGCCGAGCAGGCTGCCCGGCCGGGACAAGGTGCGCCAGTCGGTCGTCAAGGGCGCGGACCGCTACCTGGCGACCCTCGCGTCCCACCCGTACGGCATGCCCTACGCCCCCGCGGGCAACGTCTACGACTGGGGATCCAACCACCAGGTCCTCCACAACGCGGTCGTGATCGCCACCGCGTACGACATCACCGGCGCCTCGAAGTACCGGGACGGCGCGGTGCAGAGCATGGACTACGTCCTCGGCCGCAACGCGCTGAACATCTCGTACGTGACCGGCTACGGCGAGGTCCACTCCCGCAACCAGCACGCCCGCTGGTACGCCCACCAGCTCGACCCGAGCCAGCCGAACCCGCCGAAGGGCACGTTGGCCGGCGGTCCCAACTCGAGCATCCAGGACCCTCTGGCGCAGAGCAGACTCCAGGGCTGTGTCGGCCAGTTCTGCTACATCGACGACATCCAGTCCTGGTCGACGAACGAGCACACCATCAACTGGAACTCCGCCCTGACCCGGATGGCGTCGTTCGTCGCGGACCAGGGTTAGACCGTCCTGGACCGGACGGTGTCCGATTCTGTCGCGAAGCGATCGGCGACGTGACCGCTCGGACACCGTCCGGTACCGCCACACCGTCACCTTGACCTGGGGATATTTACGAGTAAGTACCCGCGCGGTACCGTGAAGGCATGCCAGCCCTCAATGTGGAATTCAGCGATCGCGAGCTGGAGGACCTGCGGCAGATCGCCAAGGAGCGCGGTACGTCGATGAAGGCGCTCGTGCGGGAGGCCGCCGCCGCCGACATCGCGCGCCACCGGGCGCTGCAGGAGGGAGCGGAGGCGTTCCGCCGGTTCTTCGCGTCGCACGCCGACGAGTTCGCGGCCGCCTTCCCGGACGACGAGGCGCCCGTCAAGGGTGAGGGGCGGGTCGCCTGACCGATGACGCCCGTCATCCACATCGACGTGCCCTGGCTGCTCCAGCGCCACGAAGAGGTCCTGCCGGACCAGCCGACCATCAACGACTTCTCCGCTCTGGTCGCCGCCGTCGCCCGGCACCGTGTCGACCCGCCCCGCCTCGGCGTCGACTCCGACCCGGCCTGGCGGGCCGCCGCGCTGCTGCACACCCTCGCGCTGCTCAAGCCCCTGCCCTCGGCCAACGCCCGCTTCGCCTGCGCCACGGCGGTGGCCTACATGTTCGTCAGCGGCGTCGGCATCGATCCGCCCTACGGGGCCCTCGTCGACCTGGCCCGGGACCTGATCGACGGAAAGACCGACGTGTACGGCGCCGCCGACCGGCTGCGGTCCTGGCAGATCTGAGCGCACCGGACGGCGAGGCTCTCCGGGGCCGCCGGCCGAGGGGCGGGAGGAACAGGGCCGGCGGCCGTTTCGCGCAGGAGAGTCGCTCTCCCGCGCGGGGCCCTGGAGGAGGGGCCCACCCCAGTCCACTACGGCTCGCCGCGCGCCGGGAACGTGTGTGTCACGCCGACGCGTGCACGTCTTTCACACGGGGCGCGGGAACCACGCGCAGGCGGGCGAAAAGCGGCGCCGGACGAACATGACGACATCACATCCGAGAGAAATGCGGGACGTCCCGAACAACGGAATTCGGGCGGCGAAATCGACGCCCCCTTATCGACATTCTTTCAACAGTGGCCGGGAATCTCCGGCGGCTTGTTGCGTGCGACTCGGTTGTGCGAGGGTGAACCACTCGTGCGGGGGGCCGGGGCGGGTATGCCCCGCGTTTCGCCGGCGGAGGCGAACGCGCGCTCCCCGCCGCGCCGAACAGGTACGTACCAAAGGAAGCCGCTCAGTGCTCACCCCCCCTCCCCCTCGCCCTCCCTATCCCCCGCCCGGCGGGGGACCCGGAGAATCCGACGAGTCCCTCGCCGCGGGAGTGCGCGGCGGCACGGACAGCGAAGTCGGCCAGTCCACCGCGCTGCTGATCGCGCGGCACTGGCAACCGGTGCACGCGTACGCGGTGATCTGCCTGGCCTCCTCCACGGACGTCGCCTCCATGGTCACCACGGCCGCGTTCCACCAGGTTTTCGACCGGCTGAAACTGGGCGAGCCGGGCACCGCGCTGCGCCCCCGGCTGCTGGTGACCGTGCGGGACACGATCCGGCTGTGGGCCGCCGACGAGGGGCTGTCCGGTGTCCTGCCCGACCTGCGCAAGCCGGCCGGCGCCCGCGGGATGCGCGCCGCCAAGTCCATGACCCCGGAGAACCGGGTGCTCACCGAACGCGCCTTCCACGGACTGCCCCCGGTGGCCCGCTGCGTCCTGTGGCACGTCGAGGTCGAGGCCGAACCGATCACCGTGGCCGCGGGCCTGCTCGGCATGGACACCGACATGGTCGCCGCCGCGCACGAGCAGGCCCGGGAGAAGCTCCGCGAGGGCTGTGTGCGCGCCCACCGGGAACTCGCGCCCAGCAAGGACTGCCGCTTCCACAACCGGCTCCTCGACGTCCCCATGCGCCGCGGCGGCGACCTCCTGCCGGACGTCCGCCAGCACCTGGACGCCTGCCGCTACTGCCGGTCCGCTGCGGAGCAACTCGGCCATTTCGAAGGCGACTTGGGCGTGCTGCTGGCCGAGGCGGTGCTCGGCTGGGGCGCCCGCCGCTACGCCGAGTCACGTCCCGGCCGCGCCGACGGGCAGTCCGTACGCCTCAGGGGTTCCGCCCGGCACCGCGGCGGGCGGTCGCGCGGGAGCCGTCGTGCCACCCTGCTCGACCGCATACCGTCCGCGCGCCGGCGCGGACCGGGCGGCCCCTCGCCGCGGGCGCTGATGACGGGCGTCGGCCTCGCCTCGGCCGGACTGCTCACCACCCTGCTCGCCACCGGCACGTGGTCGGACGACGGCGGCGCCGGCCCGGCCGCCTCCACCAGCGCCACGGGCGGCGGCGCGGCCTCCGGCACCGACTCCCGGTCCGCGCCCACCGTGACGCCCTCGGTCCCGGACACCGCCCAGCTGCCGACCGCGCCGAGCCGGGCCAGGCTGCGCAACGCCGCCGCCGACCTGTGCCTGGACATCCGGGACGAGGTGACGGCGGGCGCTGCCCTCGAACTGGCGGCCTGCACCTCCGAGGCGACCCAGCGGTGGTCGTACGGGAACGACGGGCAACTGCGCAGCGCCGCCGATCCCGAGCTGTGCGTGGACTCGCACGCGGACGCCGGTGTGGTCATCCTCGGCGCGTGCGCCGAGGCCGGTGACGCCCGCGCCGCCGACGTCCGCTACGACCTCACCGTGCAGGGGGAGCTGTTGCCCCGCTGGGACGAGACGCTCGCCCTCGCCTCCACCGGCGAGGACCCGGGCGCCGACGTCGTCGTCAAGGTCCGCGACCACTCCACCGGGCAACGCTGGCTGACCGACGCCGTCACGGCCAGCCCCGGCTCCCTGGAGATCACCGGCAGGGAGACCCTGCCGGCACAGCCCGTCGACCTGGCCGACCGCAGCGCGTGACGCACCGACGGCCCCTCGGGCGGGCCGTCATCCGGCGTCCTCGACGAGGTCGTCCGGGCCGGCGGTGGCCGGGGTGGCGTGGCCGGAGAGGGCCAGCGTGAGGTCGAGTTCGGCGAGCAGGCAGCGGATCACGTGCTCGACGCCGGCCTGTCCGTCCAGGCCGAGGCCGTAGACGTACGGCCGTCCCAGCAGCACCGCGCGGGCGCCGAGGGCGAGCGCCTTGAAGACGTCGTCGCCGGTGCGCACCCCGCTGTCGAACAGCACCGTCAGCCGGTCGCCGACCGCCGACGCGACGCGGGGCAGCGCGTCGGCGGCCGCGATCGCGCCGGCCACCTGACGGCCGCCGTGGTTGGAGACCACCACGCCGTCCACCCCGGCGTCCGCCGCCAGCAGGGCGTCGTCCGGGTGCAGCACGCCCTTCAGGACGATCGGCCCGTCCCACTGCTCCCGCAGGAACGCCAGGTCCGGCCAGGTCTTGCCCGGGTCCGCGAACAGGCTCACGAAGTGCAGCACGGCCGCGTTCGGGTCCTCGTGCACCGGCTTGGCCAGGCCCGCCCGGAAGGCCGGGTCGGTGAAGTAGTTGGCGGTGCCCACGCCGTGCAGGAACGGCAGGTACGCCTGGTCGAGGTCGCGCGGCCGCCACGCCAGCAGCGGGGTGTCGAGGGTGACGACGAGCACCGTGAAGCCGGCCGCCCTCGCCCGGCCCAGGAAGCTGCGGGTCACCTCGCGGTCCTTGGACCAGTACAGCTGGAACCAGCGCTCGGCGTCGCCCATCGCCTCCGCCACCTGCTCGATCGGCGTGCTGGACGCCGACGACAGCACGAACGGCACCCCCTGCGCGGCCGCCGCGCGGGCCGCCGCCCGCTCGGCCTCCGGATGCATGATCGACAGCACGCCGACCGGGGCCAGGGCCAGCGGGGCGGGCAGCGAGCGGCCCAGCACCTCGACCGACAGATCCCGCTCGGCCACGTCCCGCAGCATCCGCGGGACGATCCGGCGGCGCCTCAGGGCCGCCCGGTTGGCGAGGGCCGTACTGCCGTCGCCCGCGCTGCCCGCAACGTACCCGACCGGTCCCGGCCCGAGCCGCTGCTCGGTCAGCTCCTCCAGCCGGGTCAGGTCGGTGGGCAGCCGGGGGACCGCGCCCGTCATGCCGTTCAGGTAGATCTCGTACTGGAAGTCCGCCCAGTGCTTCGCCATCCGTCCCTGCCGCCCCTCGTCGTCGCGTCGTCGAGCCCGTGCCGCAGGCGACCCTACCGGCCGGTAGCGCGCTCAGCGGCCCGCGGCCGACTCCCGCAGGATCCGGGCCAGTTCGCGGGGCCGCGAGAACATCGGCCAGTGCCCGGTGTCCATCCGCACCAGCTCCCAGCGGTCGCCGGCGAGCAGCGGCGCCACGGCGGGCATCGGCTCGTCGCCGTCCAGCAGGCACTTGACGTACGTCGTCGGCAGGTCGGCCGGTGAGCCCTGCACCGCCGCCGCCTCGACGAGGGTGGCGCCCGGGTGCGGGGTCGCGCCGTCGACGATCCGGCGGATCTGCTCATCCGTCAGGCCCTGGCCCGCGAAGTCGTCCGCGGCGAGCGGGGGCCAGAAGCCGTCGTGGGCGGCGATCGCCTCCCGCACGGGACCGCTCGGCCAGCCCGACAGGAACGATTCCCCGTCGACCGGCACGTTCGCGTCGACCAGCACCATCCGGCGCAGCCGGTCACCGATCCGCTCCGCGGCCAGTGCGACCGGGATCCCGGAGTAGCTGTGCCCGACCAGCACGACGTCCCGCAGACCGAGCCGCCCGACCTCGTCGACGACGTCCCGGACGTGCGTCTCCAGTCCCGCCGGGACCCCCTGCTTCTCGGCGAGCCCGGAGAGCGTCAGCGGATGGGCGTCGTCCCCCGCGGCGCGCAGCTCGGCCGCCACCTCGTCCCACGCCCACGCACCGAGCCACGACCCCGCCACCAACACGAAATGAGTCATGTCCGCAAGGTAGCCGGGGGGTCCGACAACGGCCCCTCGCCAACTCCCGTGCCGGTTTCCGGTGATCGGCGGCACCGGCACCTCCACGGCCCTGGCCGGCCGCGGCCCGTCGGGCCCGTACACCGCGCGGGGCTCCGGGAACAGCCGCAGCAGGGCCAGGTACAGCACGGCGGCGACGCCCAGCGACAGGGACAGGCCGATGTCGACGCCGTTCGCCAGATCGCCGAGCGGACCGACGAAGTGTCCCGGGACGTCGGTGAACAGCACGCCACGACGGCGGACACCCACCAGGCGGTCGTGCCGCGCCAGTTCCAGCCGTGCGCGAACCAGTAACGGCTGCCGCGCTGACGGCGGTTGAAGACCTGGAGCGCCTCCGGGTCGTACCAGCCGCGCCGGGTGTGAAAGCCGAGCATTCATCACGACCATCCAGGGCGTCGTACAGGTGATGATCACCGTGGCGAACGTGGAGATCGACCGGACGAGGTCCAGGCCGAAGCGGCCGGCGACAATGAACGCGATCGACACCGCGCCGACCAGCAGGGTCGCCCGCACGCGCGACAGCCGCGGGAACACCGGCGAGAAGTCCAGGCCCGTGCCGTACAACGACGTCGTGCCGGTCGACATGCCGCCGATCAGGGCCAGCAGGCACACCGGCAGGAAGAACCAGGCCGGCGAAATCGCCGGCAGCCCGCCCACGAAGTCGGGGGCGGCGGGATCGACGTACTCGGGGGCCTGGGTCGCGATGACGCTCGCGGTCGACAGGCCGAAGAGGAACGGCAGCAGGGTCGCGACCTGGGAGAGGAACACGGCGCCGACCACCCGGCGGCGCGGGGTGGGCGCGGGGATGGAGCGCGACCAGTCACCGAGGAACGCCCAGAACGACACGGGGTCGGACAGCACGATCAGGGCCGAGCCGATGAAGGACGGCCAGAACAGGGACCGGGTCGCCCGTCCGCGGAGTCGGTGAAGACACCCGCGTACGAGGGATCGAAGTCACCCGCGAAGGCCACCGCGCCCAGCAGGAACAGCACGGTCGCCGAGGTGACCGCGACCTTGTTGACGAACAGCATGAACCGGAACCCGTACACGCAGACCACGAGCACCAGCCCGGCGAACAGCGCGTAGGCGACGGCGTACGACAGATCGCCGCGGCTGAGGCCGAAGAGCCGGTGGGCGCCGCCGACCAGGGCGTCACCGGAACTCCACACCGAGAGGGAGAAGAAGGCGACGGCGGTCAGCAGGGAGAGGAAGGAGCCGGCGACCCGTCCGTGCACACCGAGGTGCGCCGACGAGGAGACGGCGTTGTCGGTGCCGGTGACCGGGCCGAAGACCGCCATCGGGCACAGGATCAGCGCGCCCGCGACCACGCCGAGGACGGTGGCCGCGAGGCCCTGCCGGAAGGACAGTCCGAACAGGATCGGGAAGGCGCCCAGGACGCAGGTGGAGAAGGTGTTCGCGCCGCCGAAGGCCAGCCGGAACAGGTCGAACGGGGTCGCGGTGCGTTCCGTGTCGGGGATGCGGTCGACACCGTGCGTCTCGGCCTCGGTGAGGGACGCGGAGGGCGACGGCGGGGTGGGGGCCGGGGTGGACGGCGAGGTCGACGAAGGCTTCGGCGGGCGGACGACGGGGGAGCGCGCGGGAGCGCGCGGCGGGCTGAACGGCCGCTGCCGCGGCGGGGTGGGCGGCGCGTGCGGACGGCGTCCGGAACGGGGTCCGGCGAATGTACGGCACCGGGCGAGACCCCGGCCAGAGGACGATTCCTCCTTTCTCAGCGGCCCGGATGGAGGAAACGACCACCGTCGGGTGTTCCCGCGGGGCGGACGGAAGGAGGCCACGGAGTGGGATGCGGCAGGAAAGCGGAATGTTTCCGGACGATTAACGACCCTATGGAAACCGGTCAGCCAGGCGGGCCGCAGGATCATGAAGCGCTTGCTTACGGGGTTGGAACGTTCGAACTCCGTGACTTCACGCCACTGATTCAATACGCAAGGTTACTGAAAGCGGTGGGGTCGATGTGAGTTTCGGCGACGGACTCGGCAGGATCGGCGTCGCCGCGTCGGGCACCGATCGCGCCGGACCGGCACACCCCCGAATCAAGCGGAAGGATGCACACAATGCGGAACACCGCGCGCTGGGCAGCGACCCTCGGCCTCACGGCCACCGCCGTCTGCGGACCCCTGACCGGGTCCGCGCTCGCCGCTCCCGCCGCCCCGGCCTCGCTGTACGCCCCGTCGGCCCTGGTGCTGACGCTGGGCCACGGCGAGAGCGCCGCCGCCGTCACCCCGGCCCGTGCCGTCACCCTCAGCTGCGCGCCGACGCCCTCCGGCACGCACCCCAACGCCGCCATGGCCTGCGCCGAACTGCGCGCCGCCGACGGCGACCTCGAGGCCCTGACGGTCGCCGGCGACGCCTGGTGCACCAAGCAGTACGACCCCGTCGTCGTCACCGTCGACGGCGTGTGGCAGGGCAAGCGCGTCTCCTACGAGCGCCTCTTCTCCAACGAGTGCGTGAAGAACTCCTCCGGGAGCAGCCTCTTCGCGTTCTGAGACCGGGATCGCGTGGCTTCCGTGGACGCCGCGAGAGGCTCGTGACGTGGGGAGTGCGAGCCACTGACACGGGACCACCGCGATCTCGCACCAGGGGCCGGCCGGGCGGAGTGGGGCCGCCCGCCGGCCCCTGGGATCACCTCGTCAGAGCGCCGGGCGGCAGTGAGCCGTCCGGCGCGGTGTCAGGCCCGGTCGCGGTGGCTGGTGTCGCACCACGGATAGCGGCGGCTGCGCCGACAGGTGCACAGGGCGACCCGGAAGCGGTCCGAGGTGACCGTGGAGCCGTCCTCCAGCTCCACTTCCACCGGCCCCTCCACGAGCAGCGGGCCCCGGCGCTGGACGGTGATCCTGCGGGCTTCGCCGGCGGGGGAGTGCGGCTCGGCGGGCCGGGGCGGTCCGGTGGTGGAGTCCGGGCTGGTGGTGCAGTCCGGTCCGGCGGCGGAAGACCGCCGCTCGGCGCCGGAGCGCGGCTCAGCAGGGGAGTTCGGCACGGACGACCACCAGTTCCTCGTTGTCCTCGTCGGCGGAGAGCAGCCCCTGCTCGCGCAGCCAGTCCTCGCGTGAGCGCATGACCGGTCCGAAGGGTATGCGGCGGCGCCGGGTCACCGAGGCCTTCAGGCCGGTCGCGCGCAGATGCGCGAGGGTGCGGTCCGGGTCGCTGAGCGCGGAGTGCACCACCAGCAGCACCCCGCCGGGCCGCAGCAGCTCCGGCGCCTCCCGGCAGATCCGGTCCAGGACCAGTCGGCCGTCCCCGCCCGCGTCCCAGGCCCGGGCCGGACCGCGCGGCTCCCGGCCGGCCGCCGGGGCCGGCACGTACGGCGGATTCGTCAGGATCAGGTCGAAGGACTGTCCCTGCACGGGCTCGAAGAGGTTGCCGTGCCGTACGCGCACCGGCAGCCGGGCCCGCCACGCGTTCCAGCGCGCCGCGCACACCGCCCGCCGTGACACGTCGACGGCGGTGACCCGCCCGCCGCGGCGGGCGGCCTCCAGGGCGAGCGCGCCGGAGCCCGTGCCCACGTCGAGAACCTCCGCGCCCGGTGGGAGCGGTTCATCGGACAGCGCCCCGGCCAGCAGGTCGGTGTCCTCCTGAGGGGCGTAGACGCCCGGAAGTACCAGCGGATTCACTCTGACCAATTACCCCGACATTCAGGATATATGAGCCATTTCGGCGGACAGGGGAGCGTGCAGGGAGGTCCGGCCCGCCCGCCAGGAAGTGAGCAGACGTGCGGCGAGACGGTCCTCCAGCAGGCCGGTGACGTCGATGCCGAAGACGATGTCGGGAGCCAGGTGCGGCTCCTCGTCCAGCAGACCGCCGATGACCTCGTGCCGGACGATCTGCTCGTGGACCGCGTCGGCCTCGACGTGCTCGTCGTAGAAGTACGCGGCGGCCGGGCCGGCGTCCGTGCGGCGCATCGCCTCGGCGAGCCGTCGGGAACCGGGGGAGGAGGTGATCTCGACCGCCGCGAAGTGACCCACGAGCGCTCCGCGCAGGGAACGGTGCAGGCCGAGCAGGGACATCAGGTTGACCGTGGCCAGGACCTCGGCGCACCCGGCGTCGAGATAGCGGCCGTAGGTGGTGTCCAGGCCCAGGTCCGTCATCAGGTTCGCGAAGAGGCGGGCGTGGACCCGGTCGGGGCGGCCGCCGCCGTACTCGTCGAACTCCACGGCCGCCATGGCCGCCTTCGCCCGGCCCCACAGCCGGGGCAGCACCCACGCGTGCGGGTCGGCCTCCTTCAGGTGGTACAGCGAGCGCTGCGCGGCGTACTCGCGCAGGTGCCACAGCTCGCCCTCGTCGCGCAGGAAGTGCGAGACGCCGGTGCCCTCGACGGGCTCGACGAGCAGGTCCGCGAGCGCCTCGTCGAGGCTGTCGTGGACGGGGGTGTCGGCGCGCAGGGCGGTAAGGAAACGATCCTCCAGCGCCGCCCGGGTCCGCAGCAGGTCCGGGTCCCACTCGCGGTCCGGGCTCACCCCGGCGAAACCGCGGTAGTGCAGTTCGTAGCAGAGGTACAGGGCCAGCTGGAGGTCGTCACCGTACGCGGACGCGCCCGCGACCGCCTCGGCGGGCGGCAGCGGGCCCGTGCCCAGCAGGTAGTCGCGGACGGCCCCGGAGAGCGGGCCCCGGGCAGCCGGCAGACGTGGTCCTTCGTTGGGTCCTTCGAGCGCCATGCGACCCGTGTACCCCGTGGTCAGCGGGACATCCCCGTGTGGTCGAGGGGCTGGTGGCGGCGGTGGGGCGGAGCGGACGCAGGGCTCCCCGGGTTATGGCACGGGCTTGCGGGGTGCGTGACGGGGGGCGTGTGACGGGGTGCCCGTCTCGTGGGCGGTCGTGCGGGCGCGGCAGGCGTCGCCGGTGGTGAGGCAGGTCCGGGTGGTCGCTGGGGCCGGTGCGGGCGTGAGCGCGTGGTCGTCGGCGGCGGGGGCGCGTGGTCGGCGGGACATACGGCGGGAGGGCGTGCGTGGTCGTCGGGATAGGCGCGGTGGCGCGTGCGTGGTCGGCGCGATGCGTGCCGGGGGACGCTTGCTCGTCGGGGCGCGGGGCGGGATCGCGTCGTCCGGTGCGCGGCCGGGGCCGGGCGATCGCGGGTGGACCGCCCGGCCGGGGCCCGGTCGTCAGTCGCCCTTCGACTGTTCCTGGGCGTGGGTGTTGGGGGTGATGGCCTCGCCGGCCTCGCCGTCGTGACGTCGCTCGTCCCGCGGGGCGTCGGTGCGGCGCTCGGCTTCCTCGATCTCCCGCAGTACCTCTTCGAGCGCGGTCCCGGGGCGGTCCTCGGGGTGCTTGGCGTCGCCGGACATGGAGCTCCTTTCCCTGTGGGGCAGTGGTCAGTTCTTCCCGGAGGCGATGCGCAGGGGGACCGGCTCCGGGGGCGCGCTCTCCTCGGCGAGCCGGGTGACCTCCGCCCACCAGGACGCGCCGTCCTCGATGTGGCGCAGCATGATGCCCTCGCGGATCGCCCACGGGCAGAGGGTGACCGTCTGCAGTCCGATCAGCTTCATCGCGGTGTGCCCGACCACCGCGCCCGCCAGGCTCTGCGCGGAGCGCGGCGCGGAGATGCCGGGCAGCCGGGCGCGTTCGGCGGCGGGCAGGGCGGCCAGCCGTTCGACGGCCCGGCCCAGGTCACGGCTGTCCAGCGTGCGGTCGACGAACGGGCCGTGGCGTCCGGGCGGCGCCCCGCACAACCGAGCCAGCTGCTGGAACGTCCGGGAAGTGGCCACGGCGGTGCGCGGGCCCTCCCAGCGGATCCGGGCGGCCACGTCCCGCAACTGGTGGCGCACCTTGCGCCGCAGCGCGCGGACGCTCTCCGGGGACGGCGGATCCTGCTCCGCGAAGAACTCGTGGGTCAGCCGGCCGGCCCCGAGCGGCAGCGAGGCCACGAAGTCCGGCAGCCGGCCCCGCCCGAACGCGACCTCGAACGAGCCGCCCCCGATGTCCAGGAGGGCGAGCGGCCCCGAGCGCCAGCCCATCCAGCGCCGGGCGCCGAGGAAGGTCAGCTCGGCCTCCACCTCGCCCGGCAGGGTGCACAGCGGCACACCCGTCCGGGAGCGGACCGTGCGCAGCACCTCCTGACGGTTCGGTGCGCTGCGCACCACGGCGGTGGCGAACGCCAGCGGGCTCGTCGCCCCCCACCGGGTCGCGGTGCGGCTCGCGGCGGCGACCGCGTCGACGAGCCGCTCGACGGACTCGTCGGGGATGGGCTCACCCGGCTTGACCTGCGTGGACAGCCGCAACCGCCACTTGGCCGTGTGCACGGGCAGCGGTACGCCGTCCTCCGCGTCCGCCACCACGAGCCGCACCGTGTTCGACCCCACGTCCAGCACGCTGATTCTCATAACCGGCGAGTACCCAGGCGCGCACCGTCATGCCCACGCCGGGGCGTACGCCGCCTACGTCCGAGCACCGAGCCACGAGGGGACGGCGCGGTGCGAGGGCGCCGCCCGGACCGGGCGCCCCGTCAGGCCAGCTGCCGGCGCACCAGCTCGTGCAGCCGGCCGCCCGTGTCGGCGAGGAGCCGGGCGGGCGGGCCCTGCTCGGCGACCTTTCCGTTCTCCATGACCACGACCCGGTCGGCGTCCATCACGGTCGACAGCCGGTGGGCGATGACGATGCGGGTGGCGTTGAGCTTGCGGGTGCTCTCGATGACCGTGCGCTGCGTCGCGTTGTCGAGGGCGCTGGTCGCCTCGTCGAAGAAGAGGATGCGCGGCCGGCGGATCAGCGCCTGGGCGATCATCAGCCGCTGGCGCTGGCCGCCCGAGACGGACCCGCTCCCGGAGACGATCGTGTGCAGCCCCATCGGCATCCGCTTGATGTCCTCCGCGAGCCCCGCCAGCTCGGCCGCCGCCATCGCCTCCTCCGGCGTGTACGACCCGGTGCCGCAGATGACGTCCAGGAGGGAGCCGGTGAACGGCTGGGCGTGCTGCAGGACGACCCCGCACTGGCGGCGCACCGCCGACTGGTCGAGGGCCGCCAGGTCCTGGCCGTCGTACAGCACGCTCCCGGAGACCGGCTTGTCGAAGCCGATGAGCAGCCTGAGCAGCGTGGACTTGCCGCAGCCGCTCGGGCCGACGATCGCCACGAACTCGCCCGGGCGCACCTCGAAGGAGACGTCGTCCAGGACGAGCGGCCCGTCGTCGGAGTAGCGGAACGACAGCCGGCGGGCCTCGACCGCGCCGGACAGCGGGCCCGGCCGGGTGCTCGCCGCCCGCACCTCGGGGGTCGCCTCCAGCACCGGGCGGATCTCCTCGAACAGCGGCAGCGCCGCCACCGCCGACACGAACGCGCCGGTCAGCGAGGTCACCGAGGTGAGGAGCATGGTCATCGAGGTGTTGAAGGTCAGGAAGTCCGCCGCCGACAGCGCCCCGCGCGCCGGACCGGCCAGCAACATGAACATCAGCAGGGAGCACAGCGGCAGGTACACCGCCCCGAGCACCGCGTTGAGGTTCTTGATCCGGCCGAGCCGCTGCTGCAGCTCCCGGCTGCGGGCGAACCGGGCGGCCCAGGCCGCGTACGCGTAGTTCTCCGCGGCCGCGATCCGCAGCTTCGGCAGGCCCCGCAGGGTCTGGAACGCCTGGTTGTTCAGCTTGTTGGAGAGCGTCACCAGCCGCCGTTGCCAGCGCACCTGCCACAGTCCCAGCCCGAGGAACACCGCGGCGATGACGACCAGCATCCCGACCGCCGCCATCGCCATCGGGACGCTGTACCACAACAGCAGCCCCAGGTTCATGGCGCCGATCGTCACCGACTGCGCGACCGACGGGCCGATGCCCGCCAGCAGGCGGCGGATCGCGCTGATGCCCATGGCGGCGCTGGCCAGTTCACCGGTCGAGCGCTCGGCGAAGAACTTCGTCGGCAGCCTGAGCAGCCGGTCCCACACGGCCGGCTGGAGCGTCGCCTCGATCCGGCCCTCCAGCCGCAGGATGGTCAGGTTCTGCAGCAGCAGGAACGCCGCCGCGACCACGCTGCTGACCATCACCGCCAGACAGACCTGCACGATCAGGTCCTGCTGGGCCCGGGGCACGTACTCGCCGAGCACCTTGCCGGTGGCGATCGGCACCAGCGCCCCGATCGCCACCGTGACCAGCCCGCTGAGCAGCAGATGCGTCAGGTCCCCGGCGGTGCCGCGCATGCTGAACCGCAGCAGCCCGAGCGGGCTCAGCCCGCGCTCGGGCAACGGGCGGTAGAACATCACCGCCCGCGGCTCGAACTCCTCCGCGTTGGCCTTCTCGACCGGTGTCTCCCGCCCGGTCGCGGGATGGACGGCGACATAGCCGCCGCGCCGCCACAGCAGCGCGACCGGCGCCCCGGACAGCGCCCGGTGGCCGACCAGCGGGCCGACGTCGTCCCGCCACCAGCGGCCGTCCAGGCGTACCGCGCGGGTGCGCACCCGGGAGGCGAGGGCCACCTGCTCGACCGGGTCGAGGCGGTCGTTGCCGGCGCCCATCCGCGTGGGCTCGACGAGGGTGATTCCGGCGGCCTCCGCGACCAGCTTGCAGGCGGCGAAGGTGGCGTCCGCGTCGGCGGCCGTGGTGCGCTGTCCGCCCTTCTTGCCGATCGACGCCAGCAGGGTCCGGTCGGCCTGGGCGCGGACCGCCTCACCGGCCTTGATCCCGGCGGCCGTGCGGGTCTCGTGGGTGCGCTCCAGCTGCTCGATCCAGCGGTCCAGCGTGGTCAGCAGGCGGTACTGCTGGTCGACCATGGACTGCCACACCGCGGGGTCCATCAGCAGGTCGGCGGCCGCCTCCGCGCCGTACAGCGAGCCGTACTGGACGCTGCCGGGCGGCACCTGCATCCAGAACACGTCGTCGTCCGTGACGCCCGCGGCGGCCTCGCCGGCCATCGGTGCCTGGAAGAGGACCGACAGACCGCGGCCGACGCCGAGCGCGAGGGCGTACTCCAGCGGGCTCGTCGTGGGCGGCACGTACTGGGGGTTGCCGTACTCGTCGTAGGACCAGGTCTGGGTGCTCGCGGGCTGGTACAGCTCGCGCAGGTTGACGCGGTGGACCAAGCAGTCCCGCACCGGGCGTGCCACCAGGGTGTGCTGCGGTCCGGCGACCGGGCCGAGGAGCAGGGAGCCCGCTTCGAGGCGGCCCAGGTGGTGCCAGTGGCCCTGCTGTTCGGCGTCCACCGCGAACAGGTCCAGCGCTCCGGCCGCGACCAGCCAGAGCACCTGGGGACCTTCGAGGTCGAGGCGGCTGAAGCCCGCGCAGTCGATGCGCGTGCCCGTCTGCCCCAGCGCGCCCAGGACGAGATCGCCTTCCTGCATGGCCGTCACCGCTCCCTGACCAGTGCCGCGTACGCGCCGCCGCGCGCGACGAGGTCCTCGTGCCGCCCGCGTTCCACGACCGTGCCGTGCTGCAGGACGACGATCTCGTCGCTGTCGCGCACCGTGCTGAGCCGGTGGGCGATCACCACGCACGCACAGCCGCGCCGGCGCAGGTTGTCCATGACCACCAGCTCGGTCTCCGCGTCCAGCGCGCTGGTGACCTCGTCGAGGACGAGGATGCTGGGCCGGCGCACCAGCGCGCGGGCGATCTCCAGGCGCTGGCGCTGCCCGCCGGAGAAGTTGCGGCCGTCCTGCTCGACCCGGCTGTGGATGCCGCCGGGCCGTCGCATGACGACGTCGTACAGCGCCGCGTCCCGCAGGGCGTCCACCACGGCGTCGTCCGGGATCGACGGGTCCCACAGCGCCACGTTGTCGCGGACCGTGCCCTCGAAGAGGAACACCTCCTGGTCGACGAAGGAGACGGAGGCCGCGAGCGCCCCGCGCGGGATGTCCTCCAGGCGCTGCCCGTCGATGCGGATCACGCCCTCCCACGGCGTGTACAGGCCCGAGATCAGCCGGGAGACCGTCGACTTGCCGCTGCCCGAGCCGCCGACCAGCGCCACCTGCTGCCCCGGTCCGACGGTCAGGTCGAAGCCGGTCAGCAGCGGCTTGTCCAGCGGGCTGTAGCCGAAGGTGATGTTCTGGAGTTCGACGTGGCCGCGCAGCCGGCGCGTGGAGTCGGCGCCCGTGCGGCGGTCGTAGAGCGGGTCGGCGCGGAAGTTCTCCACGTCCTTCAGCCGGGCCACGTCCGCCGCGAAGTCCTGGATGCGGCCCGCGACGCCGTTGAGCCGGGTCAGGGGAGCGGTGAAACGGGTGACCAGCGCCTGGAAGGCGACCAGCAGACCCACCGAGATGTGGCCCTCGATCGCGCGCATCCCGCCGATCCACAGGATCAGCGCGCTGTTCAGCGTGGCGAGCGTCGGCGCCACCACGCCCAGCCAGGCGCTCGGCACCCCCAGCCGCTGCTGCTCCTCCAGCGTGGTGGCGTGCTGCCCGGCCCACTTGCGGAAGTAGCCGTCCTCCCCGCCGGTCGCCTTCATCGTCTCGATCAGCTGCAGACCGGTGTACGCCGTGTTGGTCAGCCGCGCGTTGTCCGCGCGCAGCTTCGCCGTACGGGTGGCGCGCAGCCGGATGACGATCCGCATGGCGACGACGTTCAGCAGGGCGACGCCGACGCCGACGAAGGTCAGCTGCGGGTCGTAGGTGTAAAGGAGGAACGCGTACAGGACGACGACCACCGCGTCCACGCCCGCCGAGGCGAGGTCGCGGGCCAGGGTCTCGGCGACGGCGTCGTTCGACTGCAGGCGCTGCACCAGGTCGGCCGGGCTGCGCTGGGAGAAGAAGGTCACCGGCAGCCGCAGCAGATGGCGCAGGAAGCGGGCGCTGGAGAGGGTCGAGGAGATGATGCGGCCGTGGTGGAGGTTGGCCTGCTGGAGCCAGGTCAGCGCGACCGTGAGCAGCACGCAGGCGCCCATGGACGCGAACAGCACGTCCAGCAGCGAGGTCTGACCGCCGATCAGGAACATGTCGATGTAGGTCCGGCTCAGTGCCGGGACCGCCGCGCCCACCAGGACCAGCAGCAGGCTCGCCAGGACGGCGGCCGGCAGGGTGCCCGCGGTGCCGCGCAGCCGGGCGGGCATCGCGCCCAGCACGCCCGGGCGGCGCCCGCCCCGCTCGAAGCCCTCGCCCGGCTCCAGCACGAGCACGACGCCGGTGAAGCTGCCGTCGAAGTCCTCCATCGGTACGAAGCGCCGGCCCTTGCCGGGGTCGTTGACGAAGACGCCCCGGCGGCCGAAGCGGCGGCCCAGCCCTTCGTAGACGACGTAGTGGTTGAACTCCCAGAAGAGGATGGCGGGAGCCTTCACCTCGGCGAGGGCGGCCAGGTCCATCTGCATGCCCTTGGCGGTCAGGCCGTAACTGCGCGCCGCCTTCAGCAGGTTGCTCGCCCGCGAGCCGTCCCGGGAGACACCGCACGCGATCCGCAGTTCCTCCAGCGGGACGTGCCGGCCGTGGTGCCCGAGGACCATGGCGAGGGAGGCGGCTCCGCACTCCACGGCCTCCATCTGCAGGACCGTCGGCGTACGGACGGTTTTCGCCCGGGCCCTGGGGACCGTGCGCCGGGGTGGCGCGGCACGGCGTCTGCCACGGGTTTGCTGAGCGGTGGTCACGGCAGCAGCCAATCGACGGGACGCTGGTCGGCCAGCCGGATCGAGCCGGTGGCCATGGTCATGGAGGTGAGGGCGTACGGCGGTCCGTCCGCGGAGGACCACCGGTAGCCGCTCTTCGTCGACGGGGAGGTGTCGAGGCGGACGAGGACGGCCACCGGGCGGCCCTTCTCCGTGAACTGCTGGCCCAGCTGGCTGTCGCCGAGGAACGCGGAGATCTGCTGTGCCGACTGGGCCGTGCGGTCCACCGACTTCACATGGCCGCGCAGGACGCCGTACCGCTGGGACGGCACGGTCTGCACGGTCAGGTCGACGGCCGCGTTCCGCGGGATGGAGGCGGCGTTCTCGGCCGGGACGTACACCGTCGCGTACAGCGGGTCGTCGGCGTGGGCGACCTTCTCCACGGCGGCGACGTTCGCGCCGGTGGAGATGATCTGCCCGATGGTGGCGGCGAGCGCGGTGATCCGGCCCGCGGCGACCGTGCGCACCACGGTGTCACCGTCGGCTGTACGCACCTTCAGTACGGGGGAGCCTGCGGGCAGCCGCTCGCCCTCCTCGGCGAGGACCGCGGTGACCTGTCCCGCGGCCGGGCTCTGCAGGATGTAGCTGCCCTCGCCGTGGGTGAGGACGGCCGGAGCGCTCACCGTGGAGGCGACCGAGCCGTTCACCGCCCACACGGATGCGGCCGCGAGGGCGACCACGGTCACGGAGAGCACCAGCCAGCCCTGGGGACGGGCGAAGCGCACCGGCAGGTCGAGTTCCTCCGGCGACTGGAGCTTGGCGAGGGCCTGTTGGCGGAACTGCAAGGGACTTCCCTCACCGGTCGGAACACGTGTCGGGGGGGGGTCGGAGCGTGCGTCCGAGGCGTTCACGGCATCCGAGAGTCCCGGAGCCAGGTGCCGGCTCCGGGACTCAAGGGGGTCACAAAGGCGCGATCAGAGACCGGCGACCAGGTTGGTGACCGGGGCGGTGTTCAGGCCGGTGACACCCTCGACGGTGCCGACGGCCGTGTCGACCAGGCCGGAAACCGGGGCGATGCCGTCCACCAGGCCGGTGACGGTGCCGATGGCGTGCACGGACAGGCCGCCGGAGACGTTGTCGAGGTCGGCGTCGGCGATCTCGACGGTCTCAACCTGGGGGGTGGAGTTCATGGTGGAACTTCCCTTCATATGGATAACTCATAAGGGGGGAGCGGCCCCCTCTGGGGACAGATGACGGCCGCGACCGCGGGTGCCGGGCACCGTTTCCGGGAACCCTCGTGGCCCCTGCGGTGCGATGGATCAAAGCAGGTCCGGCGCCGACGCAGCCAATCAACCACCTGTCCCACCTGGGAAGTTGCGTCACAGGAGCGTCGAACCGTGCAGGAGTGACCACGTCTTGCCGGCCACTTCTTCACACCTCGGGCGGGATCCGCTCGGTGAGCGGCCCGAGCCGTCGTGGCGAAATGCGACACTCCCGCCCCAATGACGTGGCGGGGGGCGCGCGGTTGTGCAGAAGCCCTGATCGCCGTGACCCGCTTGGGCAATCGATGTGCAGATTTCCTGAAGCAGTGATTCCGCTCTCTGGTCGGAACGGTCCGTCGCCGACTTGTTACCGTCGGTAATTCGGGTGAGGGTGGGCGCGTGCGGTTCGGCCTCGGCGGTGGTTTCAGCCCAGGATCGCGTAGACCGTGCTCGCCCGAGCCGCGAGTTCGCCCGACCGCTCGGCCGTCATCGTGATGTCCGCGAACGCCATCCGGCGGCCCAGCTTCGTCAGCACCGCTTCGATCAGGACATCCGAACCGGTCACCGCCCGCTGGAACGAGGTGGACTGCTGCACCGTCGTCATCGGCACGAAGGCCCCCCGGGCGGCCGACACGGCGATCACGGTGGCGGTGTCCGCGGCCGCCATCAGAGCCTGCCCCGACAGCCCCCCGCCCTCCCGCGCCAGCTCCTGCGACCAGGGGAGACGGAGCGACGCGCGGTCGTCGCCGAGGCTTTCGACGGACAGGCCCAGCGCGAGCACCCAGGGTGCGAAGTTGTCGGAAAGGATCTTGTCGGCCTCGGTGATCGTCATCGTCATATGGGCGATTGTTCCCCCCGCCGCGAGCTCGGACGCGGGTCATGGCCGATTCCGTGGTGTGCAAAGGAAGTTGGCAAACGCGATTGAACGCACCACGCGCCCCCTGCGTACCCATGGCCAACCAGGCGCCGCTGTACGGAGCTGCCGACCCCCGGCAGCCAGACCCCGTCCCCCAGGAGGTCGAGTTTTTTGAGTCACAAGCGAGTTACGAAGCGTAAGGCCATTATCGCGGTCGGCGGTGTGGCGGCGCTCGGAGCGGCGGCCATCCTGCTTCCCCAGGCCAACGCCTCCCAGGACGGCGGCTCCAACGACGCCGCCTCGGTGAAGACCCTCAAGGCGGGCGACGCCTCGGACCTCGCCTCGCAGCTCCAGGAACTGCTCGGTGACGCCTTCGCCGGCTCGTACTACGACTCCGGCCAGCAGCAGCTGGTGGTCAACGTCATCGATGTCTCCGGTGACAAGAACAACGTCATCGTCCAGGCCAAGAAGGCCGGCGCCAAGATCCGCGAGGTCGAGAACAGCACGGCCGAACTCGACGCGGCGGCGCAGACGCTCAAGGCCGAGGCGACCATCCCGGGCACCTCGTGGGCGGTCGACCCGCGGACGAACAAGATCCTCGTCACCGCCGACTCCACGGTCACCGGCAGCAAGTGGGACCAGCTGGAGTCCACCGTCCAGAGCCTCGGCGCGGACACGGCGACCATCAAGAAGTCGGCCGGCACCTTCAAGACCTTCGCCTCCGGCGGCGACGCCATCTTCGGCGGCGGAGCGCGCTGCTCCCTCGGCTTCAACGTCACCGCGGGCGACGGTGCCCCGGCCTTCCTGACGGCGGGTCACTGCGGGGTCGCGGCCGAGGCGTGGTCGGACGCGGAGGACGGCGAGCCCATCGCCACCGTGGACCAGGCGACCTTCCCCGGCGAGGGCGACTTCGCGCTCGTGAAGTACGACGACCCCGCCACCGTCGCTCCGAGCGAGGTCGACCTGGGCGACCAGACTGTCCAGATCACCGAGGCCGCCGAGGCGACGGTCGGCACCGAGGTGTTCCGGATGGGCAGCACCACAGGGCTCGCCAACGGCCAGGTCCTCGGTCTCGACGCCACCGTCAACTACCCCGAGGGCACCGTCACCGGCCTCATCCAGACCGACGTGTGCGCCGAACCCGGCGACAGCGGTGGCTCGCTGTTCACCCAGGACGGCCTCGCGATAGGCCTGACCTCGGGCGGCAGCGGTGACTGCACCGTCGGCGGCGAGACCTTCTTCCAGCCGGTGACCACCGCCCTGGAGGCGGTCGGCGCGACCCTCGGCGACGCCGGGGCCGGCGCCGGTGGCGAGGCCGGGGCTGGTGAGGAGGCCGGCGACGCCGGGGCCGGCGCCGGTGAGGAGGCCGGCGGCGAGGACGCCGGGGCAGGCGCCGGTGAGGAGGCCGGCGGCCAGGAGGCCGGCCAGGAGGCCGGCGGCCAGGAGGCCGGGCAGGAGGCCGGTGGTGAGGAAGCCGGGGCCGGCGCCGAAGACCAGTCCGGGCTGACCGAGACCCACTGACCCCGGCCGCCCCCGCAGACCCACCGACTCGGCCTCACCCAGCGGTTCCGGCCGGTCGGTGGAACGGTCCGGCCCTCCGGCGGGAGGGCCGGACCGCCGCGTTTCCGGGGCCGTCCCTTCGCCGCCCGCCCGTCCCCGTCCATTCCGCCTTCCGCCGAGCGGCTTCCGCGGACCGGCATCCGCCAAGGCCTCCGCCGAGCGGCTTTTGACGAGGGGCTTCTGTGAAGGGGCTCGCGCCGAGCGGCTCCCGTCGTCCGGCTTCCGTCGCCCCCCGTCAGTCGTCCCCCCGCGCCCGCAGCAACAGCAGCGCCACGTCGTCGATCCGCTCCTCCGCGGCCGTGTAGTGCCCCACGAGTGCGTCGGCCAGCTCCTCCAGCGGCCGGTCGCCGGCCTCGCAGAGCCGTTGCCCCAGCTCGACGACCGCGTCCTCGATGTCCACGCCCGGGGACTCGATCAGCCCGTCCGTGTAGAGGGCGAGAACACAGCCGGGGGAGAGGTCGACCTCCGTGGTCGCGTACGTCGCCTCGCCGTCGATGCCCAGCAGCGGGCCGCCCGCGAGGTCGAGGACGCGCACCTGTCCGTCCGGCCGGCGCAGCAGCGGCGGCGGATGCCCGGCCCGCGCCATGACCGCCCGTCCCCGGGCCGGGTCCAGCCGCAGGTAGAGGCAGCTGGCGAACAGCTCGGTCCCCAGGTCGATCAGCAGCCGGTTGGTGCTGCGCATGACCTCCGCCGGCTCCTGGCCCACCGTCGTGTACGCGCGCACCGCGGTCCGGATCTGCCCCATCAGCCCGGCCGCCGTCACGTTGTGGCCCTGCACGTCCCCGATCACCGCCGCCGGCAGCGGCTGCGAGGGCACCAGGTCGTAGAAGTCGCCGCCGATCTCCATCCCCCGGGTGGCGGGCAGATAGCGGGCGGTCGCCTCGATCCCGGGCATCAGCGGCAGCGAGGGCGGCAGCAGGGCCGCCTGGAGTCCGTGGGCGAGCTGGTGCTTGGCGTCGTAGAGCAGCGCCCGGTCCATGGCCTGCGCGATCAGCCCGGCCAGACTGGTCAGCACCGCCCGCTCGTGCGTGGAGAAGGCGCGCGGCTCGGCGTAGGCCAGCACACAGACGCCCACCGGGCGGCCGGAGGCGATCAGCGGCAGATACGCCCAGGCCTCGAAGCCGTCGGGAGTGGCGTGCCGCCGGTCCGGATAGAGGCGCTCGAGCTGCTGCCGCGAGTCGAAGAACGCCGGCACCCCGTGCGCGACGGCGTGCGTGCCGGGTGTCGAGGCCGTCAGCGGCATCCCGTCGAACTGCTCCACCACACCGGGATCCGCATAGCCATGGTGTCCCAGCACATACAGCCGTCCCGCTCGGGCACCGAGCAGCGCCAGGGCCCGGCTGCCCACGGCCGGGGCGATCTCGTCCGCCACCAGGCGCACCACGTCCTGCACGCTCACCGTCTCCGTGAGCGCCCCGGCCATGCTCAGCGCCTGGGACATCGACACGAGCCGGGTCGGCGCGTCCCCCGGCCCGCGCCCCGCCGGATGCGTCCGCGACACCCCGCGCGCCCGGCTGACCCGCACACTGAGCCCGTTGACGGACGGATACAGCCGGAACGACAGCCAGTCGGAGGGCGGGCGCAGCGCCACGAACGACGTGGCGACCTGGCTCAGGAGCGCGGCCCGGTACCGCTCCTCGTACGCGGGGTCGTTGAGCCAGGGCACCGACGCCCACAGCTGGGTGCCCAGCAGGTCGCTCACCGGAACGCCCAGCAGCTCGGCCGCGGAGGCGTTGGCGAAGGTCACCCGTCCGTACAGGTCCAGCGAACACAGGCCGTACGGCAGCCGGGCCACCATCCGCGCCGCCTCCACCGTGCCGAGGGTGTCGGCGCCGGCCCCGATCGGTCCGGTGGCCGGCGGGTCGGTCTCGGCGCGCACCGGACGGTGCTCCGCCGCGGCCCGCTCCAGCCGCCGCGCGAGCCGCTCACAACCCGACTCCAGCTGCTCGCGCTCCCCGTCGGACAGCTCCGGCGGATGGGAGCCGGGCCAGGTCACGAAGACCGCGCCGTACACCCGCGACTCGGTCGCCACCGGCAGCGCCGCCAGCGCGAAGGGGTACGGCAGGACGACGGCGATCCGCGGGAACCGGCGGGCCATGTCCTCCTCGCCGCCCACCCACACCAGCCGTCGCTCGCGCGCCGCCTCGGCGACCGGGACCTGAGCGCTGAGACCCACCCGCTCCCAGGGTGCCACGAACGACCGGGGCAGCCCCGCCGTCACCGCCATGTCCAGCACCGGCTGGTCACCCAGCCGCAGGTAGACCGCGCCGGAGTGCGCCCCGACGGCGTCCATCATCGCCGTCAGCGAGAGCGACAGCAGCGGATGGCCCACCGGGGTCCCGACGGCCGTCGACGGTCGGCCGGACCTCTGTCCGTCGGACACGGCGACCACCTCCTCGCCCGGCCGCGCGGTCCCAGGAACCAAATCTGCCCCCTCACGGCCCGCGGCGCACGGCGAGCGGCGAGCGGCGAGCGGCGAGCGGCGAGCGGCGAGCGGCGAGCGGCGAGCGGCGAGCGGCGAGCGGCGAGCGGCGAGCGGCGGCGTGTACCCCGTCGACGACAGGCCATGCCCCCTGACTCGATGCGCGCGACGGGGTACAGGCGCCGCACGTGCGCCCCCGCGCATCCCGATGGCCGGTTCTTCGCGCTCAGAAACGGTCCCGGGACCCAACAATGGGCACGCTCCCACCGCCGCGAAACCGGCGGGACAGTTGATTCGAAGGGACGGGCAGTGATCCGGGTACTTCTGGTGCACGACGGGTGTCTGGTGCGATCGGTCCTCGCGCAGTGGCTGTCCGGACAGCCCGACCTGCGGGTGGACGACACACCGTGGCGCAGCGCGCCGGGCCGCGTCCGGTCGCTGCGACCCGACGTGTGCGCGGCCGACCTGGACTGCGCGGACTCGTACGGCATCCCGCCGCTGGGCGATCTGCGCGGCGCCGGACAGACGGCCCCGCGCCTTCTCGTCCTTGCCGCTGCGAACAGGCCTGGCCTGCTGAAACGGGCCCTGGAGGTGGGGGCGCTCGGCTACGTCGACAAGGCCGGGGCGCCGGAGCAGCTGCTGCACGGCATCCGGAGGGTCGCCTTGGGGGAACGTTTCGTCAGCGAGTCGCTGGGCTTCGGCTTCCTCAAGGCCGCCGAAATGCCGCTGACGAGACGGGAACTGAGCGTGTTATCCCTCGCGGCCGAGGGCGCCTCGGTCGCGGAGATCGCCGGAAGCCTGCACCTGTCCCACGGGACGGTGCGCAACTACATGGCGGCCATCACCCGCAAGACCGGGGCCCGCAACCGGATCGACGCCATCCGTATCTCACAGGGGCAGGGCTGGCTGTGAGGAGGGTTCCCAGCGGCCGACCAGCTCGCGGTAGAGCGGGGACCGCCGCAGCACCTCCGCGTGCGTCCCGTACGCCGTGCGCGGGCCGTCCATGACCAGCACATGGCCGGCGCGCCGGGCCGAGCTGATCCGGTGGGCCACGACCACCAGCGTGCCGCCCGGCCGCCCGGTGAAGGCCCGCTCGGCCCGCTCCTCCGCCGCCGGGTCCAGGTGACAGGTGGCCTCGTCCAGCAGGGCGAGCGGGGCGTGGGAGAGGTAGGCGCGGGTGAGCGCGATCAGCTGCCGCTCGCCGGCGGACAGCGCGGCCGGGTCCACGACGGCGTCCGGCCCGCCGAGTCCGTCGAGCAGCGGGGCGAGCCCCACGGCCTCGGCCGCGGCGAGCAGCTCGGCCTCCGGCACGGGGTCCGCCCGCAGGTACCCGAGGTTCTCGGCGAGCGTGCCGCCGAAGACGTACGCCTCCTGCGGGATGAGCACCCGCCACGCCGTTGCCCGCGGCACCGGCCGCCCCCACACCCGTACCTCCCCCCGCGACGGCTCCAGCACCCCGGCGACCAGCCCGGCGAGCGTGGACTTGCCGCTCCCGCTCGGCCCGACGACCGCCAGATGGCCCCCGACCGGAAGATCGAGGCTCAGCCCGTCGACGACGGGCACGGAAGCGGGGCCGTAGGCGAAGGTGACGGCGGCGAGGGAGAGGGCGCAGGGCGCGGGCTCTCCCGGGGGCGCGGGGACCGTGCGTCTCCCCGGGGCGGGCGGCTGGTGCCGTCCGCCGGTCTCCGTCGGCCGGGGCAGCCCGACCGGGTGCTGTCCCCCGGTGCCCGGCGGGAGGCCGGGCCGCTCGGGGGGCGGGCTCAGGCGCCGTAGGACCACTGTCAGCCGGGAGCCGCTCGTGCCGAGGCCGTGGATGAGGTTGTCCAGGGCCGGGAGGAGGGACTGGGTGACGTAGGCGAGGGAGCCGACCAGCGCGCCGGGGCTGGTGCCGTGGGCCAGGAGCCAGGGGCCGCCGGCGAGGAGCAGGACGACGGGCAGGTGCCCGCCGATCGCCAGGCACGCCACCCGGGCGACGCCCCAGCGGGCCAGCGAGCGGGCCGCCCGCAGCTCGGCGTCGGCCAGCTCGCCGAGGTCCCCGGCGATCCGTTCCTCCGCCCCCGCTGCGGTGACGTCCCGCAGCCCCGGGCAGACGGCGCCCAGACCGCTCGCGAGGGCCTCGTCGGCGGTCAGGAACGCCTCCTGACGTCGCGCCAGCGGGCGCAGGGTCGCCGCGAAGAGACCCACCCCGGCGGCGAGCGGCGGCAGGACGACCAGCAGCAGGGCCGGGGCGAGCGAGAACAGGCCGACCAGCGCGCCGGCGGACGTGAAGAGGAACGACCGGGAGACCATCACCAGGCCCGCGAAGGTGTCCCGGGCGATCTCCACCTGCTGGGTGAGGCCGGACAGCGCCCCGTCGTCCCCCTCCCTTACCCCTCGTTCCACCACCCGGGTGACGAGCCGGTCCCGCAGCGGCTCCACCAGCGCCGCGACCGCCCGGTACACCCGCCCGGTCCCGTACGCGCCGACCAGCACCCCGACCCCGGCCACCGCCAGCCAGCCGAGCCCGACCCCGGCCCGCCCGGACAGGAAACCGTCG
This sequence comes from Streptomyces sp. NPDC051315, assembly GCF_044455165.1. NCBI lineage: Bacteria > Bacillati > Actinomycetota > Actinomycetes > Kitasatosporales > Streptomycetaceae > Streptomyces > Streptomyces sp. NPDC051315. The sequence goes on from NZ_JBITEN010000005.1 coordinate 250,129, forward strand.
TCCAGCGCCCGCGCCAGGGCGTACCCGAGCAGGAAGGTCTGCGCGGCCTCGAGGACGGACCAGCCCGCCAGCCGGATTAGGACGCGAGGACGGGCCCGCAGGAACCGGACCGCCCGGTACCGAAGCCGGTCCCCGCCAGTGGTCTCGCCGTTCGCGGCCTTCCGCGGCTCCGGGTCGCGTTCGCTTCCGGCCTGCTTCTCCGTACCGTCGTCGGGGCGAGGCCGGTCCCCGCCCCCGGCGTCACCGTTCCCGGCCTTCTGCGGCACCACCCGGTCGCGCTCGTTCCCGGCCTGCGCCCCCGTACGGTCCTCGGGGTGAGGCCGGTCCTGGTGGCAGGAGTCGGCGTACTCGCCCTCCCGCAGCACCCGGTCGCCCCCGCCCCGGGCCCTCATCCGCTCACCGCCTCGGACTCGGCGGGGGCGGGGTCCTCGGTCGCGCCGAAGACCGCTCGGTACTCCCGCTCCCGCCACAGTCGCGTGTGGGGGCCCACCGCCCGTACGCGTCCCGCGTCCAGCCACGCGACCCTGTCGGCGCGGGCCGCCGTGGTCGCTCGGTGGGCGACCACGAGACGGGTGCAGGTGGCGGCGGTGCCGAAGACGGCCTCGGTGACCTGGTGCTCGGTGACGGTGTCGAGGCTGGAGAGGGCGTCGTCGAGGACGAGGAGGCGGCCTCCGTGGGCGAAGGCCCGGGCGAGGCCGAGGCGCTGGGCCTCGCCGCCCGAGTGCGGGGCCTCGGCACACGGGGTGGCGTACCCGGCGGGCAGGCGGCGGACGAAGTCGTCCGCGCGGGCCGTGCGGGCGGCCTCCCGGACCCGGGCGGCGCCGGGGCGGGGCAGACCGAGGCCGATGGTGTCCTCGACGGTCGTGCCGAGGAGGACGGGGCGGTCGAAGGCGTGGGCGACCGCCGTGCGCAGCTCGGCCCGGGACAGGTCCGGCAGCGGCACGCCGTCGAGCAGGACCTCACCGGCGTCCGGGTCGGTGAGCCGGCCGGCCAGCGCGGCCAGCAGCGACTTGCCCGCGCCCGAGCGGCCCACGACGGCGAGCGTCGTCCCACCGGGCACGACGAGGTCGACGCCGTCGAGCACGGTGCGCCCACCGCGCCGGGCGGTCACCCCGCGCAGCTCCAGGCGTCCCGGTCCGTCCGGCGGGAGGCGGCGTGCGCCGTACCCCAAAGCAGGCTGGGCCATGACCTCGCCCAGGCGGCCGGCCGCCGTACGGGCACGGACCAGACCGGAGAGCCGGCCGACCAGCACGCCGACGCCGCCGGCGAGGACGGCGTAGCGGGACGCGGCGAGGACGTCACCGGGGGAGAGACGGTGCCGGGCGAGGAGGAGACCCGCCACGGCGACGACCCCGAGGTGCAGCAGCGGCGCCACGGCGACGGCCTGCGCCGCCGCCCGCCCCTGGACGTGCCACATGCGCCGGCCCGCCCGGCCCAGTTCGGGCAGCGGCCGCAGCACGCGGGCCGTGTCCCGGTCCGCCGTACCGGCCGCGCGGATGGTGCGGGCGCCGGCGACCGCCTCGGCGAGCGCGGCCGCGATCCGCCCCTGCACCCGCTGGTAGTCCGCCACGCTGGACGAGGTGTCACGGGCGAGGCGGCGCAGCAGCAGGACCAGGACGGGGGCGCCGGTGAGGAACACGGCCGCGAGCCACGGGTCGATCAGGACCAGCGCCACCAGCCCGCCGACGGGTCCGGCGAGCGCGGCCAGCAGCGCGGCGCGGGCGGCGGGCGCGGTGCCGGCCTGGGCGGCGTTGCCGACGAGGCGGGCGACGAGGTCGCCGGAGCCGAAACGGAGGGTGACGCGCGGGCCCACGGCCAGCACGTGGCCGGTCACCCGGCGGCGCAGGAAGGCGGTGCTGCGGGCGTCGACGGTGCCCCCGAGCACGGTCTCGCACGCGTCGAGCAGGGTCAGCAGCACCACGAGGCCCGCGCAGTACAGCACCCAGCGCGTCGCCGGCTCGTGGGCGAGCAGCAGGTCGAGGGCGCGGCCCAGGGCGGTGGGCAGCAGCAGCCCGGCGCCGGTCGCCGCCGCGGTCACCAGGCACAGGGCCACACAGCGCGACCCGCTGTGCCGGGCCGCCGCGCCGAGCAGCTCACGGGTGGTCCGCTCCACGGGGACGTCCTTCCTCGGCAGGACGGACCCCGGGCGGCCCCTCCCTCGCGGGGGGAGCCGCCCGGGGCGTCGATCAGGCGGTGCCCGTCAGAGACAGAGCAGGACGCTCGCCGCGCTGATGCAGGAGAGCAGGCTGACGGTGCTGTTGCCGCCGCCCCCGGTGAGCTCGTCGGATTCCATCGTCTGCAGGTCGAGCAGGGCCATCGTGATGTCCTTTCGTCCGTTCGGATGTCTCGTCCCGTGGGGACGGGGTTGGGTCACGACTCCGTCAGTCGCGGAGCCGCGTCATGTGGGCCGCCGGTGCGGCGGCGGGAGGAACGGCAGGTGGGCGTCGGCGCCCTCGTCGAGGGCCGCGGCGAGCGCGAGCAGACACCCCGCCGTTCCGGTGGCGAGGTCCATGGACAGCCGCATCATCTGGTGGCCGGGGAAGGCGAGCTGGCCCTGGTAGGGCATCGCGAACCAGCCCAGCCCCGCGATCTGCCGCTCCAGCCGGTCCCGGGTCGCGCCCGGCGCGGTGGTGCGGGCCAGGTGCAGGATCATGCCGGCGCGGCCCTGGAAGAGACCGGGCTGCGCGTAGAAGCGCGAGGTGGCGGCGGTGACGATCCCGGCCCGGGCCCGCTCGAACTCCTCCGGGGCGTGCGGGTCGTGGGCCAGGTACTCGTCGAGCACCGTCCCGACCCCGACGCTGCCGTCGCCGAGGTACGGCAGCCTCCGCCAGCCCTCGTCGACCTCCAGCGCGCCGCCCTCGCGCTCCACGCAGCACTCCAGGTCCCGGCGGAGCGCGCCCGCCGCGGCCTCCAGCAGCGCGCGCTCGCCCGTCGCCTCGTACTGCCGCAGCAGGAACAGCGCCGGTCCGCTCGCGCCCCGCAGCAGGCCGGCCCGTCGCTTGGGCGCGGCAGCGGCCGGTTCCCCGAGGCGCCGTACGAGGATGGCGGCGGCCTCGGCGGCCCGCTCGCGCAGCTCCGCCTCTCCGGTCGTGCGGGCGAGGTGCCCGAGGACCAGGCCGAGGCCGGCCAGGCCGCCGTTCAGGTCGGAGGAGAGGTTCTGCCAGCGTTCGCGCAGGATGCCGTCGACCAGGTCCAGGGCGCGTTGCCGGTGGCCGAGCAGCTCCAGGACGTGGGCGACTCCCGCGAGGCCGTCGTACAGCCCGAGCGGGGTGCCCGTCGGGGCGGGGGCCGTGTGGCTCAGGAGCCAGCGTTCGCCCTCGTCGTAGCGGTCACTGCCGGTGGCCGCGAGCGCGTACAGCACACCCGCCGCGCCGTGGGCGAGGCCGAGACCGCCGCCGTCGGAGAACTGGGCGACGTCCCCGGGGAAGAGCCGGTCGTCGCGTTCCGGGGTCGCCGAGGCGAGGATCGCCTTGACCATCGAGTCCCGGCTGTGCGGCCAGTCGCCGGGCTCCACCCGGGAGGCCGGGGCCGACGGGACCGTCCCCGACGGCGGGCCGCCCCCGTCCGGGACCGGCCCGCCGTCGGGGACGGCCCGGGTGATCTCCGCGACCGCCTCGTCCAGGAACTCCCGCGGCACGTCCGGGAACTGCTCCGCGATCACCTCGGCGAGATGGGCCGCCTTGCCCCGGTCGACCACGAACAACGTGGTGACCGGCAGGAACAGGGCGAGCCGCAGACAGGCCAGCGCGTACCGGTCGACGTCGGCGCCCCGGCGGTCCGGCGGGGCGAAGAAGCCGGGGTGCGCCACCACCTGGCGGCCGTTCTCCTCGGCCGGTGCGGCCGCCTCGAAGTCGATGAGGAACACCGACTCCTCGTCGGGCGCGACCATGATGTTGAAGACGTGCAGGTCGTTGAAGACGATCCCGCGCGCGTGCACCTTCTCCACCGCCCGCTCCACCGCCCGGTGGATACGCACCGCCCACGCCGTGTACGCGGCGACGGCCGCGGGATCGGGGTCGGGGGCGAGCAGCGGGTGCCGTTCGGCGAAGAACGAGTTGAGGGGCCGCCCCTCGACGAAGTCCATGACCAGGAAGCGGTGGTCGCCGAGCGTGAACCAGTCCCGGACCTCGGGCACCACCCCGGTGCCCGCCACCGCCTCCAGCGCGCGCTTCTCGCGCTCCAGCCGGGCGATCGCGTCCGCCCCGTCGGAGGCCAGCCCGGCGTGCGGGCGCCCCTCCTTGAGCACGACCCGGCGCCCGTCGCGCACGTCGGTGCCCGCGTACACCCCGCCGCCGTTGGAGAAGTGCAGCGCCTTCTCGATGCGGTACGGCAGGTCGCCCACGGTCGTGGTGTTGCGGGCCGCCAGCTGCGGCTCCAGGAACGCGGGGAGCGTCACCCAAGCGGGCACCTGGAAGGAGGGGGCCCGCCGGTCCGGCACCAGTCGCCCGTCACCGTCGCGCACCGCCGGCACGAGCGAGCCGCGCTCGTCGACGACGAACATCCGCGCGAACGCGCCGTAGCGGACGTACAGCGGACCGTCCTCCCAGCGCAGATCGGTGAGGATGTACGGCCCCTCGAAGCCCCGCAGCAGGGCGCCGAGCTGGCGCAGGACCGTGTGCAGCTGCTCCTCGTCGGCCGGGTAGACGGTGACGAACTTTCCGCTGGAGTCGCGGGCGGCGTACTTGGTGTTGCGCAGGTGCACCAGGTGCGGGCCCGGCACGAACTTGAACGGGATGCGGCGCGGGACGCAGTAGTCCCACACGATCGCCGCGATCTCCTCCGCGTTCGCCCGGGTGGCCGAAGCGTGGATCTTCCAGCCCTGGGCCGGCCCCGGCGCCGGCGTTCCGTCCGCGCCGAGCGGTGTCAGCGTCAGCCAGTCACCGATCCGTGCCGCCTCCCAGCCCTCGGGCACCGCCCGGCGCGCCACCGCGTACAGCGGCGCCGCCTCCCGGTCGCCCTTGAGCCGGTCGGGCGTCTCGTAGAAGTGCGCGTCCGCCAGCGCGTACACCTCGTACCGCTTGTCCATGCGTCCCCCTCCGTGGCCCGGCCACGAGACTTCCAGCGGGGCGCGGGGCACCGACAGTCACGCCTGTCACGAGATCGCCGTGCGGAACGCATGCGTAAAGACATGTTCGGGCCGTTTCGAGCCGGGCCCGCGACTTCCTTCCGGCCTCCGTCGAACAGGCACAGGGGCTGCGCGAACGTCTCATAAGCGCTGTAATACGGACGTGGTCAGTCAGGGTGCTGCGGAGCGCGGAACGAGAACGCTGCGGGCCGAAGCCGCCCTCGGAACGATCGCGACCGATCCCGCCTCGCCCGATCGGGTGAGGCGCGTCCTCGAACAGGCGCTGGTCTTCGCGGGCGCCACCCTCGCCGCCGTCTACACGCCCGGCGACGAGGGCTCCCTGCTGTGCCTCGTCGACTCGGCCGGCGTCCCGAGGACCCTCTACGGGCTGCGCGAGAGCTACCCCGCCGACGGGCACTCCCCGGCCGCCGACGCCCACCGCGGCGGGCGGCCCGTGTGGCTCGGGCCGGACGACCTCACCGACTCGGCCGACTCGCGGTGGGTGCCCGCCCAGGACCTCCACCTCGCGGCACTGCCCGTGCGCGCCGGCGCCGGCGGCTGCCTGCTCGCCGTCAGCGAGAGCCCCGGCGGCTTCACCGCCGACGACCGCGCGTGCCTGGAGCTCGTCGCCGGGGCCGTCGCCCTGCCCGTCCCCGCCGCCCCCGCCGAGGGCGAGGAACTGCCCTCCGACGCCTTCAGCCTCGTCGTGGACACCGGCCGCGTCGAGGTCGGCGACACGATCCTGGAGCTGTTCGGCCTGCGCAGGGACGGGTTCGACGGCCGGGTGGAGACCCTGCTCGGCCTCACCGTTCCGGAGGACCTGCCGTCGCTGATGTCCGTGGTCGAGGCCGACCACCTGACGTCCGGTGAGCGCGAGCTGGAGTTCCGCGTGCTGCGGCGGGAAGGCCCGCCCCGGTGGCTGCGGCTGCGCGGCCGCTTCCAGCCCGGCGGTGAGGGCCACCCGATGCGCCTCGTCGGTACCGTCGCCGACGCCTCCACCGTGCGCTCCGACGTCACCGACGTGGCCCGCGTCCAGCGCCTGGCCGCCGCGCTCGCCACCGCCGGCACCGTCCGCGACGTCAGCCAGGCCGTCGTCTCCTCCCTGCGCGCACCCCTGCGGGCCGACCGGATCGCCCTCGCCGAACTGGAGAACGACCGTCTCGTCGTCACCGTCCTCGACCCGCCGGATCCCGACGCGTGGCCCGAGCTGTGGCGGCTGGAGTGGCGCACCGAGTGGCCCGACGCCCCCGTGCGCGCCATGCCCACCCTCGCCGCCGCCCTGCGCGAGGGCCGCGCCCAGATCTGGCCCGCCGGGACCGCCCTGGAGCCCGCCCTCGCCGACGTCGGCCCGGGCGGCCTCGCCGTGCTGCCGCTGCCCGGCGCGGGCCGCATGGCCGGCGCCTGCCTCATCGGCTGGGACGCCCCGCACGACTTCGGTCCCGACGAACGCGCCCTGCTCACCGCCTCCGCCGGCCTGGTCGGGCAGGCCCTGATGCGCGCCCACGCCTTCGACGCCGAACACGAACTCGTGGGCATGCTCCAGCGCCAGTTGCTCCCCCGCCGGCTGCCGAAACTCCCCGGCGCGGTCGCCGTCGCCCGCTACCTGCCCGCCACCGCGGGCCTGGAGGTCGGCGGCGACTGGTACGACGTGATCCCGCTGCCCGACCACCACGTCGCCCTCGTCATCGGTGACGTCCAGGGCCACAGCACCGCCGCCGCCACCCTCATGGGCCAGATGCGCACCGCCCTGCGCGCCTACGCCGCCGAGGGCCATCCGCCGGACGTGGTCGTCGCCCACGCCAACCGGCTCCTGGTGGACATGGAGACCGACCTCTTCGCCACCTGCTGCTACGTCGAGCTCGACATGGAGGCCGGCACCGCCTGGTGCGTCCGGGCCGGTCACCCGCCGCCCGTCCTGCGTCACCCGGACGGCTCGACCGACATCGCCGAGTCCGACGGCGGCCCCCCGCTCGGCGTGCTCACCCAGGCCGACTTCCCGATGACCCCGCTGCGGCTGTTGCCCGGCACCGTCCTCGCCCTGACCACGGACGGCCTCGTGGAGTCCGCCGACTCGGACATCGACACGGGCCTGGAGCGGCTCGCCCACGGCCTGTCCGTCTCCGACCCCGGCCATCTGGGCCTGGTCGCCGACTTCCTCCTGGGCAGTGCCCACCGCGGCGACGACGTGGCCCTGCTCCTGCTGCGCTACGACGGGATGGCGGTACGGCCCCTGCGCGAGGGCTGGACGGTGTGGCGGGTGCCCGAGGCGGCCCGGCAGGCCCGCCGCTTCAGCCGGCGCACCCTGCGCGCCTGGGGCATTCCCGACGACGCGATGGACGCCGCCCTGCTCGTCGTCTCCGAACTCGTCACCAACGCCCTCGTGCACACCGACGGCCGGGTCCGCCTGGACCTCACCCTGATCAACCACCGGCTGCGCGTCGCCGTCACCGACGCCTCGCCCCGCACCCCCGTCAAACCCACCAGCCTCGGCTGGGAGGCCACCGGAGGCCGCGGCATCCTCCTCGTGGAGGCCGTGTCCGACACATGGGGAACGGTGCCGGTGAGCGGCGGCAAACAGGTCTGGAGCGAGCTGCCGCTGGCGGAGTGAGCCGTGGACACGCCGGGTGTCCGAGGGCGCGGACAGGGTACCCGGCGTCCATGGACACCATTGCCACTGCCTACCTGGCGGCCACCGGGTCCGCGCTGGCCTCCGTCGCCTTCGTCGTCCTCGGCGTCGCCCTCGTGGGTGGCCTGATCTGGGCCTTCCGCCTCGGCTTCCGGGTACGCAGGCGCGAACCCGCGCCGCCGCGACCCCAGGAACAGCCGCGGATGCCCGCGTCCGGCCCCTCCCGCGAGAGCCATCAGGTGCGCGAGCCCAACGAGATGCCGCAGTCGTCGGACGGCACCCGCCTCACCCCGCACGAGCTGCGGCCCACCGGCGGGCGGGACAGCGACGACCAGAGCCGCCCGCGCTGGGAGCCCGGATCCAGCGGCTCGTTCGGCAGCGGCGGCCCCGGTGTCCGCTGACCGTGACCGAGAAAGGTGATGACCCGCCGTGACCTCGCACACCGAGGAGCGACCCGCTCCCGCCCGTAAACCCGAGACGGGCTGGGCAAGGGCCCGCCGACTGAGCCGCGGGGACCCCGCGCTGCGCACCTGCATACCGGCCGTGGAGGCCCCCGGCGGCATCGCCGGGACGGGTCCCGGTCCGGAGGGGAACATCGTCAGGGGTGATGACTGAGGACTCAGGACCGGGTCCTGAGGACTGAGCACTGAGCTGTGGAGGCCCGGCGGTCTTCACGGCCTTGGCGGCCGATACCGGGCCGGATCCGACACGGCCCGGGCACGTCATAGGAGCGCAGGCGCACACGAGCGCACGAGCGGGGCCATCCGAGCGAGGAGCACGCGAGCGGAGAGGCGCACGAGCGCAGAGGCGGGGGGGGGGGGCCCCGGGCCCGGCGCCCCGGCCCCCCCCCCCCCCCCCCCGGGCGGCGGGGGGGGGGGCGGCCGGGGGGGGCGGCCCCCGCGGCCCCCCCCCCCCCCCCCCCCCCCCCCCCCCCCCCCGGCCGCGCCCCCCCCCCCCCCCCCCCCCCCCCCCCCCCCCCCCCCCCCCCCCCCAGACGGGGCGGGCCGGGGCGGGCCGCGTCGGGGTCCGCCGACCGTCAGGCCCTCCGGCACCCGCAGGTTCGTCCCCGGCGGGTGCGGCAAGGTACAGATCCACACATGAACCTCCTCGTCACCGGAGCCGCCGGCTTCGTCGGCTCCAGCTACGTCCGCGGTCTCCTCGCCGACGACTCCGCAGGAACAGCCGCCGTCACCGTCCTGGACAAGCTCACCTACGCCGGCACGCTCACCAACCTGCCGGTCGGCCACCCCCGCCTGGAGTTCGTGCACGGCGACATCTGCGACGCCGCCCTCGTCGACAAGCTGATGTCCGGCGCCGACCAGGTGGTGCACTTCGCCGCCGAATCCCACGTCGACCGCTCCATCGAGGGCGCGGGCGCGTTCGTCCGCACCAACGTCCTCGGCACCCAGACCCTGCTGGACGCGGCCCTGCGCCACGGCGTCGGCCCCTTCGTGCACGTCTCGACCGACGAGGTCTACGGCTCCCTCGAGACCGGCGCCTGGCCCGAGGACCACCCGCTGCGCCCCAGCTCGCCGTACTCCGCCTCGAAGGCGTCCTCCGACCTGATCGCGCTCTCCTACCACCGCACGCACGGCCTGGACGTCCGTGTCACCCGCTGCTCCAACAACTACGGCCCGCACCAGTTCCCCGAGAAGATCGTCCCGTTGTTCGTGACGAACCTCCTCGACGGCGAGACGGTCCCGCTCTACGGCGACGGCCGCAACGTCCGTGACTGGCTGCACGTCGAGGACCACTGCCTCGGTGTCGACCTGGTCCGTACGAAGGGCCGCCCCGGAGAGGTCTACAACCTCGGCGGCGGCACCGAACTGACCAACCGGGAGCTGACCGGCCTGCTCCTGGCGGCCTGCGACGCCGACTGGGACCGCGTCGAGTACGTCGAGGACCGCAAGGGCCACGACCTGCGCTACTGCGTCGACTGGACCAAGGCCCGCACCGAGCTCGGCTACCGGCCCCGCCACGACTTCGCGTCCGGCCTCGCCGAGACCGTCGCCTGGTACCGGGAGCACCGCGACTGGTGGGAGCCGCTGAAGCGGGGCGCGCGGCTGCGGTGAGGCGGCTGGTCACGCGGCGGGCGCGAGGCCCGGCCCGTACCACCGGTCCGCCCCGCGGAGCGATGCGGAGGACGCCGCCCGCCCGCGCCCCCCGCCCGGGCCACACGCCCCACCGCCGCGACGGCACCCGTCCCGCGCGGGGACGCCAGGAGGGCGCACGGTCGCCGCCGTAGGCTGGGGGTGTGCGCCTCCTGATCATGTCCGACACCCATCTGCCCAAGCGCGCCAAGGCCCTGCCCGCCCCGCTGCTCGACGAACTCCCGCTCGCCGACGTCGTGATCCACGCCGGGGACTGGGTCGACACGGCCACCCTCGACCTGCTGGAGAGCCGCAGCCGCCGGCTGCTCGCCGTGTACGGCAACAACGACGGCCCCGACCTGCGCGCCCGGCTCCCCGAGGTCGCGTACGCCGAACTCGGCGGACTGCGCTTCGGCGTCGTCCACGAGACGGGGCCCGCCCAGGGCCGCGAGGCCCGCTGCGCCGCCCGCTTCCCCGACCTGGACGTCCTGGTGTTCGGCCACAGCCACATCCCCTGGGACACCACCGCCCCCGGCGGGCCGCGCCTGCTCAACCCCGGCTCCCCGACCGACCGCCGCCGTCAGCCGCACTGCACCTATCTGACGGCCGCGGTGACCGACGGCCGCCTCACGGACGTCGTCCTGCACCGCCTCCCGCCCCGCTGAACTCCGGGCTGAAGTCCCGGAGCGCACCGTCGGCCACGCGGCCGTCCGCCACCCCCGTACGACCGCCGCGTCCTCGGTCTCACGCTCGTCGGCACCACGCACAGCCCGCCGCCCGCTGCCGCTCGGCCCGCCCGCCCGGGGCACCTCGCCGGCTTCCCCCCGCCCTCCGGACCCGCGCCACCGGCCTCACCGACCACCCCGGCCCGGGGACCGGCGCTCACGGAGTGGGGTGGATGTCCCCCGCCGTGGCCGTCAGCGGCGCCCCGCTGCCGCCCCAGCGCAACGCGACGATCTCGGCGGCCACGGACACCGCCACCTCCTCGGGTGTCCGGGCACCCAGGTCGAGCCCCACGGGCGAGCGCAGCCGGGACAGTTCACCGTCGGTGACCCCCGCCTCGACCAGCCGCCGCCGGCGGTCCTCGTGGGTACGGCGGCTGCCCATCGCCCCGACGTACGCGGCCGGCCGGCGCAGCGCCACCTCCAGCAGCGGCACGTCGAACTTCGGGTCGTGGGTCAGCACACAGATCACCGTGCGCCCGTCGGTGTCCGTGTCGCGCAGATAGCGGTGCGGCCACCCCACGACCACCTCGACGCCCGGCGGGAACCGCTCGGCCGTGGCGAACACGGGCCGCGCGTCGCAGACGGTGACCCGGTAGCCCAGGAAGTCCCCGATGCGGGCCACGGCGGCCGCGTAGTCGATCGCCCCGAACACCAGCATCCGCGGCGGCGGCGCGAAGGAGTGCAGGAACACCGCGACGGCGTCCTCCCGCCGCTCGCCGCGCGGCCCGTAGTGCCGTACGCCCGTGGCGCCGAGCGCGAGTTCGCCGCGCGCGTCGGCGGTGACCGCCGCGTCCAGGCCGCTCGCGCCCAGCGTGCCGGAGGTGTGGTCCGGCCAGACGGCGAGCGTGGCGCCGCGCGGCGCGGGCCCGTCCGTCACCGTCGCCACGGTCACCGGCTCACCCGCCGCCACCGACCGCGCGACCGCGCCGAACGACGGGTCGAGGGCGGGCGTCACCGGCCGCACCAGCAGGGTGATCTCGCCACCGCAGGTCAGACCGACGGCGAACGCGTCCTCGTCGCCGTACCCGAAGGTCACCAGCCGGGCCTCGCCGCCGGCCACCACCTCCTGGGCCAGCTCGAAGACCGCGCCTTCCACACAGCCACCGGACACACTGCCCACGACCCGGCCGTCCGGGCCCACCGCCATCACCGCGCCCGGAGCGCGCGGCGCGCTGCGACGGACGGCGACAACGGTGGCGAGCCCGAACGGCGCACCGGCCGCGTACCACCCGTTCAGCACCGGGAGAACGTCCCGCACGTCCCGCTCCTCTCCGTCCGCCACCGGCTGCGCGTCCGCGCGGCGAGCAGCCGGGTACCCCGCGCCGTGCGGGACGTGTCCCGCGGGGCGTCCCACGGGGTGTCCCACGGACGGGCGCCGGACCCGGCGGCCGCGCCGTCCCTCGCCCATGGGCTCCCTTCCGATCCTTACCCCGGTCGGGCCCTGCCGGCGCCGTCCCCCACCCGTCGTGGACTCCCGCCCGTCGTGCCCCCTTCCGGTCCGCACACCGGCCGGACCAGGCGGCCGCCGCCGACTTGCCACATGCTGGATCCATGGGGTGGTCCGGACAGCGGAAGGTGCCCCGTCCGCGCACCGGCGCCCGGACGCCCTCGGGGGGAGCCCCGACTCCGGCAAGAGCAAGGGCGGTGAGGATCGTCATGAAGGGCTACGTCTTCCACGGCCCGGGACAGTCCGCCTGGGAGGAGATCCCGGACCCGGTGATCAAGGACGCCGGCGACGCCATCGTCCGTGTCGACGCCGTCACCATCTGCGGCACGGACCTGCACATCCTCAAGGGCGACCTGCCGGAGGTGCGCCCCGGCACGGTGCTGGGACACGAGGCGGTCGGCGAGATCGTCGAGGTCGGCGGCGAGGTGCACGCCGTGCGGCCGGGGGACCGGGTCCTGGTCTCCTGCATCAGCGCCTGCGGCCGCTGCCGCTACTGCTGGGAGAAGGCGTACGGCCAGTGCCGTGGCGGCGGCGGGTGGATCCTCGGCCACCTGGTCGACGGCACGCAGGCCGAGTACGTCCGTGTGCCCTTCGCAGACCTGTCGCTGCACGCCCTGCCCGGTGGTCTGGACGCCAAGGACGCCGTCCTGCTGGCCGACATCTTCCCGACCGGCTACGAGGTGGGCGTGCTCAACGGCCACGTGCATCCCGGGGACACCGTCGCCGTCGTCGGGGCGGGCCCCGTCGGCCTGGCCGCCATCGCCACCGCCCAGCTGTACGCGCCCGGACGCGTCGTCGCCGTCGATGTCGCCGCCGCCCGGCTGGACGCGGCCAGGGAGCTCGGCGCCGACGCCGTGGTCGACGCCCGGGAGGAGCCCGAGCAACTCGTCACCGACCTCACCGACGGACTCGGCGCCGACGTGGTCATCGAGGCGGTCGGCGTGCCGGAGACCTTCGAGCTGTGCACGCGCATGGTGCGGCCCGGCGGGCACGTCGCCAACGTCGGCGTGCACGGCAGGCCCGTGACCCTGCACCTCGAGGACCTGTGGATCAGGAACGTCACGATCACGACCGGACTGGTCGACACCTACTCCACCCCCACCCTGCTGCGGATGGCCGCCGCCGGGCGACTGCCCACCTCGTCCCTGGTCACGCACGTCTTCCCGCTGGAACGCATGGAGGAGGCCTACGACGTCTTCTCACATGCGGCCGACACCGGGGCGCTCAAGGTGGTGCTCGGTGAGGAGCGGCACGACGTGGTCGCCGTCCGCGCGGCCTGACGAGCACCGAGATTAAATCGTTTCACTCCATCTGAACGGCGTCGCTTCCCAGGTATTGACCTGTTGTGAGGCGGAACCCTAACCTCCGGGCCATCCGTCTGAAACCTTTCATGAAACCGGTGGTGCACCGTGGCCTGGGACATCTCGCGTCGAAGACTCCTCCAGCTCGGTGGCGCCGCGACCGCCTCGGTCGTGCTGACCGGTCCCCGGGCCCTCGCCGCCGGGCCCCCCGGGACCGCCGGGCAGCCCCCCAGGCCGACCGGGATGCTCGCCGACCTGCTGCCGCGGTCCCTCGGGACGAGCGCCGGACGGCAACCCCGGTTCAGCTGGATGGTGCCCGACTTCGGCGCCGGTACCGTCCAGCGGGCGTACCAGCTGCAACTGGCCACCACCCCGGGCGGCTTCGAGACGGACCAGCTGGTCTGGGACTCGGGCAAGCGGCTCTCCGCCGACTCCGTCGCCGTGCCGTACGGCGGGCCCGCGCTGAAGCCCCGCACGGCCTACTGGTGGCGGGTCAGCAGCTGGGGGGAGCGGCGCTCGGCCTGGTCGGAGCCCGCCCTGCTGGCCACCTCGGTCGAGGACGAGTGGGAGGCCGAGCCGATCTGGACACCGGCCGGCCCCACCATGACCGACGGCACCCTCGCCGTCCGCTTGAGGATCACCACGGTGGCCGCGGGCCTGTGGTTCCGGGCCACGAACGCCGCCAACAACTACCTGTGGCAACTGCGCGCGGGCAGCACGGCCGGGGTGCTGCGCAAGCACGTCTGCGTCAACGGGACCTACACCGTCCTCGGCGAGACCACGCTGCCCTTCCCGGTCGCCACCGGCGCGTGGATCGACCTGTCGATCACCATGACCGGTCCGACCTTCGTCACCACCGTCGACGGCGCGGTCGTCGACACCACCGTCCACACCCGCTACACCGGGGGCAACGTCGGCCTGCGCAACGGCCTGACCGAGTCCCAGGTGTACGACCGGGTCGGGTTCACGGCGGCCGACGGCACCGTGCTGCTGGCCGACGACTTCGCCTCCGACAAGGGCACCTTCTCCGCCGGCACCGTCTCCGGCGGCGTCCTCACCTTCCCGGCCGGCGCCACCTCACTGTCGTCGTACGGCGCCGACGACACCTGGGCCCTGCTGCGCCACGAGTACGACCTCGACGACAAGGAGGTCGCCGCCGCCGTCCTCTACGTCGCCGCCACCTCACCCACGCCCGCCCGGCAGTACGTGGCCAAGGTGTGGAGCAACGGCAGCGTGGCCGGCTTCGCCTCCGTGCGTTCCGGCACCGGGGTGGCGTACCAGGCGTTCGACGTCACCGGCACCCTGCGCCGCGGCGAGGCCAACGCCCTGGCCGCGCTCTGCCACACCACCTCGTCGCAGAAGTTCCTGGCCCAGCTGGAGATCACCTACGCCGACGGCACCCGCCGGACGGTCGGCTCCGGCAGCGGCTGGAAGGCGCGCCGCCAGGCCGGGATGCTGCCCGCCCGGGGCAGCGCGGGCAGCACCTACTACGCCGTGCCGCAGGAGTACTGGGACCTGCGCCACGAGCCGGCCGGCTGGACCGAGCCCGGCTTCGACGACGGCGACTGGTACGCCCCCGCGTCCCGGGCGGCCATCGACGGACTGGTCCCGGCGCTGATCGAGCCGGTGCGGCTGCACGACGTACAGCCCTCCTCGGTGACGAAGACGGCCGACGGCCGCTGGCTGGTGGACCTCGGCCGCGAGATCGTCGGCGGACTGGCCCTGAGGATCACCGGCACCGCGGGCGACACCGTCGAGGTGCGCCTCGGCGAGGAACTGAACGCCGACGGCACGGTCCGTCACCAACTGCGCGCCACCAACACCTACCGTGAGGTGTGGACGCTGCGCGACGGTGCCCAGCGCTTCGAGCACTGGGGCTACCGCGGCTTCCGCTGGGCGGAGCTGCGCACCTCGCTCGACCTGTCCGCCGACGGCGTCGTGATCACCGGCCGGGCCTGGAAGCTGGACTGGGACGACTCCCAGAGCTCCTTCCGCAGCTCCGACCCCGACCTCGACCGGGTCTGGGACCTGTGCCGCTACTCCATCGAGGCCACCCGCGGCGACCTCTACACCGACACCCCGACCCGCGAGCGGGGCCCCTACGAGGGTGACGCGCTGATCAACCAGCTCTCCGAGTACGGCGTCCAGCGCTCCTACGCCCTCGCCCGCTGGTCCAACGACTACCTGGTCCGCCAGGGCACCTGGCCCACCGAGTACCGGCTGATGTGCGCCCTGTCGGCCTGGGAGGACTACCTCGCCACCGGCGACGACCGGCAGCTCGCCAAGGACTACGACCTGCTGGTCGCCAAGAACCTCACCGCCCACCTGGACTCCCGGGGCCTGGTCCGCAAGGCCCCCGGCAGCACCAGCCAGGACCTCGGCGACCTGGTCGACTGGCCGGCCGCCAGCCGTGACGGCTACGTCTTCACCACCGTCAACACCGTCGTCAACGCCTTCCAGTACGCGGCCTTCGACGCCCTCGCCCGGTGCGCCCGCGCCCTCGGCAGGGAGGAGGACGCGGACCTGCTGCGCGAGCGTGCCGACACCCTGGCCGGGGCGATGCGGGACACCCTGCTGGACAGCGCGGCGGGCACGTTCCGGGACGGCGTCGGCACCACGCACAGCTCCCAGCACGCCACCGCCTTCCCGGTGGCGCTCGGCGTCGCCGACCCGCTGGAGGAGCCCGTCCTGTCGCGGCTCGGCGACACGCTGGCCGCCGGCGGGACGAAGGTGAGCGTCTACGGATCACAGTTCCTGCTGGACGCGCTCTTCCGGCTCGGCCGCTCCGAGGCGGCACTGGCCCTGCTCACCTCCAGGGCCACCAACTCCTGGCTGCACATGCTGGACGACCTGAAGGCCACCGTCGTCACCGAGGCCTGGGACCCCGCGCTGAAGTCCAACATGACCTTCTCCCACGCCTGGGCGTCCGCACCGGCCAACGCCGTCTCCCGGCACGTGCTGGGCGTGCGGATCACGGCGGCGGGCGCGCGGGAGTTCCTGATCCGGCCGCGGACCGGCGGCCTCACCCGGGTGAACGGCACCGTGCCCTCGGTGCGCGGCCCGGTCTCGGTCTCCGTGGAGCGCTCCGGCACCGCCCACTCGACCCGCGTGACCGTACCGCCGAACTCCCGTGCCGTCGTGGAGGTGGAGATCGGGGACGCCGACCCCGCGGAGTACCGGGTCACCGCCACGGCACCGGGCGACCGCGGCCGGGTGGACGTGCGGCCCTTCACCGACCTCACGGGAACGGTGCTGCGCATCGGACCGGTCGGTTCCGGCACGACGGAGGTCACCCGCACGACCTCCTGACCCGGACGCGGTCACCGCGAACGCCCCGCGGGCGCCGAGAACGGCTCCCGCGGGGCGGTCGAGTGCCGGAGCGACTGCCTGGCGGCGGCCTCCGTCCCGTACGAAGCTGGAAGGGACGGTGGCGGAGTCCGTGGGCCGAGGCCCCGCACCGAGCCGAGGAGGACAGCGATGTCGCACACGACGCAATGGACCGTCCGTCTCCAGCTCGTCGAGGAGGACGACGGCACGACGAGGGCCGACGTGGTGCTGGAGACCGGCACCACGGAGCTCACCGGCCACGGGGCCGCGCACTGCCATCCGGCGGACAGGAACGTGCCGCAGATCGGCGACGAACTGGCGGCCGGGCGGGCCATGAACAACCTCGCCCAGCAGCTGCTGAACGCGGCCCAGCGCGACATCGAGAGCCGGGGCGCCTCCCGGCCGAGCACCGGTCGGGACGCCGGATGGCTCACCTGACGGTCCGACGGTCCGGACCCGTCGGACCGAGCGCCGAGCCGTCGCGCGTGACAGGTTGGACACAGCACTTCTGAGGAGAGGGCGGCGACCATGCGAGCTCACCTCGGTGACCGGCTCGTCATCGAAAGCCCGGCGACCGGTGCCGCGCGACGCGACGGAGAGATCGTCGGACTCCACCACGAGGACGGCACACCCCCCTACGACGTGCGCTGGTCGGACACGCACGACGTGACGCTCGTCTTCCCCGGGCCCGACGCGCACATCCGCCACGTCGGGCACGAACCACCCGGCACACCCGGCGGAGCATCCCGGCAGGACCCGGGGGAGGAGACGCGGGCCGGGCCCGGACAGGCCCCGTCGACCGGGTGGCCCAACCCCGGGGACATCGGCCGTCGTGTGGCCGTCGAGCGCGGCAGACACGGGCTCAGCCGCGAGGAGACCGCCCGCCGCGCCCGGATGTCGCCCGAGTATCTGGCGTACCTGGAGGAGAACCCCGCCGACCCGACCGCGGCGACTCTCGTCAGACTGGCCGACGCCCTCGGCACCACCGTCAGCGCGCTGCGCGGGGGAGGCGCCGATCTGCCACCCGGCCAGGGCCGGGCGCTGCCGCACCCGCGCCTGCTGGACCTCGACGCGCAGGAGTGCCGCGCCCTGCTGTCCACCCACGGTGTGGGGCGCGTCGCGGTGTCGACGTCCGACGGCAGCCCCGTGGTCGTCCCCGTCAACTACGAGGTCGTCGACGACGTGATCGCCTTCCGGACCGCGCCCGACTCGGTGCCCGCGGCGGCCGCGGGCAAGGAGGTCGCCTTCGAGATCGACCACGTCGACGACGCCATGAGCGAGGGCTGGAGCGTGCTGGCGGTGGGCCCCGCTCAGGTCGTCACCGAGCCCGACGCCGTGCGCCGGTTCACGCAGACCGCCCACACCACGCCGTGGGCGGGCGGTGAGCGCGAGATGTGGGTGGTGATCCGGCCCACGACCCTCACGGGCCGCCGCATCGTCCCGGCCGATCAGTAGGGCGGGACAGGGCGGGTCCTCAGGAGACGTGAAGGAACCAGGGCAGGTCCGGAGGAGACGTGGATGAAGTGGCTGGTCTCGCTGATCGGTGCCGGGCTCGTCCTGATCACCCTGCGGGACCTGTTCCACACCCTCTGGCACCCCACCCGCCACGGCGGCCTGAGCCGTCTCGTCATGACGTCGTTGTGGAGACTGTCCCAGCGCTTCCGCGCCCACCGGCGGGTGGTCGGGCTCGTCGGACCGCTCGCCATGGTGACGGTGGTGGGCATGTGGACCGGCACCGTCGTCATCGGCTGGGCCATCGTCTACTGGCCCCACATGCCGGAGGCGTTCACCTTCTCACCCGGTTCGGAGGCGGCGCGGGAGCCGGCGCTGCTCGACTCCGTGTACCTGTCGCTCGTCGTGGTGGCCACCCTGGGCCTCGGGGACATCGCCCCCGGCGAGGGCTGGCTCCGCCTGGTGTCACCGCTGGAGGGCCTGGTCGGCTTCGCCCTGCTGACGGCCACCGTCTCCTGGGTGCTGGAGATCTACCCGGCGCTGACCCGCAGGAGGGTCCTCGCCGTCCGGCTGGCGCTGCTGCGCGACGCCGACCCGACGACCGGCCGGCTCGAGTCCACCGCGGGGGCCCTGCTGTTGGACAGTCTGGCCACCGAAGTCGTCCGCGTGCGCATCGACTTCACCCAGTACGCCGAGGCGTACTACTTCCACGACGGGGACGACCACTCGTCCCTGGCGGTCATGGTCGGCCATGCCGCCACCCTGGCCGAGCGCGGACAGGTGGCGCGGCGCCCGGACGTGCGACTGGCCGGTGACCTGCTCGCCGGAGCACTGAAGGACCTCGCCGCCGTCCTCGACCAGCGCTTCCTGCACACGGGAGGTCCACCGACGGACGTCTTCGCCGCGTACGCCGCCGACCACGGCCGAGCGCAGCCCTGAGCGGTGGTGCGCTCCGGGCGGGCGGGGACGCGTGCGTCTCCTCCCCGGCATGCGCACGGGGTGGGCAGAACCCACACTGGTCTGGACGGAGTACCGGCCGGGGCGGGTCGAGCTCCCTGGGCTCTCCCCGCGCGGCCGGCGACGCGAAGGAGACGACCATGACCACTGCCCGGGACATCATGCACCCCGGTGCCGCCTGCATCCAGGAGAACGAGACGCTGGAGGCCGCGGCGCGCAGGATGAAGGAACTGGACGTCGGGGCCCTGCCGATCTGCGGACCCGACGACCGGCTGCACGGCATCATCACCGACCGCGACATCGTGGTGAAGTGCCTCGCCCGGGGCAAGGACCCGAGGACCATGACGGCGGGTCAGCTGGAGCAGGGCAAGCCGGTCACGATCGACGCCGCGGCCGATGCCGGCCAGGTCCTGCATGCCATGGAGGAGCACAGGATCCGCCGGCTGCCGGTCATCGACGACCATCGCCTCGTCGGCATGATCAGCGAGGCCGACCTGGCACGTCATCTGCCCGAGGGCCAGGTGGGCCACTTCGTCGAGGTCGTCTGCGCGGCTCCCTGACCGAGCGGATCCCGTCGAGGGCCCGGTGCGGAGGCCGGCCCGGTGGACGAGGGCGGGACGAGTGAACCCCTGAGCTGACTGATAGTCAACTTACTCAGGGGTCAGATGGTATTGACGGTGTCCGGAAAGGGTCGGACTGTAGTGGACATGCCGAATTTTCGGGCACGTCTGCTCTCTGTCCTGGTCATCCTCTGCGGATTCCTGACGGTGGCGGGTACCCCGACCGCCACCGCCACCGCCGTCCCCGACTCCCTCCCGTTCGACGGCACCGCCCTCACCGTGTCGGGCGGCCGTTTCGTCGACGCCACCGGCCGCGAGGTCGTGCTGCGCGGCTACAACGTGTCCGGTGAGACCAAGCTCGCGGAGAACAAGGGCCTGCCCTTCGCCTCGGTCGCCGACGCGAAGAAGTCGGCGACCGCCCTGCGCGCTCTCGGCGGCGGCAACTCCGTCCGTTTCCTGCTCTCGTGGGCCTACGCCGAACCGGTGCGCGGCCGGGTCGACACCGCCTACCTGGCCGCCGCCACCGACCAGATGCGCGCCTTCCTCGACGTCGGCATCCGCGTCTACCCCGACTTCCACCAGGACCTCTACTCCCGGTACCTCTTCGACCCCGACAGCTGGTACACCGGCGACGGCGCCCCCCAGTGGGCCGTGGAGCTGGGCGACTACCCCGACGAGTCCTGCGGCGTCTGCCTCTTCTGGGGGCAGAACATCACCCAGAACGGCGCGGTGCGGGCCGCCCAGCACGACTTCTGGCACAACGCCCACGGCCTCCAGGACTCCTTCCTCGCCATGGCCCAGCAAACCATGGCGTACGTCAGGCAGCACCTCACCCCCGAGCAGTTCGCGGGCGTCATCGGCTTCGACCCCTACAACGAGCCGTTCGCCGGCACCTACGACTCCGGCCAGACCAGCCGGACCTGGGAACGGGACCTGCTGTGGCCGTTCTACGTGAAGTTCCGGTCCCGGATGGACGCGGCCGGCTGGCAGGACAAGCCGGCCCTCGTCGAGCCGAACCTCTTCTGGAACGCCAACCTCGACTTCCAGAAGCACGAGGGCGGTCTCCTCGACGCCGGCACCCTCGGCTCCCGCTACGTCCTCAACACCCACTTCTACGACCAGAAGGCCATCTCCGGACTGTTCATGTGGGGCAAGGCCGCCGACGGCCAGTACGTCACCGACTTCGGCACGGTCCGCGACCGGGCGGCGGCGGCCGGGACGACCGCCGTGGTCAGCGAGTTCGGCCACCCCCTCGCGGGTACGGTCTCGGACAAGGCGCCGACCGTCCTCAAGGCCATGTACCAGGCCCTCGACTCCCGGGTGAAGGGCGCCGGCTGGTGGACCGACCCGGCCGCCTCCGGACCGGTCCTCTCCGGCAACCAGTGGCAGTGGGACATCTACCACGGCCGCCACCACGAGCTGATGAACGGCAACCCCGACAAGGTGCTCACCACCGGTGACGCCTGGAACGACGAGGACCTCTCCGCCGTACGCCTCGACGACGCCGGCAACGCGACGCTCCGTCAGGACGCCCGATTGCTCGACCGCGTCTACCCGAGCGCCACCAGTGGCACGACCCTCGCCTTCACCTACGAGGACCGCTCGCGCGACGGCTCGACCACCCTCACCTGGAATCCGGTGCCCGGTTCGCTGCCGAACGTGGCGCAGCTGGTCGGCTCCGGCCAGTACGGCCTGCTGGTGTGGCGCTCGAACGGCACCGCGGCCCCGACGGAACTGCACCTGCCCGCCTCCTTCCCGACCGCCTCCACCACCGTCGTCTCCGACCTGGGCACGGTCCACGGCCCGCCGGCGTACACGAGCACCACGAGGATCGCCGCGGCCCCCGAACCGGGCGGCACGGGCAGCCGACGCCTGCTGCTGAGCGCGCCGGACTCGGGCGCCGTGCACTACGCGTTGGTGACCAACGGGGCGACCGCGCCGTCCGCGTCCCTGCTGGCGGCGGCCCGGTCGGAACTGTCCGCGTGGGCCGCGCGGGAGCTGGGGTAGACCGACGGCGCCCCCGGGGTGCTCCCGGGGGCGCCGTCCGGGCCGTGTGCCCTGCGTTCCCCGGTCAGTTCCCGGGGCTCGTCCAGTCGGCGGCGACGTGTCCCAGCCGTACGCGCTGCGGATGGTCGCCCACCGCGACCGACGCGACCTTCCGGCCGGTGGCGAAGTCGATCGCCGTGACCTGGTCCGAGCCGCTCTCGGAGACGACACAGCTCTTGCCGTCGCCGCTGACCGTGGCCCAGTAGGGCTTGGAGACGGTGATCAGCGGGCCCTCCTGGAGGGTGGCGCGGTCGACGACGGTCGCGTAGTCGTCCATCGTGCCCGCCACGCACAGCTTGCTGCCGTCCGGCCTCATGGAGAGGCCGTGGTGGCGCGAGTCGTTGACGAACGTGGTGCGGTCGTCGCTGGTGGCCGGGTTCTTCGGCAGGGTCTTCGTCCGGGTGATCCTGTCGGTGGCGATGTCGTACTCGAAGAAGCCGTTGAAGAAGGAGACCTGGAAGTACAGCTTGGACTCGTCCGGGGAGAACACGGCCGGGCGCACGGCGTCCGAGTGGTCGGAGAGGCCGGCGGCGTCCAGGCGCTGCCGCATGTCGATGACCTTGACCTGCTGGAAGGTGGTGGCGTCGACGACGGTGATGCGCCGGTCGCCCTTCGTCCAGTCCAGCCAGGGCGCGTCCAGCGCGGTGTTCACCTCGCCGATCGACATGGTCCAGATGTACTTGCCGTCCTTGGTGAAGATGTTCTCGTGCGGCTTGTCGCCCGTGGAGTACGAGCCGAGCTGCTCGCCGGTGTCGATGTCCAGCACGTGCACGGTGTTCGACGTCGAGGCGGAGACCGCGACCCGGGTGCCGTCGGGGGAGACGGCCATGTGGTCCGAGCGGTAACCCGACACGGGGAAACGCCAGTTGACGGCGCCCGTGGTGAGGTCGATCGAGACGACGTCGGCGAAGCTGGGCCGGGAGACGACCACCGAGGTGCCGTCCGGCGTGGAGTACATGTCGTCGACGAACTGGTCGTGGCCCTCGCCGACGCTGTTGCGGATGGTCATGAAGGCGATCCACCGGATCGGGTCGGCGTTGATGTCCGCCATCCGCTCGTCCTTGTCGGGGATGACGTTGATCCGGCCGATCTTCGCGAAGTCGCCGGTGGACCTGATGACGTCGGCCGTGCCTTCCCAGTTGTTCCCGACGAACATCACCTCGCGCAGCGCGGCGGCGTCGGCGCCGGAGGCGGCCGTGGCGACGGCCGCGGGGGCGGTGACGGTCAGGACGAGGGCGGCGGCCACGGAGCATAGGTGCCTGGATCTGAAGGCAGCCATGAGTGCTCTCTCCTCTGCGGTGGGGGCGGGTGCGCGGGCAGGGGCAAGCAACGCCCGAATCTGAACACGGCTGCGTCCAGAGTGGACTTACTGGAAAGTAAGGAAGGGGTGCCGTTCACCACAAGACTGCGTACACGACAAAATCGACCGACACAGCGACGAGGGAGGGTCAGTGGCGGGCAGGCTGAAGGCGCCGACCGGCCGTTACGCCGGAAAGTCCGCCGAGGAGCGGCAGGCCGAGCGGCGTCGGAGATTCCTGGACGCGGCGCTGCAGCTGTTCGGCGAGACCCCCGGATACCGGGGCACGACGGTCGCGGCGCTCAGCGAGGCGGCCGGTCTGTCGACCCGTCAGTTCTACGAGGAGTTCCGCACTCTGGAGGACGTCCTGGCGGCCCTGCACCTCCAGGTCAACGACTGGGCCGAAGAAGCCGTGGTGGCCGCCTTCGCGGCCGCCCGTGACCTGCCGCTGGCCGACCGGGTCACGGCGATCTTCCGCGCCTACGCCGCCAACGTCACCGCCGACCCGCGCCGCATCCGCATCACCTTCGTCGAGATCGTCGGCGTCAGCCCGCGCCTGGAGGAACAGCGCCTGGCCCGCCGGGCCCGCTGGATCGAGCTCATCTGCGCCGAGGCGACGGCGGCGGCCGCCCGCGGCGAGGCGGCCCCCCGCGACTACCGCCTCGCGGCGACCGCCTTCATCGGCAGCGTCAACGGCCTCCTCCACGACTGGAGCGCCGGCTGGGTGGACGCCACCCTCGACGAGGCCGTGGACGAACTGGTCCGGCAGCTGCTGGGCATCCTGCGGCCGCCGGGGTGGGAACCGGGCCGCTCCTGACCCGCGCCCGCGCGCGGGAGGCTCACCCCGTCAGCCGCGCCTTCCAGATCTCCTCGCTGGGCCAGTGGTGGGCCCACTCGGCGGTGACCTCGGGGTAGTCGCGGGGACGGGGGCCCGGAGTTCGACGAGGTCCTCGACGGTGAAGCCCTCGGAACGCAGCAGGCGCAGCATCTCACCGTGGGGGAGGCTGAACTCCCGGGAGCCGTCCGCGTCCAGTCCGCGCAGCCCGAACTGCGGGCGCAGCAGGGTCGGGCCTGAGCACCCGCGCGGCCTCCGGGATCCACCGGTGGGGGTCGCACCACAGTGAGGCACCGTACTCACTGACGGCCAGGTCGAAGGTGCCGTCGTCGAGGGGGAGACGCTCGGCGTCGCCCAGGACGAGCGGGAACGGGAGACCGAACTCCGCCTGCATCGCGCGGGCGGTGGCCAGCTGCCGCTCCGAGATGTCGACCCCGACCGGGCGCGCCCCCGCCCGGGCCGGCCGTGCGCAGACGTAGGCGGTGCCGCAGCCGGGCTCGACCACGTCCGTCCCGGTCAGGTCCCCGGGCAGCACCGAGAGCTCCGACTCCGCGGTGCCCCACAGACCCCAGCGCGGCTCCGGCTGCGACCAGTGGGCGCGGGCGAGCGGCCCGTGGACGGCGGCCGCCTCCTCGTCCCGGAGCGCCGGTTGAGGTCCACATGGTCGGCCGGGGCCGGGTGATCGGTCATACGGGCCATTGCAGCGCCGCCCGTGCGCGCCGACAACCGGATTGCGCCCCGGCCGGCCCGTCACGCCATCCGTGCCACCGCCTCCACCACCCGCCCCACCCCGTCCTCCGCCCGCACCCGCGCCCCCAACTCCCGGGCCCGGGCCCGGAAACCGTCCTCGCGGGTCACCCGCAGGAGCGCCGGGGCCAGCGTCTCGGCGGTCAGCCGCCGCAACGGGACGACCCGCGGCGCCAGCCCCAGGGTCACCAGCCGGTCCGCCCAGAATCCCTCGTCGAACTGGACCGGCACCGGTACGGCGGGCACGCCCGCCCGGACCCCGGCCGCCGTGGTGCCCGCGCCGCAGTGGTGCACCACCGCGGCCGTCTCCGGGAAGAGCAGGGAGTGGGGAACCTCGTCGACGGTCAGCATGTCGTCGCCGTCGGCCGCGAGACCGGCCCAGCCCCGCTGGATCACCCCGCGCAGCCCGGCCCGCCGGAGCGCGCGCACGATCTCCGTGCCCAGCCGCCGCGGATCGGGCACGGTCGCGCTGCCCAGACCGACGAAGACCGGCGGCGGCCCGGCGTCCAGGAAGTCCCGCACGGCCGGCGGCAGCCGGGTGTCGCGGTCGTACGGCCACCAGTAGCCGGTGATGCCGAGTTCCGGCCGCCAGTCACGGGGCCGGGGGACGAGATGGGTGCTGAAGCCGTGCAGCACGGGCCGGTCCCGGCGGACGCGCGGCCCGGTGCCGAAGCGACGGGCGGGCAGCCCCAGCCGGGCCCGGACCGCCGGCAGGGCCGGGGCGAAGACCCGCTGCACGGCCAGCTCCACACCGTGCCCGGCGAGCCGGTTGCCGACCGGCCCCCAGGAGCCGCCCCCGAGCATCGGCGGCGCGAACTCCCGGGTGGGCGCGAGGGGCTGGAGGCAGAGGCCGAGGCTCGGCAGGGACAGCCCCTCGGCGATGCTGTGCCCGAGCGGCGCCACCGACGCGGAGAGCAGGAGGAGGTCGCTCGCGTGGGCGGCGGCCACCAGGTCGTCGGTCATCCGGCCCACCACCGCCCGCGCCATCCGCGCCACCCGCAGCAGCTTGCCCGCGCCGGTGGAACTGCGGTGCAGCCCCCGGCCGCGCTCCGACTCCAGCTCCGCCCGCGGGTCGACCGGCAACGCGTGGAAGTCCATCCCCGAGCCGGTCACCAGCGGGGCGAAGCGCGCGTGGGTGACCAGGGTGACCTCGTGGCCCGCGCGCACGAGTGCGTGCCCCAGTCCGGTGAAGGGGGCGACATCGCCCCGGGAGCCCGCCGTCATGATCGCCACTCGCACGACGGACAGTATGGAGGCGCCGGACCGGCACCCGGGTGAAGGACCGGGTAAAAAGAGCCAGTTCACTCCTGTCCCAGCCGTTGACTTCACCCACGGACGGCTCTACTTTCGGCGCGCAGCACGTTCGGAAGACCGATCCCCGTCCGAAATATCGGACCGTCGTGTCTCACACCCCCCGGAAGCCGCTGAGTCACGGACACCGAAGGACGCGGGCCCCGCCCGATCGAAGGAGCCGCATGTACCCCCCACCCCCGCGCCGCCCCGACCTCGTCAGACGTTGCCGAAGCGCCGCCGCACGCGCCCTCGCCCTGCTGCTGACCGCGACCGCCGCGCTCCTGTTCGTCCAGGCCGCGCCGGCCCAGGCCGCGACCGCGCGTCAGATACCCGTCCCCACCGCGCCGATGGGCTGGGCGTCCTGGAACAGCTTCGCCGCGAAGATCGACCACAACGTCATCAAGCAGCAGGTCGACGCCTTCGTCGCGGCGGGCCTGCCCGCGGCCGGCTACCAGTACGTCAACATCGACGAGGGCTGGTGGCAGGGCACCCGTGACAGCGCGGGCAACATCACCGTCGACGAGTCCGAGTGGCCCGGCGGCATGAGCGCCATCGCCGACTACATCCACAGCAAGGGCCTCAAGGCCGGTATCTACACCGACGCCGGCAAGGACGGCTGCGGCTACTACTTCCCGACCGGCCGCCCCGCCGCGCCGGGCAGCGGCAGCGAGGGCCACTACGAGCAGGACATGCTCCAGTTCTCGAAGTGGGGCTTCGACTTCGTCAAGGTCGACTGGTGCGGCGGCGACGCCGAGGGCCTCGACGCGGCGACGACGTACAAGGCGATCAGCGACGCCGTCGCCAGGGCCACCGCCACCACCGGCCGCCCGCTGACCCTCTCGATCTGCAACTGGGGCTACCAGAACACCTGGAACTGGGCCCCCGGCCTCGCGCCGATGTTCCGCACCAGCACCGACATCGTCTACTGGGGCAACAAGCCCTCGATGACGAACCTGCTGTCCAACTTCGACCAGGGCCTGCACCCGACCGCCCAGCACACCGGCTACTACAACGACCCCGACATGCTGATGGTCGGCATGGACGGCTTCACCGCCGCCCAGAACCGCACCCACATGAATCTGTGGGCCATCTCCGGCACCCCGCTCCTCGCCGGCAACAACCTGGCGACCATGACCGCCGAGACCGCCGCCATCCTGAAGAACCCCGAAGTCATCGCCGTCGACCAGGACCCGCGCGGCCTCCAGGGCGTGAAGGTCGCCGAGGACACCACCGGGGCGCAGGTGTACGGCAAGGTCCTCGCCGGCACCGGCAAGCGCGCCGTCGTCCTGCTCAACCGCACCTCCTCCGCGCGGAACATCACCGTCCGCTGGTCCGACCTGGGCCTGACGAACGCCTCCGCGACCGTCCGCGACCTGTGGGCCCGCGCCGACGTCGGGACGTACGGCACGAGTTACACCGCGAACGTCCCCGCGGGCGGCTCCGTGATGCTCACCGTCACCGGCGGTACCGAGGCCTCGGGCAGCACCTACACGGGCACGTCGAGCTTCTCCGGCGTGGCGGCCGGGAGCACCGGCCTGAAGGTCGTCGACGTCGCCTACACCAACACCGCCTCCACCGCCCGCACCGCGACCCTGAAGGTCAACGGCCAGACGGCGACGACGGTGTCCTTCCCGCCGACCGGCTCCGCGCAGGGCACGATCACCCTCCAGGTCGCCCTGTCCAAGGGCTCCTCGAACACGATCGCCTTCACCGGTGCCCCGGCGCTCGCCGACATCACCGTCCGCCCCCTGCCCGGCACCAACGGCACCCTGGTCGTCGGCAAGCAGTCCGGCCGCTGCCTCGACATCTACAACAGCACCCTCACCAACGGCACCCAGGCCGAGCTGTGGGACTGCAACGGCGGCTCCAACCAGGCCTGGACGTACACCTCCCGCAAGGAACTCGTGGTGTACGGCAACAAGTGCCTGGACGCCTACAACCTCGGGACCACCAACGGCACCAAGGTCGTCATCTGGGACTGCAACGGCCAGGACAACCAGAAGTGGAACGTCACCGCGGACGGCACGCTCACCAACGTCCACTCCGGTCTCTGCCTCGACGCCCACGGCGCCGGCACCGCCAACCGCACCCCGATGGTGCTGTGGACGTGCGGCGGCGCCGACAACCAGAGGTGGACCCTGACCTGACGACCGGAAACCGCCCGGTCCGGGCCGGGGCGACCGGTCGCTGAGAACCCTGGCCCGGGGCGGCCCCAGGCCGCCCCGGGCCGCCGTGCGGGGGAGGCCGCGCCGCTCCCGGCGTGACCCCCCTCCTACTCGTCCCAGGCCTGGATCATCGTCTGATCGACGATCTTGCCGTCGCGCAGCGAGACCATCGACTCGGCCAGGACGCGCACCCCGTCCGGGTACTCGCACGACTCGCAGAACGCGGCGCGATCGCCCTGCACGACACAGTCCTCCAGCCGGTGCGTCATGTCCCGGCTGTAGACGTCGTCGAGCATCTCGGCTATCTCGTCCCGGCCGTGCAGGACCTTCGGGTGGCTCGGCTGGGTGTTGTGGTCGACGATCCGCAGCTGCGCGTCGTCGGCGTAGAGCGACAACAGCGTCGCCGACGTGTGTCCTTCCACGCCTCTGCGCAGCGTCTCGGTGTCGAAGACGGAGCCTGCCGCAGTGCCCATGGTGACCTCCTCGCAGGGCCGCGGACCCGAAGGAGACGGGGCCGCCGGGCCCTCACCTTCGAGACTCCTCCGCCCCACCGGGCTCGGCAAGCGCACCGGACCGCCTGCGCCTGTCGGGTGAGCGGCCCCCCGCACCCGTGTCCGTGGGACCGCCGGCCGCGTTGCTGAAGGCATGATCTCCACTCGACGCATCGTCGCCGCCGCCGCTCTCGCCGTCGGGGTCACGGGCCTCGCCGCGCCCCTGGCGAACGCGGCCGAAGCCCCGGACGCCGGCAAGCTGAACCCGATCGCCCTGCTGGACTCGCTCGCCGCGAGCGAGATCCCCGCCGAGCACCGGCACCAGCTCCCGCCGGTCTCCCGGCAGCTCTCCGAGGTGAAGAAGGTCCACGAGCTCGGCAAGCTGAACGAGCTGCACCAGGTCACCGACCTCGCCGCCCCCGTCACGCAGCTGCTGCCCGCCATCGAGACCTGACCGTCCTCGCGCCACCGTCGAGGGGGCCGCCCGGCCGTCCGGGCGGCCCCCTCGACGGTGCCGGCGGCTCACTCGGCCGTGGCGAGGAACTGGGTCGCCGCCAGCTCCGCGTACAGCGGATCGGCCGCTACGAGCTCACGGTGCGTACCCACCGCGCGGACCCGGCCCGCGTCCATCACGACGATCCGGTCGGCGGAGGTGACCGTCGACAGCCGGTGGGCGACGACGAGCACGGTGGTCGTCCGGGCCACGTCGGCGACGGTGTCGCGCAGGGCCGCCTCGTTCACCGCGTCCAGCTGGGACGTCGCCTCGTCGAGCAGCAGCAGGCGCGGACTGCGCAGCAGCGCGCGGGCGATGGCCACCCGCTGACGCTCCCCGCCGGACAGCTTGGTCCCGCGATGCCCGACCAGCGTCTCCAGTCCCTGCGGCAGCCGCGCGACCAGATCGTCGAGCCGGGTCGTCTTCAGCACCCGCCGCACGGTGGCGTCGTCGGCCTCCGGACTGCCCAGCAGCAGGTTGTCGCGCAGGGTGCCCGACAACACCGGCGCGTCCTGCTCGACGTAGCCGATGGCGGCCCGCAGACGGGGCAGCTCCCAGTCGGTGAGGGCGCGGCCGTCGAGGGTGATCGTGCCGGACTCGGGGTCGTAGAACCGCTCGACGAGGGAGAACACCGTGGTCTTGCCGGCGCCGGAGGGGCCGACGAACGCGGTCATGCCCCGGGCCGGGACGTCGAACGTCACCCCGTGGTGGACGTACGGCAGGTCCTCGGCGTACCGGAAGCGGACGTCGGTGAACGCGAGCGAGGCCGGTTCGGCGGTGGACGACGGCAGCGGCTCGGGCCGGGCCGCCGGTTCGGCGGGCAGCCGCAGCGCCTCCTGGATCCGGCCGAGGGCCGCCGAGCCGGTCTGGTACTGGGTGATCGCGCCGACGACCTGCTGGATCGGCGACATCAGATAGAAGACGTACAGCAGGAACGCCACCAGCGTCGCGATGTCGATCGCGCCCGTCGCGACCCGCGCACCACCCACCGCCAGCACCGTGATGAAAGCGGTCTGCATCGCCAGGCCGGCCGTGTTGCCCGCCGCCGCCGACCACTTGGCGGCCCGCACGCTCTGCCGCCACGACTCCTCCGCCGCCGCGTGCAGCGCCCGCTCCTCGCGCTCCTCGGCACCCGACGCCTTCACCGTGCGCAGCGCGCCGAGCACCCGTTCCAGCGAGGCGCCCATCACGCCGACCGCGTCCTGCGCCCGGCGGCTGGCCCGGTTGATGCGGGGCACGATCACCCCGAGGACCACGCCCGCGCCCAGGATCACCGCCAGCGTGACCGAGAGCAGCACCGGGTCCACCACCCCCATCAGCACCACCGTCGCCACGAGCGTCAGCCCGCCGGTGCCGAGCCCCACCAGGGAGTCGGTGGTGACCTCCCGCAGCAGGGTCGTGTCCGAGGTGATGCGCGCCATCAGGTCACCGGGCTCGCTGCGGTCCACCGCCGTGATCCGCAGCCGCAGCAGATACGACGACAGCGCCCGCCGCGCGCCCAGCACCACCGACTCCGCCGTGCGCCGCAGCACGTAGGAACCCACCGCGCCCACCGCCGCGTTGGCGATCACGAGCGCCGACATCGCGAGCAATGCGCCCGTGATCGGGCGGTCCGCGGCGAGGTCGTCGATCAACCCCCGCGCCACCAGCGGCAGGAGCAGCCCGGTGGCCCCGGTGACCAGGGAGAGCAGCGCCCCCGCCAGCAGGGCCCGGCGGTGCGGTCGTACGTAACCGAGCAGCAGGCGCCACGGGGGTGGGACGGCGGCCGATTCTGCGTTGCTCACGGGGCTCCTCCGGACGGTTTCGGGGTGGCGCCGTTCAGGCTACGTGGGCAGGCCCCGTGCGTGGCCGGAAGGAAGCGTTCCGGGCGGTGACCTGCCCTGTTGCGCGTGCCGTTACCGATCGGTGGCGCGTAGGGTCGGGGCAGGGACAGATCGCCGCGACGAAAGGGCAGCACCATGGCGCAGGAAGTGCGCGCAGTGATCGCGCCGGGCAAGGACGAGCCGGTGCGGGTGGAGACGATCGTGGTGCCGGACCCGGGGCCCGGGGAGGCCGTCGTACAGGTGCAGGCCTGCGGGGTCTGTCACACCGACCTGCACTACAAACAGGGCGGGATCAGCCAGGACTTCCCCTTCCTGCTCGGCCATGAGGCGGCGGGGGTGGTGGAGTCGGTCGGCGAGGGCGTCACCGACGTCGCCCCCGGCGACTTCGTGATCCTCAACTGGCGGGCGGTGTGCGGCCGGTGCCGGGCCTGTCTGCGGGGCCGGCCCTGGTACTGCTTCGACACGCACAACGCGCGGCAGAGGATGGCCCTGACCGACGGCACCGAGCTGTCACCGGCGCTGGGGATCGGGGCGTTCGCGGAGAAGACGCTGGTGGCGGCCGGGCAGTGCACGAAGGTCGACCCGTCGGTGTCGGCGCAGGTGGCGGGGCTGCTGGGCTGTGGAGTGATGGCCGGCATCGGCGCGGCGATCAACACGGGCCAGGTCGGCCGGGGCGACACCGTCGCCGTGATCGGCTGCGGCGGGGTGGGCGACGCGGCCGTCGCCGGGTCGCGCCTGGCGGGCGCGGCGAGGATCATCGCCGTGGACATCGACGACCGGAAGCTGGAGACGGCCCGCTCGATGGGGGCCACCCACACGGTCAACTCCACGGAGACCGACCCGGTGGAGGCGATCCGTGAGCTGACCGGAGGGTTCGGCGCGGACGTCGTCATCGAGGCCGTCGGCCGCCCCGAGACCTACCGGCAGGCCTTCTACGCCCGGGACCTGGCCGGGACCGTCGTCCTCGTCGGTGTGCCGACCCCGGAGATGAAGCTGGAGCTGCCGCTGCTGGACGTGTTCGGCCGAGGCGGCTCGCTGAAGTCGTCCTGGTACGGCGACTGCCTGCCTTCCCGTGACTTCCCCATGCTCATCGACCTGCATCTGCAGGGGCGCCTGGACCTCGCGGCGTTCGTGACCGAGACCATCCGGCTCGACGAGGTGGAGAAGGCGTTCGAACGCATGCACCACGGTGACGTGCTGCGCTCGGTGGTGGTGCTGTGATGGCCACCCGCATCGAACGCCTCGTCACCTCCGGACAGTTCAGCCTCGACGGCGGCACCTGGGACGTCGACAACAACGTCTGGATCGTCGGTGACGACCACGAGGTGATCGTGATCGACGCCGCCCACGACGCCGACGCCATCGCGGCCGCCGTCGGCGACCGTCGGCTGACGGCCATCGTGTGCACCCACGCCCACAACGACCACGTCGGCGCCGCGCCCGCCCTCGCGGACCTGACGGGCGCCACCATCTGGCTGCACCCCGACGACCTGCCGCTGTGGAAGCTGACCCACCCCGACCGCGAGCCCGACGCCCATCTGGCCGACGGCCAGGTCATCGAGGCCGCAGGCGCCGACCTGACCGTCCTGCACACCCCCGGACACGCGCCCGGCGCGGTCTGCCTGCACGACCCCGGACTCGGCGTGCTCTTCACCGGTGACACCCTCTTCCAGGGCGGCCCCGGCGCCACCGGCCGCTCCTACTCCCACTTCCCGACGATCATCACCTCGATCCGGGACCGGCTCCTGACCCTCCCACCCGAGACGAAGGTCCTCACCGGCCACGGCGACCCGACCACCGTCGGCGCCGAGGCACCCCACCTGGAGGAGTGGATCGCCCGGGGCCACTGAGACACCGGCCGCCCGGCCGCGCCCGGTCGCGAGGCCCGTGCACGACCGGCAGCGCACGACCGGCCGGGCCCGGGCGGGTGAACCGCCGGAAAAGGCGACAGGAGATGTCCGGCTTCCCCGCGATCCTCGATCACGGCATCGACGGAACACGCACAGGAGGTCGGACATGTCCGGTCCGCTGGAAGGCAAGGTCGCGCTGGTCGCCGGGGCGACCCGGGGCGCGGGACGGGGAATCGCCGTGGAACTGGGGGCGGCCGGCGCCACCGTCTACGTCACCGGGCGCACCACCCGCGACCGCCGCTCCGAGTACGACCGCCCGGAGACGATCGAGGACACCGCCGACCTGGTCACCGAGGCCGGCGGTCACGGCATCGCCGTGCCCACCGACCACCTCGAGCCCGACCAGGTCCGCACCCTCGTCGACCGGATCGCCGACGAGCGGGGCCGCCTCGACGTCCTCGTCAACGACATCTGGGGTGGCGAGCACCTCTTCCAGTGGGACACCCCCGTCTGGGAGCACGACCTCGACAAGGGGCTGCGGCTGCTGCGGCTCGCCGTCGAGACGCACGCCATCACCAGCCACCACGCCCTGCCGCTCCTCCTGCGCCGGCCCGGCGGCCTGGTCGTCGAGGTGACCGACGGCACCGCCGACTACAACCGCGACACCTACCGCAACAGCTTCTTCTACGACCTCGCCAAGGCGTCCGTCCTGCGCATGGCCTTCTCCCTCGGCCACGAACTCGGCCCCCGCGGAGCCACCGCGCTGGCGCTCACGCCCGGCTGGCTCCGCTCGGAGATCATGCTGGACCACTTCGGGGTGCGCGAGGACAACTGGCGGGACGCCCTCGACCGCGTGCCCCACTTCGCCATCTCCGAGACGCCCCGTTACGTCGGCCGCGCCGTCGCCGCCCTCGCCGCCGACCCCGAGGTCCGCCGATTCAACGGTGCGTCCCTCTCCAGCGGCGGCCTCGCCCCGGTGTACGGCTTCACCGATCTCGACGGCAGCCGCCCCGACGCCTGGCGCTACCTCGTCGAGGTACAGGACGCGGGCAAGCCGGCGGACCCGACGGGGTACCGGTGAGCCGGTCGCTGACCGTCGTTCGCCGTGGGTCCGTCAGGTGTCCGGCCCCGGTGGCAGCTGCCACCGCGCCGGGTGCCCCGGCGGCAGCTCCAAGTCGTCGCGTACGGCGGCGTAGTAGCCCGCGCGGCCCGCGCGCTGTCGCTCCAGCAGCGCCTGCCAGGCCTGCGGGTCCTGGGCGCCCGCCCGGAGGAAGCGCTCCATCTCGATCACGGTCGTCACCCACACCCGCGCCTTCTCCACCACGTCCCGGCTGCCCAGCATCACCAGTGCCTCACCGGAGGGGTCCCGGGCCGCGCTCGCCTGTGCCAGCAGCGGCTCGGCCTCCGCCAGGGGCATCGGGTGCGGATGCGGGTCGTTGCCGAGGTGCGCGGCGACCCGGTAGGTCAGCGTGACCGACTTCTTCAACGCCCGTGCGTACTCGGCGTACACGGCGAGCCGCCGCTCCTCCCACCGGGCGTCCCGCTCGCGCCGGAACCGCTCGCGATCGCTTCGCGCGAGCGCCAGGTAGGAGCCCAGGGCGCCGATCACGACACCGAGGAGCGCGGGCAGCTGTTGAATGAGCGCGGTCATGAACGCACGGTATCCGCCCGGTCGACGACGTAGCGCCGCTTCAACGTCCCTGCAGATCTTTTCACTTGTCGTGCGGGACACCTCTGCGGCAGCGTTCAGCCGTGCAGATCCCGACACCGCCCGCCTCGCCCTGGCGCGTCCCCGGCTTCCGCGTCCTGTTCTCCGCCACCGCGCTGAGCCAGCTCGGCGCGAACGTCGGCTATGTCGCCGTCCCCCTGGTCGCCGTGGCCGCGCTGGAGGCCACACCCGGCCAGGTCGGCGCGCTGGCGACGCTCGGCACGGTGGCGTTCCTGCTCATCGGGCTGCCGGCCGGGGCCTGGGTGGACCGGATGCGGCAGCGGCGTGTCCTCGTCGTCGCCGACCTGGCCCGCGCCGCTCTGTTCGCCTCCGTCCCCCTCGCCTGGTGGCTCGACGCGCTCACCCTCGCCCAGCTCTACGCGGTCGTCCTCCTCAACGGCTGCGCCACGCTGTTCTTCGACGTCGCCTCGCAGAGCGTCCTGCCCCAGCTGGTCGGCCGCGCCGCCCTCGTGCCGGCGAACTCGGCCGTCGTCAGCCTCCAGGCGGTGGGCAGCGTCGCCGGGCGTGGCGCGGGCGGCGGCCTCGTCCAGCTCCTGACCGCGCCCGTCGCCGTGGTCTGCGCGGCGGGCGCCCACCTCGCCTCGGCGCTCCGGCTCCTCGCCGTACGGCACGAGGAGCCCGCGCGGCGCCCGGCCGGGACGGCGGGGCTGCGGGCAGCAATCGCCGAAGGCGTCCGGCATGTGACCGGCAACCGGGAGTTACGCGCCCTCGCGCTCACCGCCTCCCTCAGCAACCTCGGCTCGCAGATCGTCAACACCATGCTGCCGATCCTGTTCGTGCGCGAACTCCGCCTCCCCGCAGGAGCGTTGGGCCTGTACTGGGGAGCGGGCGGCCTCGGTCTCCTGCTCGGCGCCCGCTGCGCCCGCCCCCTCGCCGCCCGCCTCGGCCACGGCCGTGCGCTGGCCGTCGCCGGACTCGCCCTGGCACCCGCCACCCTGCTGGTGCCGCTGATCGGACGCGGTCCGTGGCTGTGGCTCGCCGGCGCCGGCTGGGTGCTGGCCATGTTCAAGATCGGCACGGACAACGTGCTCGGTGTGAGCCTGCGGCAGCGCATGACGCCGGACGTCCTGCTCGGTCGCATGAACGCCACGTTCCGCTTCCTGCTGACGGGAGCGCTGGCGGTCGGTGCCGCGGTGTCCGGTCTGCTCGGCGAACTGGTCGGGGTCAGGGGCGCGCTGTGGGCGGGCGCCGCCGTGATGGCGGTGGCGTTCCTGCCCGTGTTCCTCTCACCGGTCCGTAGGCGCCGGGCACTCCCGGAAGAGGAGGCGCAGCGGTCCCCGACCGTCATCCGGTCGGCACGGAGGTGAGCACCGCCGGCACCCCCTCGGTGCCCGCCCCGGACGTACGCCGGTCGCCGAACGCCGCCCCGGCACCCCGCCGTGCACCGTCGCCCGGTGCCCTCTTCGCCGCCGACCGCACCACGCGCGCCCACCGTCCGCGCCCGCCCTTCACGGCCACGCAGGACGTCCTGACCCCGGGCCTGACCCCGGGCCTGACCCCGGGCCTGACCCCGTGCCCTGCGCGCCTGTCGCACGACGCGCTCTGACGGGCCGCCAAGTTCACCGTTTCGTCACAGCTCGCGCACTACCACAACCGTCGGCCCCGCCCGCCGGTCTAGTGGATACAGACCGCCTCAACAGCGTCAGGGAGAAGGCAGACATGGGGGACATACGCAGACGAGGTGCCGTCGTGCTCGGGGTCACGGGGCTGATAGCTCCGCTGACGCTCGCGCTGGGCGCGGCACCGGCGCAGGCCGCGAGCTGTACGACGCAGACGGGGCCGTACCAGAAGCAGGTGGAGAAGTTCCTCGGGCGGCCCGTCGACGGCAAGCAGTCGGCCGCCGACTGCAAGGCCATCCAGGCCTTCCAGAGCAAGCACGGCATCACGCCGAACATCGGCTACGCGGGGCCCGTCACCTGGGGCGTGATGGACCTGATGAACAAGCAGAAGGCGGTGGGCACCAAGCCCAACAAGGACGGCCGGTGCCCGACCAACAAGGGCCGCATCGCCTGCGTCAACCTCACCCTCCAGATCAGCTGGATCCAGGACGGCACCAAGCTGGTGTACGGGCCCGTCCCCGTCCGCACCGGCCGCGACGGGTACGAGACCCGCACCGGCCTGAAGAAGGTCTACTGGCGCAACATCGACCACGTGTCGAGCATCTACGACGTGCCGATGCCCTACAGCCAGTTCTTCGACGGCGGACAGGCCTTCCACTCGGTCGGCGTCAGCATGTGGAACCCGCCGGGCTCGCACGGCTGCGTCAACATGACGACCACCGCCGCCAAGAAGTACTGGTCGCTGCTGAAGACCGGCGACGACGTCTTCGTCTACGGCCGCAAGCCGGGCACCTGACGCGACGGCCGGCTTCCGATCCGGGGCGATCGGCCCCACGAACGGACGGACGGGCAGCCGAACGGACGGGCAGACGGACGTGATCAGCAACACGTCCGTTTTGTCCGTTTAGTTCATCTTTACTCACATCGTCTTCACCTTCGACGCCGTAAGATTCACACCATGTCCACCACTGTTGAACCCCTTTCCGAGCGATCGGCCGAAGAGGTCAACGAGGAGATCCGGGCCCTGTGGCTCCGGTCGGGCGGGACACTGAGCGTCGAGCAGCGCGAGGAGTACCAGCGGCTCGTCATGGAGTGGGCCGCCGCGGCCCCGCACACGGTCTAGGCGGCCTGACAGCCACCCGACCGCGGGGCCCCCGCATCGGAACACGTCCCCGGGGCACCCCCGGCAGATGGGTGCCCTCCTCGCACTGGCCTCGGCCGTCCTCCACGGCCTCGTCGACTTCGCCGGCGGCATCCTGTCCCGCCGCACGCACTTCGTCACCGTCACCCTCCTCGGTCAGATCGGCGGCCTGCTGCTCGCCGTGGCGGCCGCCCTTCTCGTGCCCGTCGCGGCCGTCGACCGCACCGACCTGCTGTGGGGCGCCCTCTCGGGCGTCGGCGGCGGCACGGCGATGCATTTCCTCAACCGCGGACTCAGCCGGGGCGTGATGAGCGTGGTGGTGCCCGTGAGCGCCGTCACGTCCGTCACCCTCTCCGTCCTGTGCGGTGTCCTCCTCCTCGGCGACCGGCCCGGCCTCCTCGCCTGGGCCGGCATCGCCGTCACCGTGTCCGCGCTGTGGCTGGTCGCCGGCGGCGGCACGGACGGCCTGGCCGGCGGCGGCGTGCGCGACGGATTCCTCGCCAGCACGGGCGTCGCCGTGCAGTACCTCGCGCTCGGGCAGGCAGGGGCGTCGAGCGGGCTGTGGCCCGTGACGGCCGGCCGGGTCGCCGCCGTGGCCGTCCTGCTGCCGTTCGCCCGCCGTGCACGGCGGGCGGCGACGGCGGGACTCGGTGTGGCGGCCCTCGCGGTCGGCGCCGGGGCCGCCCTGGGACTGACCCTGTTCCAACTCGCCGCCCACCGCGAACTGCTGGCGGTCGCCGTGGTCATCGCCTCCCTCTACCCGGCCCTGCCCGTCGTCCTCGGACTGGTCCTGCTGCACGAGCGGGCCACCCGCCGACAGGCGGTGGGCCTGGTCGGTGCCGGAGCGGCCACCGTGCTGCTCGCGGTGGGGTGACCTGGCCGACGCCCTGCGGCACCTCACCCCCAGGTCGCCGAGTAGTAGCGCTGGTACGCCTTGCGGTCCTGCTCCGCCCGGATGTACCGCGTCGCCACGAGCGCGACCAGGCTGCCCGCGATCACCAGCAGGCCGGGCCCGATGTTGCGGGGGTCGGTGAGACGGGAGACGAGGGTCGCGCCGTCGAAGCCGCCCGTCACCGGAGTCGTCGAACCCGGCGAGGCCGCACCCGGGGCGACCGACGCGGCGGTCGGCGAGGACGACGGCTCGGGAGCGCCCTCGGACGGGGCGGGCGAGGCACCGTTCTGCGCGTCGTCGGACGGCGCCGCCACGATCAGCTGCACCCCGAGCTGGGCCAGCGCCTTCGTCACCGGCTGGAAGTACGTCGTACCGCCCGAGGTGCAGTCGCCGCTGCCGCCCGAGGTGACGCCGAGCGCGATGCCCTCGGAGAACATCGGGCCGCCGCTGTCACCGGACTCGGCGCACACCGTCGTCTCGATCAGCCCGGAGACGGTGCCCTCCGGATAGTTGACCGTCGCGTCGAGGCCGGTGACCTCGCCGTCGCGCAGCCCGGTCGTGCTGCCGCTGCGGAACACCCGCTGCCCGACGGCCGCGTCGCCCACGCCCGTGATCCGCACGCCGTTGCCGTCCCCGATGGCCACGATGTCCGCGCCGTCGCCGGCGTCCCCGCTCTCGTACTCCACGAGGGAGAAGTCCCCGCCGGGGAAGTTCGAGTTCACCGTCCGGCCCAGCTGCCGGTTGCCCTGGTTGTCCGCGAACCATACGGACCCGGTCGGCCCGCAGTGCCCGGCGGTCAGGATGAAGTCGCTCGACCCGTTGGTGACGTTGAAGCCCGCCGAACAGCGCCCGCCGGTCGACAGGATGGGCTGGGCGCCGTTGATGCGGGTGGTGAAGGTGCCGGAGGTGCGCTCCATGCGGACGAAGCTGCCGATGCCGGACGCGACCTTCGTCAGCTCGGCCCAGTCGGAGGACGACACGGTGCTGTCCCCGCGCACGACGACCTGGTTGGACTTGTAGTCCATCACCCACGCGGTCCCGGCGACCCGGGGCGCCGAACGCAGCGTCGCCGCGGCCGACCTCAGCTCGTTCATGCTGTGCCCGACGACCTTCGCCTCGGCGCCCGCGCTGCGGACCGTCGCCGCCGTCGTCTCGTCGGTGACGGCGACGACCGGACGCCCGTCCGAGTCGACCCAGGTGCCCGCCGTACGGGAGGTGCCGAGCCGCTTCACCAGGTCCGCCCCGGTGCTCGCGACGGACCGCGCCGCATCGCCCGGCACCGTCGACGTGCCGGGCGTCTCGGTCGCCATGGCCGCCTGGGTGACCATGGTCCCTCCCAGGAGGAGTCCGCCGACTGCCGCCAGCCGTGTCACTCGCCGGACGATCCGTCGTCGTACGTGCCGCATGCATGGCTCCCGAAACCCCGAACGCGCGGTACCGACACCGCGGGGCCCTCCGGTCGTCGAGCGCCCTCATCTCCATACGTGCCGGGACCCCGCGGTGTTCACCCCGGGAGGGATCACCTCACGGCTTGCGGGCCACCCCGCCGAACATGGCCACCTCCTCCGGCTCCGGCCCGCCGGTTGTCTCCGGGCGCCAGCGCGAGCAGGACACCACGCCCGGCTCCAGCAGCTCCAGGCCGTCGAAGAAACGGT
Source organism: Streptomyces sp. NPDC051315 (assembly GCF_044455165.1). Taxonomy (NCBI): domain Bacteria; kingdom Bacillati; phylum Actinomycetota; class Actinomycetes; order Kitasatosporales; family Streptomycetaceae; genus Streptomyces; species Streptomyces sp. NPDC051315. The sequence goes on from NZ_JBITEN010000005.1 coordinate 289,695, forward strand.
TCACGTCCTCGGGCGTGCGCTGGGTCAGCTTCGGTGTGCCGTGCTCGTTCCAGAACTTCACGGCCTCGTCCACGTCCGGCATCGCCGGGGAGGTGACGGTGTGCGACAGCACCAGGTGGCTGCCCGGGGGCAGCGCGTCCACCAGACGGCGCACCAGCCCGTACGGGTCCTCGTCGTCGCCGACGAAGATGACCACGCCGAGCAGTATCAGCGCGACCGGCTTGCTGAAGTCCAGCGTCTTCGCGGCGTGCTGGAGGATCGCGTCGACGTTGCGCAGGTCCTCGTCGAGGTAGTCGGTGCGGCCCTCGTCCGTGCTGGTGAGCAGGGCGCGGGCGTGTGCCAGGACCAGCGGGTCGTTGTCGACGTAGACGATCCGGGACTCCGGGGCGAGACGCTGGGCGACCTCGTGCGTGTTGTCCGCGGTGGGCAGGCCGGTGCCGATGTCGAGGAACTGGCGTATCCCGGCGTCGGAGACCAGGTGGCGCACGGCGCGGCCCAGGAAGAGGCGGTCGGCGCGGGCGTACTCGCCGATGCCCGGGTGCAGCCGGCGGATCTGGTCGCCGGCCGCGCGGTCGACCTCGTAGTTGTCCTTGCCGCCCAGCCAGTAGTTCCAGATGCGGGCGGTGTGCGGCTGGTTGGTGTTGATGCGGTCGCGCAGCGACTGCGCCGCCTCGTCCACGGCCGGCGGGTTCTCGGTCACGGATCAGCTCCTGTGCGTGCCTGGTGAAGAAGTGCCACGGTCAACCTGCAATCTAGACGGAGGAGTTGGCCCGCGCCCACGGTCCCCCGTCTTCGGCCACCGGACCGAGCCGGGCCCAGCTGCGCTCGTCGCCCCAGACCGCCCCCGGGCCGGTGTACGGACGCAGCAGCGCGGTGAGCGGCGGGTCGCCCTCGCCGTTCAGCTCGTCGGAGGCGACCTTGCGGGCGATCCCGGCGAGGAAGTCGGCGAGCTGCACCCGGGCGTCGGACCGTGCGACGACCAGCCGCAGCCCGACGAGCCCGATGCCCTGCCGCCGGGCGGAGTCCTCGATCCAGGCGATGCGCTCGGGGGTGAGCATGTTCTGCCGGTCGTGCGTGAGCAGCACCCGGTGCCCGCCGGCGCTCCAGTGCGCGGCCGTGCGCAGCACGGACGGCAGGAGGGGATTGAGGACCGGAACGAGCGGGGCGGGCCCGTCCCTCAGCGCCGCGCGATAGGAGAGCGCGCGGGGACGGGCCGCCGCGAGCCGTCGCAGAACGTCCGCGCATGCGGTCCCGGGATACGTGTGCCGCAGCCGGTCGACCGTCAGGAAGAACTCCTCCACGGGCGCTTCCGGTTCGCCCTCGGCGCGCACCCGCAGCAGCCGGTTGGCCGCAGCCAGGAATTCCCGCCACTGCGGGGCACGGAAGGTCCGCGGGCCTCCACGGAACAGCGTGACGGCCGCTTCCGCGTCGCCGAGCAGCAGGTCGGCCGCCCGGTCCACCACGAAGAACGCCTTCTCCACGAGATGCACGTACGCGCGGCCGTACAGCGGCCCCTCGGGCGCGAGCAGCCATTCCAGCACGGCCCGGTGCTTCTCCCGCAGCAGATGGTTGGCCTTGTACTCCTCGGCGGGCGAACGAATGCGGTCGCGGATCTCCCGCACGTGCCCGGCGGCCTCTTCCACCGGCATCCGCACACTGGCATGCGCGAACACGAGCGTATTGCCGCTGGTGAGGTTCTCCCCGTCCGACCCCGACTCGTCGCAGGCGACCTCCCTGACGGCGGACGCGTCCGCGAGGGAGGTCCCGTTCACCTGATCCCAGGTCACACCAGAGCCCCCTATCTTGTGCCCATGACCAGGATCCCGCACGAAACGTCCGGTGAACCGAATCCCCTGCGCACCCTCACCCTCGACCGCCTGCGATGTCGTTCGAGCATGAAATGGCGGACCTACCCGGAAGACGTCCTGCCGCTGTGGGTCGCCGAGATGGACGTGCCGCTCGCCGGGCCCGTGGTCCGCGCGGTCACCGACGCGCTCGCGCTCGGCGACACCGGCTACCCGTCGGGCACCGCCTACGCGGAGGCGCTGTCGGCGTTCGCCGCCAAGCGGTGGGGCTGGGACGGGCTCGAGGTCGAGCGGACCACGATCGTGCCCGACGTGATGCTGGGCATCGTCGAGATGCTCAAACTGGTGACCGGGCCCGGCGACCCGGTCGTCGTCAACCCGCCCGTCTACCCGCCGTTCTTCCCGTTCGTCACCCACCTGGACCGCCGGATCGCGGAGGCGCCGCTCGGCGCGGACGGGCGGCTCGACCTCGACGTGCTGGAGGCCGTCTACCGGCGGGCCGTCGCGGGCGGCGGGCGGGCCGCGCACCTGCTGTGCAACCCGCAGAACCCGACCGGCACCGCGCACACCGCCGGGGAACTCGCCGCCGTGGCGGCCCTCGCCGACCGGTACGGGGTGCGCGTGGTCGCTGACGAGATCCACGCGCCGCTCACCGCCGGGGGCGTCGACTTCGTGCCCTACCTCAGCGTGCCCGGTGCGGAGAACGGCCTGTCGCTGATGTCGGCGTCGAAGGCGTGGAACCTGGCCGGCCTCAAGGCCGCCCTCGCCGTGGTGGGCCCGGCGGCCACCGCCGACCTGGCCCGGCTGCCGGAGGAGGTCGGCCACGGCCCGAGCCACCTCGGCGTCCTCGCCCACACCGCCGCCCTGCGCGACGGAACGCCCTGGCTGGACGCCCTGCTGACCGGCCTCGACGACAACCGCCGTCTGCTCACCGAACTCCTGGCCGAGTGCCTGCCCGACGTCGGCCACCGCCCGGGCGAGGCCACGTATCTGGCATGGCTCGACTGCCGCGCGCTGGGCCTCGGTGACGACCCGGCCCAGGTCTTCCTGGAACGCGGCCGGGTGGCCCTCAACTCCGGCTTGGAGTTCGGCACGGGCGGCGCCGGTCACGTCCGGCTGAACCTGGCGACGACGCCGGAGATCCTGACGGAGGCGGTCCGGCGGATGGCGGCGGCGGTGCGCTGACGCCGAGCGTGTCCTGTGGATCAGGCCGGCTTCGCGTGAGGGTGCCTCCTGGCCGACCCGGCACGATCCACTGGACACTCTCTAGACTTCCGGCATGGACACCACGGCGCTGGACACGCTGGCAGCGGGCAAGTACCTGCTGATCACCAGCTACCGGAAGAACGGAAGCCCCGTCGCCACACCGGTGTGGGTGGTGCGGGACGGGGACACGCTCGGGGCCTGGACGGCCGCGGACTCCTGGAAGGTGAAGCGGATCCGGGCCCGCGGCGACGTCCTCGTCGGCCCCTGCGACCTGCGGGGCAGACCGACCGGCAAGCAGGTCCCGGCCACCGCCGAGGTCTGCGACGCCGGGACCACCGCCCGCTATCGCACGCTGATCGCCCGCAAGTACGGTCTCACCGGCCGCCTCACCCTCCTCGGCAGCCGGCTGCGGCGGGGCCTGGACGGCACGGTCGGGATCCGCATCACCCTGTGAACACGGGGGCGTGGACCACGCGGTCCACGCCCCCGCGGGAGGACGGCCTACGGCGCGTCCACCACCGTGCCCGTCAGCACCGGATGGCCGGGAAGCGGCTCGGCCTCGTCGTCGGTCAGCGCGAGGCGCACCGACTCGGCCGGCTCGGCCACCTGGTCCTTCACCGTCGGCACCACGAACTCGGCGGTGGTGGTGCCGGCCGGGATGCCCGTCCACACCCACAGGCTCGCCTGGGACAGCAGACGCTCGGGGTCGGGCAGCTCACCGGCGTAGTCCATCAGCCACTGCGGATCCACGTCCTTGGTGGACAACTCGGCGCCCTCGGTGACCGGCAGGACCCGGACCGGCTGCCAGATCTCCACGTCGGCCGGCTCGGAGAGGGACAGCCGCCAGCTCAGCGTCCCTCCCTCGGTCACCCGGTCCGTGACCGGCGTCAGGCTGACCACGGGCTCCGGGTCGTCGTTCTCCGCGGTGACCCCGCCCCGGTGCGAGCCGACGACGGCGTTGCGGACCGCCTTCACGACCACGTCGTGCTGCGCGTCGTAGGCGAAGCGGGTGTCGCCCTTCACCTCGACCGGTACGTCGATGGCGCCGCTGCCGGGCCGCACGGTCACCAGCCTGTCCGTGCTCAGGCCGGTGTCCGGGTCGAGGACGTGGACGCGGACCTGGCCGGTGCCCTTCCCGGAGACCGAGACCGGAACCCGGTAGGAGCGGGTGCCGGAGTCGCCCTCCTTGACCGTCAGACGGCCGATGTCGACGCGCGGCAGGGCCGGCGCCCTCACCGGCGCAGTGCCGGGCGCCCAGCCCCAGGCGTCCATCAGCCAGGCCCGCCCGGCCGGCGAACGCGGTGTGAGAGCGAGGGACTTGACGTGCTTCAGGTCGAGCCCGGCCCGCGTGGCGGCGGTCAGCGGGACGCGCAGCTCGCGCGCCCAGTAGGAGGCGGTGCGCTCGCTGCCCGGCAGCCCGTCGACCGTGACCTGGCCGAGCCGGGCCCGGCGGCCCGAGGAGTCCGTGACCGACACGTCGAGCCTCGTGCCGGTCGTGTTCGGTGGCACGAACACCCGCAGGGCCAGTTCCTCGGCACCGGAGAGCGAGAGCGGTGCGGCCGGGGTGACGCGTGCCGCCGTACCCGGCGCCGACCACTTCAGCTCGACCGCCCGGCGGCCGGTCTCCCGTTCGGTCTCCCATCCCGCGAAGTGCGGCGAGGACCCGGCGGCCTCACGGTCCAGGCAGGCGACGGCCGGGTCGGGGTCGATGGCCGAGCACAGCCGGGCACCGGTCACCGTCACCGGTCCGTCCGGCAGCAGGCCGGCACCGCGGCGCGCGCCGACCGCGTGGGTCAGGACCCGGGCGGGACCCGCGGACGGGGCCCGCCTGCCCGTGCCGTCGAGCAGCGGACGCACCCGGTCGTCCCCACCGACGAACAGCCGGGCCGCTGCGGCGATGTAGGTGGCGCCGGCCTGGTGCTGCTGGTCGGCGGTCAGCCGGGTGGCGGTACCCGGCGAGCAGACCGGGTCGCGCTGCTCCTCGTCGTCCCAGAAGTCGTCCCAGGCGGGCGCCTCGGCCTTGCCCGGCGTCCACTCGCTGTTGAAGAAGTTGTGGTTGGCGCCGACCATGTAGACCGCGCTGTGCAGGGCGCTGCCCTTGCTGACACCGCGCGTTCCGTCGACGTACACCTCGCCCTGGAGGTCGGACACGTCGCCGTCGCAGCCCGGCAGGATCGTCGCCGACGGCACGTCCGCGACCGGATTCTGGCCGAAGATCGTCGGTCCGATGAGGACGGTGCCGCGGATCTTCCAGCGGACCGGGCCGCGGTAGCCGTCCAGGGCGGCGGGCGCCGGGTAGAGGCTGTCCATGGCGGCCCGGTTGACACCCTCGCCGCCGCGCGAGTGCCCCACGAGCAGGACCCGGGAGAGGTCGGCCTTCGGCGCCGTGCGGACGGCCGCGGGGGCGGTGGACGGGCGGGAGGCCCAGCCGGCCCAGCGGGCGAGGTGCTGCCGGACCAGCGACGAGCGCGCCTGGGCGCCGCCGTCCTCGGCCGCGAAGTCCTGGCCGTTGATGCCGTTGGCCGAGATCGACACCGTCACATAGCCCTGGGAGGCCAGCAGTTCCTGGTCCTGCAGGTAGCCCTTGTGGCTCGGGATCGGCTCGGTGCCGGCCGGGCAGGGCCACTCGCCGGTCGCGTACTCCGCGTCGCCCGGCTTGAAGCAGGTCGAGTGGCGGCCGTGCAGGAACAGCGCGAGCGGCCGCTTGCCGGTGGCCCCGGCCGGCGCCACCACGACGGCCTCCATCTCCACCGGGGCGGAGAAACCGGGCAGCTTCACCGGGTCGAGGGCGTACTCGCCGGTGACCGTGCGGTACGCGCCGGGCTTGCCGGGGTCGACCGGGTTCGCCGGCACCTGCGCCGACGGCCGCGGCGCGGCCGGCGAACGGGCCCCGTCGGTCGCGGAGTTGTCGGCGGGTGCGTCCAGGCGGCGTCCGCCCGCGAGGACGCGCAGGTCCTTCAGGGGCGCGTCGGCGGCGTCTTCCAGGGCGAGCCGGAACGTGCGGCCGTCCTTGGCCGCCTTCGGTACGCCGAGCATGCGGTTGGCCGCGTGGAACTCCACACGGGCGTCGCCCATGGGCACGCGCGTGGCCGACCTCCACACCAGTTCGCGTGCGCTGCCCTCCCCGGTGACGCGCCAGCCGGGCGGCAGGGCGTTGTCGGTGGCGGTGGCCAACGGTCTGGTCTCGGCCGGTTGCCGGGCGTGTGCCAGTTCCGGTGTTCCCGCCAGGGCCGCGAGCGCGGCCACGGCGGTGACACCTATTCGCCGGGCACGGATCAAGGGTTCACTCCTCACCACTTGGAGCGCGGGAGCCACCGTCGGTACCGGAGGCCCCTCGCGTCACGGAGGAAGCGAAACCGATGCTGTGGGTTGCCCGTGGTGGTGGATCCGGTCCGCCGACCGCAAGGATCCGGTCACCGGCGACCAGCCGCCCGGCGCGCGGGAAAGGCCATGCGCAGGAGCCGAACTCCCCCTCCGCGCGCGGCCGTCGTCGGCGCCGGACACCGCACCCGGACCTCCACGCGCGACCTCGCACATCCTGGACCCCGGCGACTCCCTCCACGCCGCCGCCAACTGCCGCTTCGCGCTCGCCCCGGCCGTCGGGCCCGGCCGGGTCGGCGGGATGGGCGCTCACCGGTTCGCCGCCCGTCCGTGAGACCGCGCCGATCAGCGCGCGGGCAGCCCGGCAGCACGACGACCCCGTCATCTTCGGCAAGGGCGGCCCCCACCTGTGCCGGGGCGACCTGTCGGCCCGCACCGAGCTCCCGAGCGTGTTCGAGGAGCTGATCCGCGTCCGGCCGACGTCCGGCTGGCCGGCGAGGTCCCGCGAGTGCGGTCCACCTTCGTCGAGGGCATCGAGAGGCCAGGGCATCAAGCGGCTGCCGGTCGAGGTGACGCTGGCCTGATCTCCGGCACCGCGGCACTCAGTTCCCCTTGGGGAGGGAACTGAGTGCCATCACCGGTGGCCCGGGTGTTACGTTCCCCGGTATGAGCTCCAGTGACAGCGCCGGGACGGCCGGCGCCAAGCCGCCCATGCGGGACGCCCTGGTCGCGGCGGCCTTCCGGCTGTTCCTGGAGCGGGGCTACGAGCAGACCACGGTCGACGACATCGTGGCCCTCGCGGGGGTCGGCCGGCGCTCCTTCTTCCGTTACTTCCCCTCCAAGGAGGACGTGGTCTTCCCCGACCACGAGCGCTGTCTGGCCGACATGACCGCGTTCCTCGCCGCGAGCGACGCGGAGGCCGAGCCGGTGCGCCGGGTGTGCGACGCCGCCCGGCTGGTGCTGCGCATGTACGCGGAGAACCCCTCCTTCTCCGTCCAGCGCTACCGGCTCACCAAGAGGGTTCCCGGGCTGCGGGCGTACGAGCTGTCGGTGGTGTGGCGCTACGAGCGCGCCCTCGCCGAGTACCTGCGCGGCCGCTTCGCCGGCCGGCCCGACGGCAATCTCCGGGCGGACGTCATCGCGGCGGCCGTGGTCGCCGCGCACAACAACGCCCTGCGCTCCTGGCTGCGGTCGGACGGGCAGGGTGACGCGAGCGCGACGGTGGACCACGCGCTCGCATACGTGCAGTCGGCGTTCGGCGCTCCGCCGGCCGCGCCCTCCGCCCCCGCTCCGGCCCTCGCCACGAGCCCGACCCCGACCACGGCACCGAGCACGACCGGGGAACGGCCGGGGGAACGGCCGGAGGACGTGGTCGTGGTCGTGTGCCGGCGCGGGGTGCCCCTGTGGCGGGTGGTGCAGGAGGTCGAGACGGCCCTCGGGCGGGAGTGACCTCGCGGAATGTTCACCAGGTCCCCTCCTTTTTAGGGGTACGCAGTGCCTTTACGAGTGGCACTGAGTGCCATACGCTGTCGGCGTGCACGGTGGCACGGTCAACCGGGCACGTGCGTGCGCGGGTGCGTCGCGTACGCGGGATTCCGGCCGAGCGCAGGGAGTTGACCAGCGTGTACCACCACTCAGGAAGCGCCGTTCAGCAGGCGACGGGTTTCTCGGCGGGCGTCCTCGACCACCGGGGCACGGACGCCGAGGCGATCCACTTCCAGCGCTGCACCTGGTGCGGCACCGCCATGTACCACCGGCTGCTGTGTCCGGTCTGCCAGGGCAGCGACCTGCGCACCGAGCGCAGCGAGGGCACGGGCACGGTCCGCCACTCCACGGTGGTCCACCGCAACACGCCCTCCGCGCGCAACGTGTCCCTGATCGAGATGGCCGAGGGCTTCGTGGTGCGCGGCCGGGTCATGGGCCCGCCGATCGGCATCCACAGCGGTGACCGCGTGCGACTGTCCACGGCCAAGGACCCGGTCCGGGGCGAGCCGGTCTTCCAGCTGGTCGACGAGCCGTACCGGGCCTGGCACTGACGCCCGCCGTCAGGAAGCCCGCGTGCCGAGGGCGGACACCAGGTCCCCGGCCCGCACCGGCTTCCCCGTTTCGAAGCACCGCTCGGCGGCCGGCGTGACCGGCCGCCTCGCCCGCTTCGACGGCCCGCTGCTCCCCGGGCGGCGCCGGCCTCGCCCCGCACTTGCTCGCGTCTCCCGCTACCGCCACCAGCGCGTCGACCGGCTCGGCACCGGCCTGGTGGTCACCGCCACGACCGCCGACGGCACCTCGAGGCGCTCGAGCTTCCCGCCGGCCGGGGCTGGTGCACGGCCCTCCAGGGGCACCCGGAGGACACCGCCCACCGGGATCCCGCCCAGCAGCGACTGTTCGACGCCCTGGTGGTGGCGCGCTGACGTCAGAGCCGCTCGGCGGCCTCGACCACGTTGGTCAGCAGCATCGCCCGGGTCATCGGACCCACGCCGCCGATCGGCGGCGCGAAGGACCCGGCGACGTCACCGACGTCCGGGTGCACGTCACCGAGGACGCCCTCGACCGTGCGGGTCAGGCCCACGGAGAGGACCGTGGCGCCCGGCTTGATCCAGTCGGGCCGGACCAGGTGCGCCACACCGGCGGCGGCCACCACCACGTCCGCCTCCCGGGCGTGCGCGGCCGTGTCCTGGGTGGCCTCGTGGCACAGGGTCACCGTGGCGTGCTCGGTGCTGCGGGTCAGCATCAGCCCCAGCGGGCGGCCCACCGTGACACCGCAGCCGATCACGCAGAACTGCTGCCCGGTGATCGGCACGTGGTTGCGGCGCAGCAGGTCGATGATGCCGCGCGGGGTGCACGGCAGCGGGCCCGGTATCCCCAGCACCAGCCGGCCCAGGTTGGTCGGGTGCAGCCCGTCGGCGTCCTTGAGCGGGTCGATCAGCTCCAGCACGGCGTGGGTGTCGATGTGCGCGGGCAGCGGCAGCTGCACGATGAACCCGGTGCACGCCGGGTCGGCGTTCAGCCGCAGCACCGCGGCCTCCACATCGGCCTGCGAGGCGTCGGCGGGCAGCTCCACCCGGATCGAGGCGATGCCGACCTGCGCGCAGTCCCGGTGCTTGCCGCCCACGTAGGAACGGCTGCCCGGGTCGTCGCCGACGAGGATCGTGCCCAGCCCCGGGGTGATGCCGCGCTCCTTCAACGCCTGGACGCGGAGGGCGAGTTCGTTCTTGATGTCGGCCGCTGCGGCCTTGCCGTCGAGAAGTGTCGCGGTGGTCACGGGAGTGAAGGAGCCCTTCAGGAGAAGAAAGACGGTCCTGTCATCGTACGACCCGATCGGGCCCGCAGATCTCAGGACCGGGGCCGGTGCCCGCTGCGCCGCGGTGCCGGCTCCGCCCCGCCGAGGAGGGTCCGGCAGCGCTCCCCGCCCTGCTCCTCGACCTGGAGCACGATTCGCCGCAGCGGGTCCGCCACGGCGCGGCACTCGTCGTCGGGGAGCCGGCTGGTGACGAAGGCCTCCTCCTCGTCGCGCTCGGGGAGCAGTCGCACCATCAGCTCCTCGTCCTGGCCGGTGAGGCTCATCGCCGGGGCGAGCCTCTCGGCTTCGGTGAGGGAACGCCGGCCGGACCCGGGTGGCTCCTTCGCATCGCTTCCCAAAGGCCGTCCCCGGGCCCCCGGCCGTTCGGCCTCACCCGGGTACGGAGCCCGGGGCCCCGCGCGGGACCGCCCGCGGGCCCACGTACGCTTCCCGCTACCGCACCCACCGCCGAGGAGCCCGCATGCCCGCCGCCCGCCCCCGCCTCCTCTACGTCACCGACCTGGCCTACCCGGCCCGCGGGCGCCGCTACGGCGACGAGGACGTGCTCCTCACCTCCCGGCTGCGCGCCGACTTCGACCTCGCCCTGTGCCACCCCCGGGACGCGGCGGCGCTGATGGACGCCTTCGACGCCGTAGTCGTCCGCAACAGCGGACCAGTCCTCGGCTACCGGGAGGAGTACGACGCCTTCCGCGAGCGCGCGCTGAGCGCAGGCACCCGCGTCTACAACCCGCTCACGGGCCGCGCCGACATGGCGGGCAAGCAGTACCTCGTCGACCTGAGCGCGGCCGGTTTCCCCGTCATCCCCACCGTCGACCGCCCCGAGGACCTGCACCGCCTGCCCGACACCGACCGCTACGTCGTCAAGCCCAAGCTCGGCGCCGACTCCCTCGGCATGCGGACGGTCACCGCGGACGCCCTGCCCGCCCTGGCCGACGGCGCCACCCTCGTCCAGCCCCGCGTCGACTTCGCCCACGAGATCTCCTTCTACTTCGTCGACCACGACCTCCAGTACGCCCTGTACGCCCCGCACCCCGACCGCCGCTGGCAGCTGGAGCCGTACGACGTCACCCCCGACGACCTGGAGTTCGCCCGTCGCTTCGTCGACTGGAACGGCCTCGCGCACGGCATCCAGCGCGTCGACGCCTGCCGCGCCCCCGACGGCGGGCTGCTGCTGGTGGAGCTGGAGGACCTCAACCCATACCTGTCCCTGGACGCCCTCGACGACGCCGGACGGGACGCCTTCGTCGCCGCGATGACCCGCTCCCTGCACCGCTTCCTCGCCGGCTGAACCCCGCCGTGCCCGCGCGCGTATCTCTCCCCGGGGACACGGGACGGAGGGAGACCAGCGTGCCGACACCGGACGAACCCGGACAGCCGCACGAACGCCCGGTCCTGGAGCCCATCCGGGTGCTCAGGCCGCGCAACACCGACGCCCTCGCGGAGCTGTTCCGCGAGATGACGCAGGACACCGGCCCCTACGAGGCCGTCCCCGTGCCGGACCGGCCGCCCGGCGGGGAGCCGGAGACCGAGGAACTCCCGCCGGTGGGCCGCGGGACGCCGCCACGGCAGCGCGGCGCCGGACCGCACCGCGTCGCCGTCGCCTCGGTCGTCGTGCTCACGGCGGCGCTCGCCGGCTTCGCCTGCGCCCTGCTGCTGCCGGGCCGCGACGACGAAGCGGCCGCGCGGCACCCCCCGGCCACCACCCCGGCCGCCCCCGCACCGGACACCGCCCCGGCCGGCACGCCGTCCGCCACGACCGGTCCCGACGGTGCCGGCGCCCTCCGCGAGGGCGACTCAGGCTCCGAGGTCACCGACCTCCAGCAACGCCTGCGACGGATCCCGGACATCTACGACGGCCCCACCGACGGCCGCTACGACAGCGCCCTGACCGAGGCCGTGGCCCGCTTCCAGGTCTGGTACGGCATCCGCGGCGACGAGACCGGCGTCTACGGCGACGACACCCGCCGTGACCTGGAGGCCCGCACCGGCTGACGGGACGGGCCCGCTCGGCGGTCCTACCCGGCGCTCTCCTCCCCGTCCCGAGGCACCCGGATGTCGAGCACGCACACGTCGTCCCGCCGCTCGGGCTCCAGCATCGTGTCGAGCAGCCGCTCCAGCGGCACCGGCCCGGTCGGGGTGGGCGTGGCGGCGGCGCGGGCGAGCCGCTCCAGTCCCCGGTCGATGCTCTCCGAGGGCCGCTCGACCAGCCCGTCCGTGTACAGCACCAGCCGGTCACCGGGTTCGAGGCGGCACTCCGCCTCCTCGTAGCGAGGGCTGTCGCCGGCGCCGAGCAGCACCCCGAAGGGCCGGGCCAGGTAGCGGGCCTCGCCGTCGCGCAGCAACAGCGGCGGCGGATGGCCCGCCTGCGCCCAGACCAGCCGCCGTTCGCGCGGGCTGTAGCGGGCCAGCACCATGGTCGCGGAGCCGTGCGGGTCGCGGGAGTGCAGCAGCACGGCGTTGAGCCGGGCGAGCGCCCCGGTCAGCGACGAACCCGTGATGATCATGCCTTTGGCGGTGAACCGCAGCAGCGCCATCGCGGCGACGGCGTCCATGCCGTGCCCGGCGACGTCGCCCACCACGAACAGGGCGTCCCCGTCGGGCAGTTCGATGGCGCTGAACCAGTCACCGCCGACGTTGAGCCCGGACTGGGCGGGCAGGTAGGCGATGTCGACGCGCAGCCCGGCCAGCCGCACCGGCTTCTTCGGCAGGGGCAGCAGCGCGTCCTGGAGCCGGGCGGCCACCGTGCGCTCGGCCTGGAGCACACCGTGCTGGGTGAGGATGGCCCGTTCACTGGCCACGAGGGCGAGTTCGGCGCTGCGCTGCGCGGTCAGGTCCTGGACGAATCCGTGCACCTCGATGGGCGTGCCGTGGACGTCCGAGACCGCCTCGGCGACCGCCCGCAGGTGCCGGACGCCCTGCCGGGAGACGATCCGGAAGGGCACGTCGCACGGCAACCCCTCCCGCATCAGGTCCCCGATGGCACGGGCCACGACGGGTGTCTCCTCCGGCAGCGCCAGGGCGGGGAGCTGGGCCAGGGGCACGGGGCCGTCGGCGGGGTCGCGGTCGAAGATGGCGAAGACCTGGGAGGACCAGTTCACCTCGCCGGTGACGAGGTTCCAGTTCGCCCAGCCCAGGTTGCCCAGCCGCTGCACGTCGGCGAGCCGTTGCTCCTGCCGGTCCGAGGGGTCGTGCCGGATCCAGCTGACGACCAGCCCGTCGCCCAGCCTCGCCGCCCGCGCCGAGTAGGTGGCCGGCTCGCTGACCCCGGCCACGACCCGCTGCCGGGCGAACGGCTCGCTCTCGTACGGCTGCCCGGAGGCCAGCGTGTCCAGGCAGCCCTGCCACAGCGGCTCCTCGGTCACGGCCGGCCAGCACTCCAGGAAGCGCAGCCCCACCAGCTCACGGCCGCTGCGGCCGACCACGTCGGACGTCCCGGCGGTGGCGGCGTCGATACGGAAGTCCTCCACCCGGCCCGAGCCGGCGTGCAGCGGGGTGAGCAGGACGGCGGCGACGGGCAGCCGGTCGAACACGGTCTGCACGGCGTCCGCGTCCGCCCCGGCGGCGGCGGGCTGCCGGGGACCGAACATGCGCAGCGGCCCGGCGCACAACCGGGCGGCGGCCAGCAGGTGGTCGCGGACCTCGGGGGTGAACGGGTCCGCGCTGCGCCGGAGTATCCCGAGGGCGACGTCGGCCGACTGTCCGGTGGCCACCGGCAGCCAGGCCCGGGTCGGCCACTGTCCGGGCGGATCCCCTATCAGCAGGTACCGCTCACTGTCCTCCTCGAGGTCGTCCAGCCAGCGCGGCCGTCCGGTGTCGAGGGCGTCCAGCGCGGCGATCCCGGTCAGCGGCGGCACCCGGCTCCACTGGCCGGCGAGCGCCTCGTCGATGCCGGCGTGCCCGAAGAGTTCCAGCCCGCCGGAGGGCAGGCGCGTGAAGAGCAGGACCGCGGTGGCGCCGGTGTCCGGGGCGAGGTGCTCCAGCAGGCAGCGGGCGAGGTCCTGAGGGCCGCCGACGTGGGTGAGTGCCTGACCGAGCCGGGCCAGGGCGACGGTGTCGGCCCGGGCCGGTGCCGGGGCGCCCTCCCCGACGGTGCCGGTGACGGCGTCGGCCAGGGGTGGCTCGGGGGCCGTACCGGCGGGTGGTCCCAGGCTGCCGAGGGTGATCCAGCACTCCTCCAGCACCGTCCGGCGCGCCTGCTTCGCCCGCCGCTGGAGCTCCTCCCGCGCGGCGTCGGTGGAACATCCGGTCAGCGCCATCACGGCGCCCTTGGCGCGCTCCATCACGGCCGAGGTGGCCGCCAGCTCCTGAAGCCGGTCCAGCTCGGCGCGCTGGCGCGCCACGACCCGGGTCAGGGCGGCCATGTCGGGCACGGCGCCGGGCTCGGCGGGCCGGGCGGGTTCGCTCGTCACGCCACGAGCATCGCACACGGACCCCAATCCGATCGCGGTCTTGAGCGGCAGCCCCTTCGCCAGCGGCGATGCCTGCGGCCGGCCCCGGAACGGAAGGCCCCGTTCAGCGTCCCGAGCCGCTGTCGACGAGGGCTTCGGTCACGGCGCGGACGCTGCGGGCGATGTGCTGCAGTTGCAGGACCTCGGCGGCGTACAGCTTGATCGTGTGCTCGATGACCGACTCGGGCATCCCGAGACGCGGCAGGTCGGCGCGGGCGGTCTGCAGGGCGGTGCGCGCGACGCGGATCTCGTGCTGGACCTGGATCTGCGCATGGCGGGCGAGCAGCACCGGGTGGCGCAGCAGCGCCGGGTAACTCGCGTAGCGTGAGGGGACCAGTTCGCGCAGCCACTTGGCCGCGGAGCGCTCCCAGTCGTAGCTGCCGGGCGTCTTGACCTGGCACGGCCAGTCCGGGCTGATGCGCGTCGTCGTCAGGGGCATGATCATCGCTTCCGGTGTGCGGTGTCGGGACGGGTGGTCCGACGGGTGTGGGGCGGCCCCGGCCTAGGGGATGACCGGGGCCGCCACGGGCCCTCGCGCCGGCGAGGCCCCGGACACCCTGGGCGCCGACGCGGGTAGGTGACGGCGGCTTCGGGTGTCCGTACTCGAGCCCTTGGTGGGCGGGTGCGACCGTGAGCAGTATTTATATATGCCGACGCCTTTGCAAGACGTATGAAAACATTCATGCGCGAAATGCCGACAATGATCCGTCTGTGCGTTTCCGTGCAGGGGGGTGGGGCGGAGGAGCGCGTCAGTCCCGTAGGAAGAACTGGTGCTGCTCGGCTATCTGTTCGTACTCCTCCAGGCGTGCCTGGGTGCGTTCCGGGCCAGCGTCCGTCATGGCCTGGAGCAGCGCGGCCGCCATCACGCCGGGGGCCGCGTAGGAGTCGAAGACCAGCCGGGAGCCGGTGCCGGTGGCGAAGGTGACGTCGGCCTCGTCGGCCACCGGTCCCAGCGCCAGATCGGTCACCAGCGCCACCTTGAGGCCGGCGCTGCGGGCGACCCGTACGGCGGTGAGCGTCTCCTGCGCGTGCCGGGGCATGGAGAACGCCAGCACCCACGTCCCGCCCGCCTCCCGGGACTGCAGCAGCGCGTCGTAGGCGACGCTGCCGCCCCGGTTCACCAGCCGCACGTCCGGGTGGATACGGCGGGCGGCGTAGGCGAAGTACTCCGCCAGCGAGGCCGAGATGCGCAGTCCGAGGATGGTCAGCGGCGTCGACGCCGACAGCCGCCGGCCGACCTCGATGACCTGGTCGGGGTCGGCGAAGTCGCGGCGCAGGTTCTCCAGGTTCTCGATCTCCGCGTCGACCGCCGCCTGGAGCTCGTTGCTCCGGTTCTCCTCGGCCGCCGCGGGCCCGCCGGCCAGCGTGCCGAGCGCGATCGACTGGAGCTTCTCGCGCAGCGCCGGGTAACCGCTGAAGCCCACCGCGGCCGCGAACCGGGTCACCGAGGGCTGGCTGACACCGACGCGGTCGGCGAGGTCGGTGATCGACAGGAACGCCGCCTCGGTGATGTGCTCGATCAGGTACTGGGCGATGCGCCGCTGACCCGGGGACAGATGGGGCCCGTCGAAGAGGGCCCGCAGCCGTGAGGTGGGGGACACCTCCGCCTCCGGAGCGGTCTTGCCCGAGGTGATCGTGGTCGCCTGTGCGCGTGCCTGCTGAGGCGATGGCACCGGTCCTCCTCCTTTGTCTCCCACGAGGCTCAACATAGCTCACGGCCCGTTCCGGCCCCGGGCGCCGTGACCGGCGGCACGGGCCGTGAGCGGGGCGTACGACGGCGCCGCGGTTCGGGGGCTCGCGGAGCGGATGGGCGGCGGGGCGGCGAGACCTCGGGTGGCGCGGGCGCGAGGTGCGGCGGCCGGGGCACCGGGACGACGTGGGGCTGCCGGACGGTCGGCGGCACGCGCCGCGAGTGCCGCGCACGGCGACGCCCACTACGGGGCCAGCCAAGACGGTGACGGGGGGCGAGGGCCGGGCCGCCAGGGGGCTGGAGTGTGAGTGAGGCCGGGCCGCCGGGGGCTCCCGGCGTGTGGGTGAGGAGCGGAGGCGCCCAGGCGGAGGAGTGGAGGTCGGGCCGTACAGCGTCCGCCGGGCGTGCTGCATCCCACCGGCCGCGTACCGCAACCCGGTAGCCCGCGTACCGCCACAGCCCGGGGCGCCGGACCGGGGGCTCTCAGCCCCCGGTTCGCGGGCGTCCCTGCCGCTGTGACACCGGCGGGACGGGCGGGAGCCGGTCGCGTGGCGGGCTCACGCACCCGCCGCGCGCCGGCTCCCGGCCCCCGGGTGCTACCGCTCCAGCAGTCGCACCGACAGACCGTCCGCCGTGTACACGGGTACGGCCCGCAGCGTGTCGGAGTCCAGTTCGACGCGGGCGAAGCGACCGCGCAGCGCCGGGGCGCCGATCACCCGGACGGTGCTTCCGGCCGCCGGGGGCTTGCGCGGGTCGAGGCGCAGCGACAGCACGCTGTCCTCGCCCAGCACGACCCGCCGGGTCACCGTCAGGACCGCCTTGGGCCGGCCCGCGCGCAGCGTCGGCTCCAGCGTGCCGGCCTCCTGCGCGAACAGCCCGTGCACCCGCACCGGCTCGTCGATCCGCACGGTTCCGCCCAGCACCCGTACGTCCCCGTGGCCCAGCGCGTGGGCGGACGCGGAGACCAGGACGCCGTCCTCCACCACGGTCCCGCCCGTGTACCGGTTGTGGCCGGTCAGGGTGAGCGTGCCGGTGCCCCTCTTCGTCAGGCCGCCCCGGCCGTCGATGTCGTTGCGCCAGGCGTCAGCCGCGTGGAAACCGCCCGCGGACGCGTCCAGCGTGACCATCACGTCGGTGTCGAAGGAGCCGTATCCGTCCGCCGCCGCGAACAGGTTGAGGCGGCCCCACTGTTCGAAGCCGTCCAGCAGCACGTAGCCGGAGGGCAGCGCGGTCGTGCGCAGCACCTCGCGGCGCTGGACCGCGTCCAGATACGGCAGCCGTGTCTCCAGCAGCACCTCGGCGCCCTTGGGCACGGTGAGGGGCTGGTCGCGGCCCTCCCGGGTGAGCACGTAGGTCAGGCGCGGCCCGACGGCCCGTGCGTTGGCGCGCCGGTCGGCGTAGGGGTCGCCGGCGTCGGAGTGGGCGTACGCGAACAGGGTGTCGGCCGTCGTGCCGGACTTCTCGGTGAAGTAGGCCAGGGCCTGCGCCCGGGCCGCCTTCTTCAGCTCGGCGTTGGCCGGGTCGGCGAGGGCGGCCGCGGCGAGGGCGGTGGCCATGACGCGACCGCCGATGACGTCGACGGTGGAGTGCATGCCGGAGACGATCCGGGTGTGGCTGAGCTCGAAGGCGCGGGTCACGAGCTCCTGGAAGCGTTCCGGCACCGCGTACGCGAACGCCAGGGCGGCCAGGTGGAGGGCGTTGGTGTGGCCGCTGGGGTAGCCGCCGTCGTCGGCGGGAGAGGCGCCGCGCTGGCGCAGCAGCTGCGGGGCGACGATCACCTCCGAGTCGTAGACCGGGTAGCCGAGGGCGTCGGTCCTGCCGGTGTCGACGACCTGGCTGTCCTCGTTCATGCGCCACGGACGCGGGTACTGGTAGGCGAACTTGCCGGGGTTGCCGGAGGCGAAGGGGCCGCGCACGGTGTCCACCAGCCTGGCGACCTGCCCGAGGTCCGAGGTGTACGAGCCCGCGCCGATCGCGGAACCGGCCGGGGCGTCGGCGGGCACGGCGTCGCTGACGGTGGTCGGGGGTGTGCCGTCCGGGGCGCTGGTGATCGACGTGACCGCCTTGGCGCCCGCCTTGTAGAGGCCGGCGAGCGGGCCCAGCCCGGCGATCATCGAGTAGCTCTGGTGCTGGCGGTCGTAGAGGAACGCCTCCTTCGCCTGCGCCTCCGTACGGTTGGCGGTGACGCGGGCGCAGTAGCGCATGTTGGCGCGCAGCACCTCGGGCCGCAGCGGTGCGCCGGTGTTCCATGCGGAGCCGGTCTTCCAGACCTCGGCCATACCGCCGAGGATCCTCACCACGGCGTTGGTCTCGGGCGTGAGGTTCGTCAGGACGTTCGTCCGGTAGTCGTCGACGAACGCGGCGGCGCTCGTCGCGGCCTTCGCGTCGGCGGCGCCCAGCCAGGAGACGAGGGTCGGGGCGGTGACCACGGCGGCGGAGCCGCCCAGGGAGGCCTTCAGGAAGCCTCTTCTGTTCACGGCCGAGTGCGTGCGGTGCCCGGCGGGTGACGGCATGGGTGTGCCTCTCGTGAGTTCTTCGGCCGTGCGGCCGGGGAGGACGTGCGATCCGGAGCGGCTCCGACGGAGGTCGGCAACCGGTGAGCCGAAAGGTGCGTACGGGCGAAGATCTACGGCCGGGTCGTGACCCGTCGGCGAGGGGTCGGCGGCCGTGACGTGTCCCCCGGGTGAACGGGGGTCCCCGGCCCGTATGTGATCGCCGGTGGTGCCCGGACGTGTCTGCCGCCGACGGGTGGGCAGGGAGCCTGGCGGTGCGGTGAGTCCGTCGGCCGTGGGGCGACCCGCTGACCGGCGTCACAGCAGGCCCCGTGCCAGGGCCACCGCCCCCGTGACCGGCGGGACGCGCAGGGGGCGCGCCCGCGCTGCGGGTACGGACTCGGTCAGTGCGGTGGTGAACGCCCGGTACAGCGGGGGCTGGGCGAGGATCGTGCCGCCCGCGACGACCACGTCACCGACCGGGACCCCGCGGGCGGCGAGCCGGGCGACGAGCGCCGCGAGCGCCCCGCCCGCCTGGGAGATCACCCTCCGGGCGAGCGGAGAGCCGTCGGCGGCTGCCGTGAAGACCACCGGGGCGTGCCGGCCCCACTCGGCGGAGACGGCGGAGGCGCCCTCCAGTGCCGCGCCGAGCGCCGGCACCTCGGGCACTCCGAACGCGGCGACGAGCCCGAGCGCGAGGGCCTCGGGTTCCTCCCCGCGGTCGTGCGCGGCCCACACGGCCCGGGCGGCCTCCCGGACCAGGCCGGCCGCGCCGCCCTCGTCGCCGAGGACCGCGCCCCAGCCGCCCACCTGCACGGCGGTGCCGTCGGGCAGCCGGCCCACGGCGACCGAGCCGGTGCCGGCGACCAGACCCGCGCCCTCGTCCAGCCCGGCGGCGGGGACGAGGAGGTGGGCGTCGCCCACCACCAGCGCGGGGGCTTCGAGGTGCGGCTGGAGCGCGGCGCGGAGCCGCGCGCACTGGCGCGGGGTCTCACAGGCATGGCCACCGACGGCCACGGCGGACGGGCGTGCCCCCGGCGGGAGGGCCTCGGCGACCAGTGCGGCCAGCCACCCGGCGGCGGTCACCGGGTCGTGCGGCCGCCAGCCGCCGCTCGCGCTGACGTGGTCGGCCACGAGGGTGTCGCCCGCGAGCGCGCGCAGATGTGTCTTGGTGCCGCCGACGTCGATCCCGACCACGAGGGGCGCGGAGTGCTGCACGGGTCCTCTCCTCCGTCGTTGCGCTGGGCTGCGACGGCGGGCGAACCGTGCCGGTGGGACGGGCGGTTGCAGAGCTAGGGAAGCCCCGGGACGGGCTTCTGGCGGACCACGGCAGGCGAGTACCGTGACGTTCGTTAGGAAGTTAACTAACGAAGTACAGTGCGTCAAGAGTCGTCGCGCGGTCCGGCCACCGGGCGGCCCGTCCGGGGCCGTGGCGGAGGCGGTCGCGCGCGACGCCGTGCATCCCATCGCCGCACTCCGCACAGACGATCGCCCCCGGAGTGCGGTCCGTGACCCGAGTGGGGGAACTGTGGAACACGACGTGGCAAGAGCCCCCCGCCTGACCGAGAGCGCGAGTGCGGTGTTCGCCGTACTGGCCGAGGCGGGCAGCGCGACCCGGCCCCGGCTCGCGAGCCTGGCGGGCCTGTCCAAGCCGACGGTGTCCTCCGCCGTCGCGGAACTGGAGAGCGCGCGGCTCGCCGCCCACTCCGGCACCGCCTCCAGCGGCACGGGCCGTTCCGCCGCCCTGTACCGTCTGGGGCCGGCCGCCGGGGCCGTGCTCGCCGTCGACCTCGGCCCCGCCCTCACCCGGGTGCGGGGCTGCGCCCTGGACGGCACCCTGCTCGCCGAGGCCACCGGCTCCCGGGCGGACGCCGCCGACGTGGTGCGCGAGGCGCTCGGCGCGCTGCCCGCCGGCGCCCCGCTGCGGACCATCGTCGTCGCCGTCGGTGACGTCACCGCGCGCGGCGAGGAGGGCACCGGCACGCGTCCGGCGACGGCCAAGGCCGGTCCCGTCTTCGACGCCGTGGCCGTCGCGCTGCCACCGGGCGTGCCCGTCCACGTCGAGAACAACGTCAACTGCGCCGCGCTGGCGGAACTGCACGAGGGCGCGGCTCGTGGCCGCCACACCTTCGGCTACCTGCGGATCGGCGTGGGCATCGGTCTCGGCATCGTCGTCGGCGGCCGGGTGCTGCGCGGCGCGAACGGGGCCGCCGGAGAGCTGGCCCGGCTGCCCTACCCCTGGTCCGACGGCAGTGAGCCCCGCCTGGAGGCCCTGGAGGAGTACATCGGCGCGCGCTCCCTGCTGCGCAGGGCCGCCGAGGCCTGGCGGGACGCCGACGGGCCGTGCCCGCGCACCACCGAGCGGCTCTTCGCCCTCGCCGGGGAGGGCCGGGCCGCGGCCCGCGCGGTCGTCGACCGTCACGCCGTGGACGTGGGCCGGCTCGCCGCCGCCGTGACCGCCGTACTGGACCCGGGGCTGATCGTGCTGGGCGGCAGCACGGGCGCGTACCCGCAGCTCCTGCCGGGTGTGCGGGCCGAGCTGGAGCGGCTGAGCTGGCCCACCGAGGTGGTCAGCAGCAGGGTCGGGGACCTGGGCACCGTCGTGGGCGCGGCCCGGCTCGCGGTGGCCCGGGGAGTCCAAACCGTGACCGAGGCGGCGCGGGCGGAGGATTGACGGCCTCCGACTCGGTCTGCCAATGTCCGGACAAGCGCTTTCTAAGTCGGCCGGGACGCCGACTCGGGGTGAGCGTCCCGCCCGTACCCGAGGTACGGCAGCCACGCGAGGGCGTGCTCGTGTGACGACGGCCATGGCGGCCGGGGATCCGCACCCAGCAGGATGGCGCGGCCGGGCGAGGCCGCACCCCCGGAAGGCGCCATTCCGAGCAGAACGCCCGTGCCGCAGCGACCGGCCGGGACATCCGTCACGCACCTCCAGGGAGGACCCGGTGGGTCACCAGATCTCGCGCAGAACCCTCTTCCGCACCGCGAGCGGTCTCGCCGTCGCCGGCGCGCTCGGCAGCTCGCTCAGCGCCTGCGGCGGGGGCACCGGCGCCGGCAGCTCCAGCAGCGACCTGACCATGACCTGGTGGGGCAGCGACGAACGGCACGCGGCCTACAAGAAAGCGCTCGCCTCCTTCCAGAAGAAGAACCCGAAGATCAAGATCCGGGAGACCTACTCCGGCTACGACGGGTACTTCGACAAGTTCAACACCAACATCGCCGGCGGCAGCGCCCCCGACCTGCTTCAGATGGACACCGCCCTGGTCGCGCAGTACGCCCGCAAGGGTGTCCTCGCCCCGCTGGACTCCTACGTCGGCAAGACTCTGGACCTGACCGGGTTCTCCAAGACGCTGCTCGCGGCCGGCACGGTCGACGGCAAGTTCTACGGCGTCCCCTCCGGCATCGGCGTCAACCAGCTCACCGTCAACCGCAGCGGCCTGGAGGCGCTCGGCCTGAAGCTGCCCGACCGCGAGTGGACCTGGGCCGACCTGAAGAAGGTCGCCACCGACGTCCACAAGAAGAGCGGCGGCAAGACCTACGGCGTCGACGACGGCGGTGGCGGCACCCTCCAGTGCTTCGAGATCTTCGCCCGGGAGAAGGGCCAGACGTTCTTCTCCGAGGACGGCAAGAAGCTCGGCTTCACCGCCGACACCCTCCAGGAGTGGTGGGAGTACTGGGCGGAGATGCGGGGGCTCAACGCCTGCCCGCCGCCGGCCGTCACCTCCGCCGCGCACAACGACCTCACCAAGAACGCGGTCGTCATCGGCAAGGCGCTGTTCACCTTCGACTCCGGCGTCTACGGCGCGGGCGGCTCCATCACCGACGCCCAGCTGGACTTCCTGCCCACCCCGCAGGGCGACTGGTCCGGCGCCCGTGAGGGCAACTTCGTCAACGGCGGTGTGCTGCTGAGCGCCACCAAGGCCAGCAAGAAGGTCGCCGACTCGGTGAAGATCATGTCGTTCTTCGCCCAGGACCCCACCGCGATCAAGGACATGCAGCTGCTGCGCGGCATCCCGCCGACGGAGAAGGCCCGCGACCTGATCGCCTCGGGCCTGACCGAGACGGACAAGCTCAACATGGAGAACGCCGACTACATCTCCCAGCGCGTCTCCAAGGCGACCAACGCCCTGCCCGCCCCGGTGCCCCCGCCGCAGGGCGCCGACCAGATCTGGGACCTGCTGTTCCAGTCCAACCTCGCCGTCGCCTTCGGCAAGAAGTCGGTCAAGGCGCAGCTGGGCGAGTTCTTCGACCAGGCAGCGGGAATCCTGGGCGGCTGAGCCCGTCGCACACCGAACCACCGGGAGAGGGTCAGGGAGAGATGAGTATGACCACCGCCAAGACCGACGAGGTCGTGAAGGAGTCGCCGGTCACGGCGCCCCCCTCCGACCAGCGGGAGCGCGACCGCATGCGCCGACGCCTCGCCAGACGGCGGGGCGGGGGATGGTGGCCGTACCTCTTCCTGGCCCCCTGGTTCCTGGGCCTGTTCGGCCTGACCATCTACCCGATGCTCGACTCGCTGTACCTGTCCTTCACCGACTTCGACCTGCTGACGCCCGCGCAGTGGGTCGGCCTGGACAACTACGACAGGATGTTCACCGACGACCCGGTCTTCTGGGACTCGGTGCACGCCACCCTCCTGTACGTCCTCGTCTCCGTGCCGCTGAAGCTGGCCCTCGCCCTCGCGGTGGCGATGCTGCTCAACCGCGACATCCGGGGCATCGGCCTCTACCGCGCCGCCTTCTACCTGCCCTCCCTGCTCGGCGGGGCCGTGGCCATCGCCATCGTGTGGCGGCAGGTGTTCGGCGGCGACGGCCTCTTCAACGACTTCCTCGCCTGGTTCGGCATCAAGGGCCAGGACTGGATCTCCAGCCCCGACACCGCGCTGTACACGCTGGTCCTGCTGGCCGTCTGGCAGTTCGGCACCCCGATGGTCATCTTCCTGGCCGGCCTGAAGCAGTTGCCGAAGGACGTCTACGAAGCGGCCGCGATCGACGGCGCCGGCCCCGTCACCCGCTTCTTCAGGATCACCCTGCCGCTGCTGACGCCGATCGTCTTCTTCAACGTCGTCCTCCAGATCATCGACGCGTTCAAGACGTTCACCCCTGCCTTCGTGATCAGCAACGGCTCGGGCGGACCGCTCAACTCGACCATGCTGTACTCCCTGTACCTGTACAAGAAGGGCTTCACCGACCTTCAGATGGGATACGCCTCGGCCCTGGCCTGGGTCCTGTTCCTGGTCATCGCCGGCTTCACCGCGGTCAACTTCATCGCCAGCCGCTACTGGGTGCATTACGACGACTGACGTCGTCCGAGTCCGTCACGACGCCTGAGCGAGGAGTCCTTCACACCATGTCCGCCATCACCCAGACCGGAGCCTCCAGGTCGCCGCTGCGGAAGCTGCGTTCGGCCACCGGGGCGCGCCGCATCTTCATCCACACCGTGCTCGTCGGCGTGGCGGTCGTCATGCTGTACCCGCTGCTGTGGATGCTCAGCAGCTCCCTCAAGCCCGACACCGAGATCTTCACCCACCCCGGGCTCATCCCGAACGCGCTGCGCCCGGAGAACTACTCCGAGGGCTGGAGCGGCTCCGGCAACTCCTTCTCCCTCTACATCACCAACTCGCTGATCGTCACGATCGGCGCGGTGATCGGCAACGTCGTCTCCTGCTCGCTGGCCGCCTACGCCTTCGCGCGCTTCGAGTTCCGCGGCAAGAAGATCTGGTTCGGCCTCATGCTGGGCACGCTGATGCTGCCCACGCAGGCGGTGCTGATCCCGCAGTACACGATCTTCTACAACCTGACCTGGATCAACACCTACCTGCCGCTGATCGTGCCGAAGTTCCTCGCGGTGGACGCCTTCTTCATCTTCCTGATGGTCCAGTTCATCCGGTCCATCCCGCGCGAGCTGGACCACGCGGCCATGATGGACGGCGCCAACCCCTTCCAGATCTACTGGAAGATCATCCTGCCGCTGATGAAGCCGGCCCTGGTCACCACCACGATCTTCACCTTCATCTGGACGTACGACGACTTCCTCCACCAGCTCGTCTACCTCCAGCAGAACGACAAGTTCACCGTCCCCCTCGGGCTGACCCTGTTCCTGGACCAGACGAGCGGCTCCTCCTACGGCGCGATGTTCGCCATGTCGACCCTCGCCCTCGCCCCCACCCTCATCTGCTTCCTCATCTTCCAGAAGAGGCTGGTCGAGGGCATGGCGACCTCCGGCATGAAGGGCTGACGGCACGTGCACCTCCCTCACCAGCGCGGTCCGCTGCACGACCTGCCCGACACCCCGGAGGCCTACGACGCCGTCCTCGCGGACGTCGTGGACCAGGCCCTGCGGCGGATGACGCCCAACGGCAGCCTCGAGCACCCGGACTGCGTCGACGACATCGGCGACACCTCCCTCGGCATCACCTCCCTGCTGGCCCTCGCCTGGCAGCGCACCGAGGACCCCCGCCTGCCGGACGCGGTGCGCCGCAGCCTCGCCTTCCACCTGCGGGAGCGGGTGTACGTCGAGGACAACCCGGGCTACCCGAACCTGAGGGTCCGCAACTCGGGTCTGCCGTACGCCCGCTACACCCTCGCGGCGGGCGCCCACCCCATCGGCGACTGGCCGAGCACGGTGTGGGCGCTGCTCCAGGCGGTGAACGTCCTCGACACGGCGGACGGCCTGGTCGACGACGCGCAGCGCGCCGAGCTGCTGGAGGTGGCGCACGGCTACTGGCGCTGGCTGACCGAGGCGACCTTCTTCAACCCGCAGGAGGCGGGCAACCAGGCCATAGGCTGTGTGGTGGGCGGCCTGATGCTGGCCCGCCATCTCCCGCCCGGAGAAGCGGAACCGGTCCGCGCGCGTGCGCTGGCCCTCTACGCCGACGAGATCCGGGCGCACCGCGTCCCCGACCGCGGAGCCCTGCTGCCCCCCGAGCACGGCGGCGCCTACGACAACAACTACGGCCCGATCTCCCTGTCCTTCCTCGCCCAGGCCCACCGGATCAGCGGTGAGGAGGTCTTCGCTCAGGACGGTGACGCGCTCGCCCGGTACATCGACGCCCGCCTGACCAACGGCGGCTTCGACAACGGCGGGCCCCGCTACAGCGAACAGCACTCCGGCTTCGAGTCGGTCCTCGGTCTGCGCTACTTCAGCCGCCGTGTCGGCTCCGACCTGGGCCGCTACCGGGGCGACACCCGCTGGGGCCGGCACGCGGTCAAGGCGGACGGCGGGGTCGACGGCCACTTCGCGTGGATGCTGGTGTGGCAGATCCAGGACGCCACGCGCTGGCAGCGCACCCCCTCGACGTCGTCCAAGCGCCACCAACTGCGCGCCGGATCGGTCTCGGTGGCCTTCGACGACCGGATGACCCCGTCGCTGATCGAGGCGGGCGGCACGTACTACCTGCCCGCCGCCGTCGGCCGCCAGCACGGCTTCGGACCGGTCAGCGACGGCTTCCTGCTGTGCCGTCCCATGGGCCAGGTCCGCGTCCGCGACGTCCGCGCCGACGGCCTGACCGCCAAGCTCGTCACCAAGCCGGTCGTCGGCCGCGACCACGTCCTGCGGCACGTGCGCTCCCTGTACGTCACCGACGGCACCAGCCTGTGGACGACGGTCGCCGTCGAACGCCTCGACGGCACGCCGTACCTGCTGGCCGGGCTGCCGTACGCCGAGGACGACGGCGACCGGGTGCGGCGCACGGCCGAGGGGGCGGTGGCCTCCGCCGGCGCCCTGCGGCTGACCCACCCGGACACGCCGGGCGCGGACCACTTCGACGCCCGCACG
Source organism: Streptomyces sp. NPDC051315 (assembly GCF_044455165.1). Taxonomy (NCBI): domain Bacteria; kingdom Bacillati; phylum Actinomycetota; class Actinomycetes; order Kitasatosporales; family Streptomycetaceae; genus Streptomyces; species Streptomyces sp. NPDC051315. The sequence goes on from NZ_JBITEN010000005.1 coordinate 315,731, forward strand.
CAGACCACGCAGGAGCAGGCCGCCTTCGGCCTCGCCGCCGACCCGCGCGGCTACGGCAACCCCGACGAGGGGTGGCGGCACCTGGTCAGCTCCACGGCCCTGGAGGCCGCCCCGGCCCCGGACGCCCCGGACGACATGCACGTCTTCGCCGTGCGGTACGGATCGCGGGAGCCGCTCACGGTGTCCGTCGAGCGGGGCGAGGAGGGGCTGACCGTACGGACGGCCGCCTTCACCGCCGTCCTCGGAGCCGACGACGCGCACGGCGAGCCGCGGCTGACGCTGCGCACGGCGGACCGGAGCTGACGCCGCCGACCGCGGACAGGAGCTGACGCCGCACGGCCCGGCCGGGCGCGGCACCGACGCCCGGTCAGACCTCGAAGGTCATGCGCGGGGTGGCGCGCACCGCGTAGGCGGGCAGCCGGGCGTCGCGCAGGAACGCGGGGGAGGGGGACAGCCCGAACCGCCGCTCGACGACGCCCGGACTGCGGCGGTGACCGGTCCGGTGGTCCTCGTCCTCCGGCGGGAGACACGTCTGCCCGTCGGGGGCGAGGACACCGGCCGCGACGAGGTCGGGCAGGAGCAGATCGGGCTCCCCCCACCGACAGGGGCCGAGGAGTGGGCGGCGTTCAGACGGGCAGCCCGAGCAGGCCCCAGCCACGCCGCGCCGTCTCGTCGACGACGACGGCCCATTCGCGCAACAGCACCGTGAAGGCGTCGAAGTCCGCGATCCAGCCGCCGGGGCGCGCCGCATGCCGGTCGTACTCCTCGCGCAGGCCCTCGAGCAGGGGCTCCGCGCGGGCCCAGTGGGCGGCGATCACGGGCACGACCGGGGGCGGGCAGACGAGCAGCAGGCGCGGCCGCCAGGGCGTGGCGTCCGACGGGAAGAGGCCCGGCTCCGGCGGGTCGCCGCCTTCCCCGAGCAGGTGGAAGAGGAAGCCGTCGAGGGACTCCCCCAGCACGGGAGCGGCGAACTCCCGTGCGGTGTCCCAGCCGTCGCCCGCCCAGAAGTGCGGCTTGTAGGACCCGGCGGTGCTGTGGAACTCGTAACGGCCGCACCACGGCACCTCCGGCGAGGCGGGGAACACCCAGCCCGTCCGCGGTTCCGCGTCCCAGTCGGTGTCCTGCGGGCAGGCCGCCTCGTACAGCAGCTCCTGCCGCTCACCCGCCGGAGTCCGCCGCAACTCCTCCCAGTCCAGCCCCAGTACGGCGATGTCCAGCCCCATACGGCCACCCTACGACGTCCCGCACCACCAGGTCCGCCCGCTCCCGCGTCGCCGCCACCAGCTCGGCGTTGCGCTGGTCGGTGCCCAGGACCCAGGCCACCGCCTCCTCGTGCGCCTTGCCGAACTCCTCGTGCCGGGCGACGAGCCGGCGGACGCGTTCCTCCTCGTCCGGCTCGCAGAACCACACCTCGTCCAGCTCGCGCCGCACGCGGGCCCACGCACCCGTCCCCAGCAGCAGGTAGTTGCCCTCCGTGACGATCAGCCGGGCCGACGGCGGCACCGGGACGGCCCCCGCGACGGGTTGCTCCAGGACCCGTTCGAAGCCGGGCGCGTACACGATGTCGGCGCCGTCCGCCTCCTCCCGCAGCCGGCGCAGCAGCGCCGCGTACCCGGCCGCGTCGAAGGTGTCGGGCGCGCCCTTGCGGTCGCGGCGGCCGAGCCGGTCGAGCTCGACGTCGGCGAGGTGGAAGCCGTCCATCGGGACGTGCGCCACCCACGGCTCGCCGGTGCCGTTCAGCTCCCGGACGAGGTGCTCCGCGAGGGTCGTCTTGCCGGCGCCGGGGCCGCCGGCGATGCCGAGGAGGGCGCGCCGGCCGTCCCGGACGAGGGAACGCGCGCGCAGCAGCAGATCATCGAAGGTGAGCACGGAGACGAGTGTCGCAGGCCGGCGGGGAACCCGGGATGCCCGGGAGGAGGAGAACGTGTCCGAGGACGAGAGGCGCATCCGCGCCCTGATCACGCGCTGGGCCGACGCCGTGCACCGCGGCGACCTGGAGGCCGTCCTCGCCGACCATGCCGAGGACCTCCTCCTGTACCACGTGACCCCGCCGCACGACGGCCTGCGCGGCCTGGCCGCCTACCGCGCGATCTGGCCGCCCTTCTTCGCGTGGCAGGCGCAGGGAGCGCTGTTCGAGATCGACACCCTCGACGTCAGCGCCGGATCCGAGGTGGCCTACGCCCACGCCTTGTTGCGCTGTGGTACGCCCGAGGAACTCGCCGAGCGCCCCACCCTGCGGCTGCGGCTGACGTTCGGCCTGCGCAAGCGGCGCGGCCGGTGGGTGATCGCGCACGAGCACCACTCGTTCCCGCACGACTGACCCGTTCCCGCACGACCCGTCCCGCGGCACGGCGGTGTGGCGTGCGCCACTCGGTGGGCACGCCCGTACGGGGGAACGGGTCCTGTATGACGACGACGCTCGGAATCCCGGACACCATCCAGGCCTGCCTCTTCGATCTCGACGGGGTCGTCACCAGGACGGCCGTGGTGCACGCGGCCGCCTGGAAGGAGACCTTCGACGCGTTCCTGCGCGAGCGCGAGGGCGAGGACTTCCGGCCGTTCGACACCGCCGGCGACTACGACGAGTACGTCGACGGACGCCCGCGCGCCGACGGCGTCCGCACCTTCCTCGCCTCCCGCGGCATCCGCCTGCCCGAGGGCGAACCCGGGGATCCGCCCGACGCCGGGACCGTCCACGGCCTCGGCAACCGCAAGAACGACCTGCTGCTGGAGAAGATCCGCACCCAGGGCGTCGAGGCCTACGAGGGCACCCTGCGCTACCTGGCGGCCGTCCGCGCGCGGGGCCTGCGCACGGCGATCGTCTCCTCCAGCGCCAACACCCGTGACGTGCTGCGCTCGATCGGCGCGGAGGACCTCTTCGAGGTGCGGATCGACGGCGTCGTCGCGGCCGAGCGCGGACTGCCCGGCAAGCCGCACCCCGACACCTTCCTCGCCGCCGCCCGCGACCTCGGCGTCGAGCCGTCCCGCGCAGCCGTCTTCGAGGACGCCCTGGCCGGCATGGACGCGGGCCGCGCCGGGCACTTCGGGTACGTGGTGGGCGTTGACCGGGTGGGGCAGACCGACGCCCTGTACCAGCACGGCGCGGACGTCGTCGTCAAGGACCTGGCCGACCTGGCCGAACTGGGGGGAGACGCTTGATCACCGACCGGTCCTACGCCGTCGAACCCTGGTGCGTGCGCGAGACGCACCTCAACCTCGACGTCCTCGCCCAGAGCGAGTCGGTGTTCGCCCTGTCCAACGGGCACGTCGGCTGGCGCGGCAACCTCGACGAGGGCGAACCCCACGGCCTGCCCGGCTCCTACCTCAACGGCGTCCACGAACTGCACCCCCTGCCCTACGCCGAGGCGGGCTACGGCTATCCCGAGTCCGGGCAGACCGTCATCAACGTCACCAACGGCAAGATCCTGCGCCTGCTCGTCGACGACGAGCCGTTCGACCTGCGCTACGGGCGGCTCGTCTCCCACGAACGCGTCCTGGACCTGCGCCGGGGCGTCCTGGAACGCAGCTGCGAGTGGACCTCGCCGGCCGGCACCACGGTCCGGGTCCGCTCCACCCGGCTGGTCTCCCTCACCCAGCGCGCCGTCGCCGCCGTCGCCTACGAGGTCGAGGCCGTCGGCAGCCGCTCCCGTGTCGTCATCCAGTCCGAGCTGGTCGCCAACGAGAGCCTGCCCGAGCCGAACGGCGACCCGCGCGCGGCCCGCGCGCTGAAGTCGCCGCTGGAGCCGGAGGAGGACATCGCCGTCGGCCGACGGCTGCGCCTGGTGCACCGCACCCGGCGCAGCGGTCTGCGTGTCGCCGTCGCCGCCGACCACGACGTCAGCGGCCCCGAGCGCACCACCATCAGCAGCGAGAGCAACGTGGACGTGGCCCGACTGACCGTCACCTCCGTGCTCGAGCCGGGCGAGAAGCTGCGCGTGGAGAAACTCGTCGCGCACGGCTGGTCCGGTGCCCGCTCCCGGCCCGCGATGAGCGACCAGGTGGAGGCGGCCCTCGCGGCCGCCGGACACAGCGGCTGGCAGGGCCTCCTCGACGACCAGCGGGCCTACCTCGATGACTTCTGGGCCCGCGCCGACGTCGAGGTCGACGGCGACGAGGAGATCCAGCAGGCCGTCCGCTTCGCCCTCTTCCACGTGCTGCAGGCCGGCGCCCGAGCGGAGGGGCGCGCCATCCCCGCCAAGGGTCTGACCGGTTCCGGCTACGACGGCCACGCCTTCTGGGACACCGAGACCTTCGTGCTGCCGCTGCTCACCTACACCGCGCCCGAGGCCGTCCGGGAGGCGCTGCGCTGGCGGCAGGGCACCCTGGACGCCGCCCGCGAGCGCGCCACCCAGCTCGGCCTGCGCGGCGCCGCGTTCCCCTGGCGCACCATCGAGGGCTCGGAGGGCTCGGCGTACTGGCCGGCCGGCACAGCCGCCTTCCACGTCAACGCCGACATAGCCGACGCCGTGGTCCGCTACGTGGCGGCGACCGGCGACACCGGCTTCGAACGGGACACCGGCGTGGAACTGCTGGTGGAGACCGCCCGCCTCTGGCGCTCGCTCGGCCACCACGACGCGCACGGCACCTTCCACATCGACGGCGTCACCGGCCCCGACGAGTACAGCGCGGTCGCCGACGACAACACCTACACCAACCTCATGGCCCGGGCGAACCTGCTCGCCGCCGCCGACGCCGTCGAACGCCATCCGAAGGAGGCCGCCGCGCTCGGCGTCGACGCGGAGGAGAGCGCGGCCTGGCGGGACGCCGCGGAGGCCGTGCACATCCCGTACAACGACGAACTCGGCGTCCACGAACAGCACGCGGGCTTCACCCGCTACCAGCGCTGGGACTTCGCCGGCACCAGCCCCGACCAGTACCCCCTGCTGCTGCACTTCCCCTACTTCGACCTCTACCGCAAGCAGGTCGTCAAGCAGGCGGACCTGGTGCTGGCGATGTACACCTGCGGCGACTTCTTCGACGACGAGCAGATCGCCCGCAACTTCGCCTACTACGAGCCGCTGACCGTCCGCGACTCCTCCCTGTCGGCGTGCTGCCAGGCCGTCGTCGCCGCCCAGGCGGGCCATCTGCGGCTGGCCTACGACTACACCGCCGAGGCCGCCCTGATGGACCTGGCGGACCTGGAGCACAACACCCGCGACGGCCTGCACATCGCCTCCCTCGCGGGCACCTGGATGGCGCTGGTCGCCGGATTCGGCGGACTGCGCCGGGACGGCGACGGCCTGCGCTTCGCGCCGCGCCTGCCGGAGAGGTTCAGCCGCCTCGCCTTCTCCCTGCAGTTCCTCGGCCGCCGCCTGCACGTCGAGGTCGGCCCGGACAAGGCCACGTACACCCTGCTGTCCGGTCCGCCCCTGACGATCGGCCACCACGGCACCCCCCTCACCCTCAACGGCGAGGGCCCCGCCGTGCGCGCCATCCCGCCGACTCCTGAACGCCCGTCACCCGAGCAGCCCCCGCACCGCCGTCCGAACGCCCGCTGATCGCGGGATCCCTCAGGCACCTGGCCGAACTCCACCCTGCGCACCCGACCGGGACAGGTTACTTTGACCGTGATTTTCCCGGTTGCTCGGTTTCTCCGTCTGCGGAGTGAGGGGTGGACGATGGCCAACGGCACGAACGCCATGCTCGTCGGCGCGCGACGCGGTGCGCCGGCGAGCGTGCCGGGCACGTCCTGGCGCGCACGCGGCCAGTGGCTGCTCGCCGCGGTGGCCGCCGCCTTCACCGTCGCCCAACTGGTCCTCGTCGGCCCCGGTCTGGGCCTCGGCTGGGACGAGACGGTGTACGTCAGCCAGAACAGCGCCCAGGCGCCCCCGGCCTTCTTCAGCGCCCCGCGCGCCCGGGGCGTCTCCCTGCTGGTGGCACCGGTCACGTCCTGGTCGACCTCCACCGAACTGCTCCGCGTCTACCTGGCGCTGCTGTCCGGCCTCGGCCTGTACCTGGCGCTGCGCGTCTGGCGGACGCTGTTCCCGGCGCGCGTCCTGGCCGCGGCCGGCGCCCTCTTCGCCTCCCTGTGGATCACCCTCTTCTACGGCCCGGCGGCCATGCCCAACCAGTGGGTCGCGTTCGGCGCCCTCGCCTGCGTCGGCTGCTTCCTGCGGGTCCGAGCGGACCACCGGGACCGGGCCGCGCTGTGGGGGGTGGCGGCGGGTGCCGCGCTCATGGCGTGGATGCGGCCCACCGACGCCGTGTGGATCTCCCTGCCACTGATCGTCCTGGTGGCGGCGGGCCGGCGGATGCGCCTCGGGCTGGTGCTCCTGGCGGGGCTCGCCACGGGCATCGGGCAGTGGGTGATCGAGGCTCACCTCTCCCACGGCGGCCTCGCGCAGCGGCTGCACGAGGGGTCCCGCATCCAGGGCGGGCTCGGCTGGAACATCGCCGTCGACGACCAGCTGCGCAGCCTGGTCGGCCGGGCCCTGTGTCGGCCGTGCACCGGATCCCTGCCGCACCCGACCGTCATGGCCTGGTGGTTCGTCCTCCCGCTGCTCGCCGCCGCCGGTCTGGCGATCGCGGCCCGCGCCCGGCGCACCACCCCCACCCTGCTCCTGCTCGCCTGCGCCACGACCGCCGCCCTGCCCTACCTGTTCATGATCGGCTACGCGGCACCCCGCTTCCTGCTCCCCACCTACCTCCTGCTCGCGATCCCGGTCGCGGACGCCCTGTTCCACCTGGTCACCAGAGCGGACGGCCGGGCGCGCCCGGCCGCCGTCGCGGTCCTCGCCCTGGGCCTGGCCGGTCATCTGGCGGTGCAGTACGTCGTCCTGGACCGGACCGTGGACCGCACCGCCGCCGACCGCCGCGACTGGGCCCGTACGGCCGCCCACCTGAACCGGCTGGGTGTCCGCCCGCCCTGTCTGCTCACCGGGACCGACGCCATCCCCGTCGCCTTCTACGCCGGCTGCTCCTCGGCGAACCCGCGCGGCCACAACGTCAACACCACCGAGGCGGGCATCCTGGACACCGCCCGCCGGATCCCCACCGCCGCGCTGTCCCGGCCGGGCGGCCCGCCACCCCCGTACGCCCGCGGCTGGCAGCGCCACCCGTCCGCCGGCCTCGACCTGCACCTGGCGCCCCCGCCGCGCGCGAGCGGCCCCGCATGACATTCCAGCGGGTCTCCGTGGCGGCGATCCGCAAGGGCACCCACTGGCAGACCGCTCTCACGCTCGCCGTCCTGGTGGCCGCCGGGTGGCTGGCGCGCCGGCACTGGCCCGTACTGGAGGCCGGCGCCCTGCGGCTGGCGGTCGCCGACCAGGGCTGGCTGCTGACCGGTGCGACGGCCGCCTGCGGCACCTGGCTGTGCGCGGCCCTCGCCCTGCAGGGCGCCGTCGTCCGGCGGCTGCCTCAGGGGCGGCTCGTGGCCGCGCAGTTCGCCGCCTCCGCCGCCAACCAGGTGCTGCCCGCCGGGCTCGGCGCGGGCGCCGTCAACCTGCGCTTCCTCATGCGCTGCGGGCTGTCGGCCGGCCGCGCGGCGACCGCCGTGGGAGTCAGGGCCACGGCGGGCGGGGTGGCGCGCGGTGCCCTGATCGCCGTACTCGCCGCCGCCTGCCCGGGGATCCTCCGGGTCCCGCACGACGGGGGCGGCTGGGCGGTCGCCGCCCTCGCGGCCGTCGGGGCGGGCCTGCTGCTGGCCGGCCGGCGGTGGCCGCGGGGCCGGCGGGCCGTGGCCGCAGTGGCGGCGGACGTCAGGGCCGTCCACGCGCGGCCGCGGCGGGCGGCCGCCCTGTGGGGCGGTTCGGTGACGTTCGCCGCGCTGCACGCGTGCGTGCTGATCGCCGTCACCCGGGCCGTCGCGCTGCCCCTGCCCCCGGTCCGGGTGGCGCTGCTCTACCTCGCCGCGAGCAGCGCGGCCGCCCTGCTGCCCACCCCGGGCGGACTCGGCTCCCTCGACGCGGCGCTGGCCTTCGCGCTGGCCGCCGCCGGGGCGCCGGCCGAGGGGGCCGCCTCCGCCGTGCTCGGCTACCGGCTCCTGACCGTCTGGCTGCCGCTGCTGCCGGGCCTGTTGGTGCTCGGTCTCCTCGTCCGCCGCAAGGCGCTGTGACCCGCAACCCGCGTTTCCCGTCCGCCGGCCTTTGGTAGGAGTCCGGTTGTCGGACCGGGCGGACGAGGGGGAGGCCATGACGGGGAACGACCACGGCGGGCGGCTGGGCGAGGAGTTCTTCACCCCGGGGACCTCGTCCTTCACCGAGTTCCTTGCGGCACACCGCCCGGAGTTGCTCAGCACGCGCCGGATCCTCCCGGACGGCCTGCGCGCCGCGCCGGACCAGGTGCCGCACGGCACCACCGTGCTCGCCCTCGCTTACCGCGACGGCGTGCTGATCGCGGGCGACCGCCGGGCCACCATGGGCAACCTCATCGCCCAGCGCGACTTGGAGAAGGTGCACCCGGCCGACGACCACACGGCCGTCGCCTTCGCCGGCACGGTGGGGCTCGCGCTGGACATGGTGAAGCTCTACCAGGTCGAGCTGGCGCACTTCGAGAAGATCGAGGGCGTCGCGATGAGCCTCGACGCGAAGGCGCGCCGCCTGGCCGGCATGCTCCGGCAGAACCTCGGCCAGGCCATGCAGGGCCTCGCCGTCGTCCCGCTCCTCGTCGGCTACGACGCCTCCGCCCCCGAGGGCGGACGCGGCCGCATCTTCAGCTACGACGTCGCCGGCGGCCTGTACGAGAAACGGGGCTTCCACGCCGAGGGCTCCGGATCGCCGTACGCCCGGGGCGCGTTGAAGAAGCTGTTCCGCACGGGCATGGACCGGCGCGAGGCCGCCCTCGCCGCCCTCCAGGCGCTGTACGACGCGGCGGACGACGACTCCGCGACCGGCGGCCCGGACATCAGCCGGCGGATCTTCCCCATTGTCTCGATCATCACCGAGGACGGCTTCGAGCGGCTGCCCGAGCCGGAGACGGAGGCTCTCAGCCGTGAGATGGTCGAGCGGCGCAGCAGCCGCCCGGACGGACCCACCGCGACGCCCTGACCCGTCCCTGACGAGGCGCTTTCCGTACGCGTGGTGAGGACCTGGAGGGCGAGTGAGCGGGGCGTGCGCCCTGACGACGCTCCACCGTCGAGGCGCCCACCGTGGCCGTCCGTCCCGACGCGGGCGGGCGGCTCACCGGCGGCGCCGCCCCGCCCGTCCGGCAGGAGGCGGGGCGTGCGCCCGGCATGTCAGGCCGGCAGCCCCCATTCCCTGCGCCACCGCGTGAGCTGCTGCGCCGGATCCCCGGTGTACGACCACGGGGTCCGGGTGGCGCGCCGGCCGATCATCCGCAGGAGCGGCTCCGCCACGTCGCCCGCCCCCGCCGAACAGGCCGCGTGGGCGAGGTGGTTGAGGTCACGCAGCTCACCGGGGGCGATCTGCGTCCGCGTACGGCCCAGGAGCCAGCGCTCCCAGGTGCGGCGTACGTCGCCCACGGCGCCGTCGTGGGTCCAGTGCTGCCCCAGGCCCACCGCGGTGGACCGGCCGTGCGCCGCGTCGAGGGCGTACCGGTACTCCTCCACCCGGGCGTACTGCACCAGCACCGGCAGCGGGCAGCCCGGCGGGGCCACACCGGCTGCGTCCCGCGCGAAGTCGTACATCAGGCTGTGCGTGCCGTGCCAGCGCGCCGAGTAGTAGTGCAGCACCTGGAGGTGGCCCTCCATGCTGTACGGGTCGCGCCGGTGCAACTCGTCCCACCAGCGCGCCAGTTCCCGTCGGCGCACCCCCGACGGATACAGCCGCGCGACCGAGATCAGCGAGATCCACGGCGTCGGATCGTCCACGAACGCCTCGGCCGCCGCCAGACAGGCCAGCACCGCGGTGTCCACCCGGTGCTGGTCGATCGGCACGCCCCGGCCCGCGGCGATGGCCAGGTTGAAGGCGCGGGCGGTCTCCGTGGCCGCCCGCAGCACCAGCGCGTCGGCACTGTGCGGCTCGGCCGCCAGCCAGGTCTCCACCGTCGAACTGTCCGCGCAGGCCTGCGCGAGCATCCGGACCCGGTGTCCCCGGGCGAGCCAGTCCGCACCGGTCGCCCGCAGCAGGTCCCTCAGGCCCTGCCAGCGGCCGATGACGATGTCGTGCCGGGTGGAGGAGAGGGCCGCGTCCCCGCAGTCGGGATCGAAATCGGGTGCGAAGCGGTCTCGCGCCATCGCGGGTCCCCCTCTAGAAGTCGGTGGGGAGACCCTCGTGGGCGGCGGAGCGCGAGGACGCCGCGCTCACCGGCACGTAGTCGACGGCGACGGTCCGCGAGGCGTCCAGCCGGGCCGGCCGGTAGTAGTCGCTGCCCTTGCGCCAGTACCAGAGCATCGGCACCAAGCCCACCCCGAGCCCGCCGAGGCCGATCGCGACCGCCGCGGAGCTCAGCTCGCCGAGCGACTCGACGAACACCCAGAACATGAACAGGGCGCCGCACAGCGGCCACAGCCCGCCGAAGAGGAAGTCCGTCGGCGACTTCAGCAGCTTCTTCCGGTACGCGACGACGACGGCGAGGCCCGCGAGACCGTAGTAGACGGCGATCTGCAGGCCGATCGCCGAGATCGCGTCGGAGAGGATCTCACCCACCGAGCCCAGCGCGTTGGAGGCGACGAACATGCCCAGCGCCACCGCGCCGACCACCGTGATGGCCACCCACGGCGTGTTCCACCTGCGGTGCACCCGCCCCAGCGCCGCCGGCATCGTCCGGTCGCGGCCCATCGCGAACAGGGACCGGGTGACCTGGATGAGAGTGGTCTCCAGGGTGGCGACGGTGGACAGCAGCACCGCCACGACCAGCAGCTTGCCACCCCAGCCGGGCCACACCTCCTCGCCGAGCACCGCCAGCACGTTCGCGCCGTTCTCCTCGATCCGGCGCGCGCTGAGGATGACGTTCACCGCGATGGTGAACACCTCGAAGAGCAGGAAGACGACGCCCACCCCGATCAGCCCCGCGAGACCGGTCGTGCGGCGGCTGTTGCGGGTCTCCTCACTGAGATTGCTGGTGACGTCCCAGCCCCAGTAGTAGAACGCCGCCACCAGCGCCCCCGCGGCGAATCCGGACACCCCGTCGAACTGGCTGAAACCCAGCCAGGACCAGTCGAAGACGCGGGCGTTGTCCGTGTGGAGGAACGCCAGCACCGCGAACAGCGCCAGAATCACCAACTCCACCCCCGACAGGACAAGTTGGGCGCGGACGGTCAGCCGGGCGCCGCCGAGGACCACGCTCAGCATCATCAGGAACCAGCCGGCGCCCACCAGCGTGGACAGCGCCGTGTCGTCGGCGAGGCCCTCGTCGAACAGGGCGAGCGTCATCGAACCGGCCGGCAGGGAACCCGCCACCATGAAGATCGTCGCCGACATCACCAGCGCCCAGCCGCTGACGAAGCCGAGGAAGGGATGGAGCGTGCGCCCCACCCACGAGTAGCTGGCGCCCGCGTTGACGTCGATCCGGCTGAGGTAGCTGAAGGCCAGGGCGATGCCCAGCATCGGTATCGCGCAGTACAGCAGCGCGGCCGGACCGGCCGGACCCACCGCGCCGGCGAGCACCGCCGTCGTGGCGGCGATCGAGTACGCGGGGGCGCTCCCCGCGACCGCCATCACCACCGTGTCGAACGTGCCGAGGACGTTGGCCTGCAGCCCTCTGCTGTTGTTGCTCATCTCGCTGCTTTCCGTCGTGCACCGCCGGAACGGGGGACGGCCCGACGGCGTGGGGGGTGGGGGGTGGTGCTCCGCCGCGCCGACACGGGGTGACCGCGGGGCATGGGCGGGGAAAGCCGCGGTGGATCCCGCCCACCTTGCGTTGGGGGACGGTCACACCGAGTGTGCGAGTGATGATAGCCCCAGCGATTGACTTTCAAGATTGGCGGCGGGCCTCGTCCCCGCCGCGGCCCGTGCGGTCGGCATGTGCCGGGGTTGGGGCGCGCGTGGCGGGGATACCCGGAGAGGCGAACGGGGACCCACGCACGAACCACCAGCCCAGGAGGCATTCATGGGTACGGAGCCCGAGAGCATGGGCGACGACGCCTACCAGCCCACCGGCACCAACGAGGAGCAGGAGGACGCCGCTCCCCTCGACCTCCAGGACGCCCTCGACGAACGCACCTACGACGACACCCTGGACGAGGGCTACTCCCCGCCGGAGAAGCCCCTCGGCGTCACCAAGCACGGCACGACCGCGGCCGAACAGCACGACGGCGAGAGCCTCGACCAGCGCCTCGCCCAGGAGGTCCCGGACGTGGCCGAGCCCGCCGGGGACGAGATCGGCGACCTCCCCGACGGCGAGGGCGAGCCCGTCGACCCGGAGGCGGGCGACCGGCGCGCCGGCCGCCTGGTCGCCCCCGACGAGGGCGCGCACCCCGACGCCACCAAGGAGGAGATCGCCCAGGACGTCGGCATCGACGCGGGGGCCGCGAGCGCGGAGGAGGCCGCCGTCCACGTCGTGGACGAGAACGACCTGCCGTAACGGACCGGCGGACCGGGCGCACGAGCGCGTCGAGCGGACCGGGCGGGTGGTCGGCCCGTGCGGGCCGTGCCGGCGGGTGCGCCCCGGCCGTGCGGGCCGGAAGGCGCGGCAGGGGGCCGGGGCGCCGGCCCGTTCAGTCCCCGATCCGGTCCAACTGCCGTAGCCGGTTGGTGGCGTCGAGGGCGGCGACCTTGTAGGACTCGGCCAGGGTCGGGTAGTTGAACACGGCGTCGACCAGGTAGTCGACGGTGCCGCCGAGGCCCATCACGGACTGGCCGATGTGGATCAGCTCGGTGGCGCCCGCCCCGAAGCAGTGCACGCCGAGCAGGGTGCGGTCCCGCGGGGAGACCAGCAGTTTGAGCATGCCGTGGGCGTCGCCGATGATCTGCCCGCGGGCCAGCTCCCGGTAGCGGGCGATCCCCACCTCGTACGGCACCCGCTCCTCGGTGAGCTGGTCCTCCGTCCGTCCGACGAAGCTGATCTCCGGGATGGTGTAGATACCGATCGGCTGGAGCCGGTGCATCCGCCCGACGGGCTCGCCGCAGGCGTGGTAGGCGGCCGCGCGCCCCTGCTCCATGGCCGTCGCGGCGAGCGCCGGGAACCCGATCACGTCACCCACGGCGTAGATGTGCGGCACTCGCGTGCGGTAGTGCTCGTCCACCGCGATCCGCCCGCGCGCGTCCGCCTCCAGCCCGGCCCGGTCCAGGTCCAGCCCGTCGGTCAGACCCTGCCGGCCCGCCGAGTACATCACCACCTCCGAGGGGATCTTCTTGCCGCTCTCCAGCACGGTCAGCGCACCGCGCGGATGCCGCTCGACGGCGGCCACGGTCTCCCCGAACCGGAAGGTCACCGCCAGGTCCCGCAGGTGGTACCTGAGCGACTCGACGACCTCCACGTCACACATGTCGAGCATCCCCGCCCGCTTCTCCACCACCGTCACCCTGCTGCCGAGAGCGGCGAACATCGACGCGTACTCCATGCCGATGACCCCCGCGCCCACGATCACCAGGGAGCGCGGCACCCGCTCGATCGTCAGGACGTTGTCGGAGTCGAGGATGGTGCGCCCGTCGAACTCCACGCTCTGCGGCCGTGCGGGACGCGTACCGGTGGCGATCACGATGTGCTCGGCGCTGATCAGCCGTTCCTGGCCGCCGGCCTCGCGCAGGGCGACGGTGCGGTCGTCGACGAACCGGCCGGTGCCGGAGTACCGGACGACGTGGTTGCGGGACAACTGACTGCGGACCACGTCGACTTCGCGCCCCACCACGTGCTGCGTGCGCGCGGTCAGGTCGGCGACGGTGATGTCCTCCTTCAGGCGGTAGCTCTGCCCGTAGAGGTCGCGCTGGGTGAGGCCGGTGAGGTAGAGCACGGCCTCGCGCAGGGTCTTGGAGGGGATGGTGCCGGTGTGGAGGGAAACCCCGCCGAGCATGTCGGGGCGGTCGACGACGGCGACGCGGCGGCCGAGCTTGGCGGCGGCGATGGCGGCCTTCTGACCGCCCGGACCGGATCCGAGGACGAGCATGTCGAAGTCGGGCACCCTCCGGAGTCTGACAGCCCGGAGGGTGCTTCGAAAGGGTGGGCCGGCGACGGCCCGTCACCCGGTCGTCGGCCGGTGCGCGCGGCCGCGGCGCTCAGGGCAGCAGCTTCTCGATCGCGTCCGGCCCTTCCTCGTCCAGCTTGCGCCGCGCCCACTCGAGGTTGCGCGGGGTGAGGTCCCTGCCCGTGGCCAGAACCATGTCCTCCGGCGACACATCGGTGCCGGTTCGGGTGTGGAGCAGTTTGTCCGGGGTGGCGCGGTCGGGGGACGGCCGGGAGGCGTCGGGCTGTGAGGTCGACATGGTCTCTGCTCCTCGGTCCGGAGGGCTGTTCGGTCCCGGTGCGGTCAGCGGGTCCACTAACACCATTCATCGCGGGAGCGCACCCTGCATCCGGAAAGCGCCGGTGCACCGGGACACCGGCCGCGGAACCGAGGGCTCCCTCGCGGGCAGGAGTACCGCCCAGGACCGGAACATAACCCCCGGATCGGGGCGGAAACAACCTTCGGGTGTTCCCCACGCGCATCCATGCGCGGGATGCCGGGCCCTCCCTGCCCGGATGCCGGGCAGGCCGGACCGGCGTCTAATGGGCTGTACCGGAGATCCGGGACCACCCGCCGGCGGAAGAGGCCCGGGCCATGGAATCCAGCGGTGCGGAGACGGGGGGAACGGCAGGGCGGGGATCAACGCGGCGGGGGACCGCGACGGCTCGGTGCCTGGTGCGCCCGCCACTTCCTGATCGTCGCCGTCGACCGGCTGCCCGGATGGTCACGGCAGTCGGTGACCTGCGGAAACCTCCCCACGTGCCGGCGTCGCAGATCCCACCCGCGCAGACGGCGTCGAAGGCCGGCCCGGTGTCCGCCGGCGGCACGACCGGCTCCCTCACCGTCCGCTTCGACGTCCAGCCCTCCGCACTCGGCGACGGCACCTCCACGGCGTCGACGAGGCCGCCCGCCCGCCGGCGCAGGTTCTTCCCGCCCTCGCGCGTCCACGAGCACTGGCTGCGCACCAGGGACGCCGAGGCCGCCGTCGCCCACGCCGTGGAGATCACCGCCCGGGTCATCACCTGCGCCGCCCTGATCACGGTGAGCGTCCTCGCCGCCTCCGTCGTCAGCGACACCGTCGTCGTCAAGACGCCGGGGCTCGGCCTGACCGTCGGCGTGCTCGTCGACGCCACCGTCGTACGGCTCTGCCCATGGCGCCCGCGGTGATGACCCTGCTGGGCCGGCACGTCCGGTGGACGACCCGGTGGCCGGCCCGGATGCTGCCGCACATCGACCCCGAGGGGGAGGGCGAAGGCGTCAGCCTCGGGGCGGGGGCCGGGAAAACCGGTGGACGGCCCGGGAGCCGTACCCCTAGCGTGTGACCGCACGCCCAGTGACTCACGGAAGGAGGCGGGCGCCATGCAGTTCACCCACATCCCGCGCTCCCTCACCGTGACCCCGGCGTGCCGAGTCTGACCGATGTCCGACCGCCCGGGAGCGCACCACGTTTCGCATCCCGGAGGAATCCGTGACCGATCTGGTCATCCGCGCGCTCGACGAGAGCGACGTCCACCTGTTCGACACCCTGCCCGACCCGCTCCGTGCCCACGAGGCGTTCGGCCACGCCACCTACCGCCCCGACTGGAAGCGCGTCGCCCTGCGCGACGGCCGGGTCGTCGCCCGCGCCGCCTGGTGGGGCGGACCCGACGACAGCGCACCGCTCACGGTGGAGTGGTTCGACTTCGCCGACGGCGAGGAGGAGGCCGGCGCCGAACTCCTGCGCACCGCTCCCTGGCGCGTCGGCCTGGACCTGGTCATGCCCGGCGGCTGGCGCGAGGACCCGGCCCTGCGAGCCGCCGCAGAGGCCCGTTCCACCGCCGCCCGCGCCGCCGGTTACACCCCGCTGGTGGAGCGCTTCATCTACCGCTGGACCCCGGAGTGCGGCCTGCCGGAACGCCCCGGCCGCCTCCACTTCGCCCCGGAACCGGACGACGCGGTCTTCTTCGACGCGTTGCGCCGCATCCACTCCGTCACCCTCGACGCCCATGCCCGCAAGGCCATCGCCAAGGGCGGTCTCGATCTGGCCGCCCAGGAAGAGATGGACTTCTTCCGCTGGTGCCCGTCGCCGCGGGACTGGTGGCAGATCGCCCGGACCCCGGACGGAGACCTCGCCGGCATCCACATCCCGGCCCACAACCCCTCCGGCCCCTGCATCGGCTTCATCGGCGTCCTGCCCGAGCACCGGGGCCACGGCTACGCCTACGACCTGCTCGCCGAGTGCACCCACTATCTCGTCGAACGGGGCGCCGAGTTCATCGCAGGCGCCACCGACCAGGGCAACTTTCCCATGGCCGCCCACTTCACGAGGGCCGGCTACCCGATCGTCCGGGAGCGGGTGAACTTCGACGCCGTCTGACAGGCTGGTGCGCGATGTGACCGACCGCGAGTGACGGAGGCGTGATGGGGTTCGACGGCGGGGTCTGGTACATCGGCTGCGGTGAGGGGCGGGTCGGGGAGATCGTCGTCGACGACCACGACTTCCCCTGGCTGTCCGGACGCTTCGTCCCCGGCCCGGCGTACGCCGCCGTCGAACCCCTCTTCACCCGGGAACTCGCCCTGCTGGAGGAGGACCTGGACGCCCATCTCGACGAGTGGGAGACCGTGCAGGCCGAGATCAGGCGCCGCGTGACGCTCACCTCGCCCGGCGGGCCCGTCGCCGAGTTCCTGCTGCACATCCAGGGGGACCAGGCCTGGTTCCGGTGGAGCGAAAAGCCGTTCGGGGACGACTAGGAGACCTCCGGCAGGTTTGCGGATCCCGTGACCGCGCATTCGGGAGACGTACACGTTTTCAGACGGAGACAGGAGGAACCGTGGGCATCATCGCCTGGATTCTGATAGGCCTGCTCGCCGGTGCCATCGCCAAGCTGCTGCTTCCCGGGAAGGACCCGGGCGGCATCATCGTCACCATGCTCATCGGCATCGTCGGCGGTCTGCTCGGCGGCTGGCTGGGCAAGGTGATCTTCGGAGTGGACTCGATCGACGGCTTCTTCGACCTGTCCACCTGGATCGCCGCGATCATCGGCTCGCTCATCCTGCTGGTCCTCTACCGGGCCGTCACCGGCAACCGGCGCACGCACCGGCACGCCTGACCGGCCGCGACCACCGCGTACTCAGCCGGCGCCGTTGGCCAACAGGGTCTCGGCCTCGGCGAGTACCTCGGTGACCCGCAGGCCGAACGCCGCGTCGCACGCGTGCGGACGGCCGTCCCGGGCCGCGGCGCCCAGCGCGTCCGCGGCCCGGCCGAAGGCGGTGGCGGCGTCCGAGTCACTCTCCGGGAGCCGCACCACTCCGGCCTCGCCACGGATCTCGACGGCGGCACCCGCCGCCGAGGGCGGGGCCGTCAGACTGAGCGTCAGCGTGCTGGAGGCACCGCCGACGTGGTCCAGGACCACGTGCACCGTGTCCCCGGGCCCCCGCCCGGCCGCCGACACCCGGCGCACGTCACCCAGGACCGGGAGCAGCACGGACAACGCGTGCGGTCCCACGTCCCACAGGGCGCCCTTCTCCCGGCGCCACGGCGTGGCGAACGGGCTGTCCCCCGTGAACACCGCGCCCAGCCACTGCGCGTGCCCCGTGAACCACCCACCCTCGGCCGCCCGCTCGGCCATCCACGCCTCGGGCTCGGGCAGGAAGCGCGTGGTGAAGAAGACGACCGAGGCGACCTCCGCCTGCCGAGCGGCCCGCGCCACCGCCCGGGCTCCCGCCACCGTCGCGGCGACGGGCTTGTCGAGCAGAAGGTGACAGCCGGCCTCGGCGGCCCGCACCGCGAGATCGGCCTGTACGTCCGGCGGCACCGCGACCGCGACCGCGTCCACCTCCGCGAGCAGGGCGTCGGCATCGTCGTAGGCCCGGGTGCCGTGACGGTCGGCCAGTTCCTCGGCGGCGGCGGGGCGACGGCCCCACACACCGGCGAAGTCGAGGCCTTCGTGCGCGCTCAGGGCGGGGGCGTGGACCATCTGCGCCCAGGGGCCGGTGCCGAGCAGACCGATGCGCATGTCGCTGACTCTCCCTGCTGCCGGTACGAGGTGACGGTCGACACCGTGCACGGCGCCGTCCGTGAGCGAGCCTCGCACACGGACGGCGCCGACGGGGAACCCGGGGGCCGGTCAGGCGGCCCGGGGCTCGGACAGGCCGTCGTCCGTGACCGGCTCCCCGCTCCCGGTGCCGCCCCGGATCAGCCGCAGATGCCGCTTGCGGGCGGCATGCCGCGGCTTGGCCGGGGCGGGGGTGAGCAGACGGTCCTCGACACGGTCCATGACCACGAGCAGGACGGACAGCAGCGGCAGCAGCATTACGGCGACCCAGAACACAGTGTTCTCCTCGTCAACGGACACGTTTCGGGTGCTCCGAATCGCGCCGCTGATGCCTGGGAACGCCGTGAACGCCCCTCCTGGACGCGACTCAGGGCAGTGAAGGCGCCGCGAAGCCGGTCAGCAGCGCGTCCGCCCGGTCCAGCCCGCTCTCCACGGAGATCTCCCGCAGCGTCTGCGGGGGACGGACGGTGGCGAACCCGACCCGCCCGTCCCGCACCAGACACCCGTACACACCGGGCCGGGGCAGGCTGTTGTACGCCCAGGGCGCCGAGAAGCAGTAGGCGCCCGTGTCGTGCAGGACGACCAGGTCGCCCTCGGCGAGTTCGGGCAGTTCGCGCTCGTGCGCCACGACGTCCCCGGCGAAGCAGAGGGGCCCGGCGACGTCCTGTCGCAGCGGGGGCGTCCGCTTCGGCGAGCCGTCCGGGCCGTGGGCCGACACCCGCAGCGACCAGGCGCCCGGCATGAACACGGTGCGGGTGGCGACCTGCGCACCGGCATGGGTGACGGCGATACGGCGGTCGCCCGCGTCCTTGACGTACTCCACGCGCGCCGCGAGGAAGCCGTTCTTGGCGAGCAGGGAGCGGCCGAACTCGGTGACGATCCGGTAGCGGCCGTCCAGCAGGGCCGGTTCGGCGGCGGTGAGCGCGGCGACGTAGTCGGCGAACGTGGGGGTGACGGTGTCGTCGGCGAAGTTCACCGGGAGCCCGCCGCCGAGGTCGAGGCTGGTCACCTGGCGGTGGCCGACGCGGGCGTCGATCTCCTCGGCGAGGAGGTGGAGGGCGGCGAGCCCCTCGGCGATCAGGGGCAGCGGGCAGCCCTGCGAGCCGACGTGCGCGTGCAGCCGGGTCAGCCACGGCCGCCGCGCGAACGCCTCGACGACCCGGGCGCGGGCACCGGGATCGCGCAGCGCCACACCGAACTTGGCGTGCTCCGTGGCGGTGCTCATCGCCCCGATGGTTCCGCTGCCGACCTGCGGGTTGACCCGTAGCCCGATGACGGACGCGCAGTCCGCCGGGCGCAGCGCGTCGACGCGTTCGAGCTCGGCGAGGTTGTCGGCGTTGACCGCGACGCCGAGGGCGAGGGCCTCGCGGATCTCCCGGCGGGTCTTCGCGGGGGAGTCCAGCACGATCCGCTCGGGCGCGAAGCCCGCGTCCAGCGCCAGCCGCAGCTCGCCGGGGCTCGCCACCTCGCAGCCCATGCCGGTGTCGGCGAGCAGCCGCAGCACCGGCACCAGCGCGCAGGCCTTGGCCGCGAAGGTGTGCAGTACGCCGGGGACCCGCGCGAACGCCTCGTGCAGACCGGCGACACTGTCCCGCACGCCCTGGACGTCGACGAATCCGGCCAGCGGCCGCTCCTCGCCGAGCAGCCCGTCGGCCACGGCCTGACGCACGACGGGGGCGACACGCGAGGCACTGCTCACGATCGCTCGCTCGAAAGTGTCCTCGAAGGTGTCGGCGACGGTGCTCTCGGGGGCGCGGGAGGGGGCGTGGGCGGAGGCGCTCTCAGGGGCGTTCTCGATGGGGGACGACACGTCCTGGTCTCCTTCGGTGCGCCGGGAAGGGGCGGTCGACTCCAGGTTCGCCCCTTTCCGGGCCGTACGTCTCGGGTGGCTCGCCTTCCGCGGGAGTCCGTCGCCCGGCTGCCCTCGCGCCGTCCGGCGGACCCCTCGTCGGCGGGCGGACCGCCCGGCGGCGTCGTCCGGCGGGCTACCTCTGCGGTCGTCCGCGGACCGCATCCCGGTGCCCGGTGGACCGCACCCCGTCGTCCGGCTGATCCCTCCCGCTCGTCCGGCGGGCCTTCCGTCGTCCGGAAGACCGGTGACATTGCCGGTCCCCGGACCCTGCCATGCCTCCGATAGTGGCACCGCCAGCCCGTCAACGGGCCCGCCCGGCCGGGTGGGCCCGTTGCGACAGAGAGGACGACTCGTCGTGCAGCAGCAAGCGCGCACCGGTGCCGCCCACCGCGTCTCCACCAGCTCCCCCCACCGCAGGCCCGGCCGGATCGCCGGCCTGGCGGCGGCGATCGCCGCGGTCGTCGGCCTCACCACCCTCAGCGGCCCCGGGGCGCACGCCGCGGACAACCCGTACGAGCGTGGCCCGGCGCCGACCAACGCCAGCATCGAGGCGCTGCGAGGACCGTACGCCGTCTCGCAGACCTCCGTCTCCTCGCTCGCCGTCACCGGCTTCGGCGGAGGCACCATCTACTACCCGACCAGCACCGCCGACGGCACCTTCGGGGCGATCGCCATCTCACCCGGCTTCACCGCGACCCAGTCGTCCATCGCCTGGCTGGGACCGCGCCTGGCCTCCCAGGGCTTCGTCGTCTTCACCATCGACACGAACACTACGGGGGACCAACCCGACTCCCGGGGCCGTCAGTTGCTCGCGGCGCTGGACTACCTCACCGAGAGGAGCTCCGTCCGCGGCCGCATCGACGCCAGCCGGCTCGGTGTGATGGGCCACTCCATGGGAGGCGGCGGCAGCCTCGAGGCCGCCAAGACCCGCCCCTCCCTCCAGGCCGCCGTCCCGCTGACGCCGTGGAACCTCGACAAGACGTGGCCGGAGCTCAACACGCCCACCCTCGTCATCGGGGCCGACGGTGACACGATCGCGCCCGTGGCCAGTCACGCCGAGCCGTTCTACTCCTCCCTGCCGTCCTCACTGGACCGGGCCTACCTGGAGCTGAACGGCGCCACGCACTTCACCCCGAACACGTCGGACACGACGATCGCGAAGTACAGCATTTCGTGGCTGAAGCGGTTCATCGACAACGACACCCGCTACGAGCAGTTCCTGTGCCCGCTGCCCCGGCCGAGCCTGACGATCGAGGAGTACCGGGGCAACTGCCCGCACACCTCCTGACCCCGGACCGACGTACCGCCGTACTTCCGTACGGCCGTACCGCTGAACCGCCCCACTCCGGCGAGCGGCGGCCGCGCATCCCCGCGCGGCCGCCGCCGTCGTTGTGCGGGTGCACGCCCCGGGCCGCCGGACGGTGGGCAGCCGCACACGTCGCATACCCTCAACCACCGGTGAACGCCCAGGTAACAGCTGCGAAGCGGTTTCTTTCCAAGGTGGACGCACGGCTTCCGCCCTTCGTTACGCGTGCGTAACGTCGGGGGAATGACCGGACAGACGACCGTGCAGCGCGGGTACGTACGGGCGGTGACCGGCGAACCCGGTGGTGGACGCACGTGGTTCCTCGACTCGGCGGCCCGCTCCTTCTCCACCGGCGCCACCGGAGCCGCCGGAGCAGTGGTGCACGTCCGGGCCGACCCGGCGCGGGCGGCCGTCCCCGGCAGCGGTCTGCGCACGCTGCTGCGCGCGCTCGGCGAGGTCACCGGGCGCACGCCCACCGGATCGACGGGCGGGGCACTGCTCGACGCGCTGCGCGCCGTCCCGACCCCCTTGCTGGTGTGCGTCGACGACGCGCACCTGTGGGACGCCCCCTCCCGCGCCGCCCTGGGCCACGCCGCCGCACGCCTGCACGGAACGCCGGACGTGAGCCTGCTCCTCAGCATTCCCGGACACCTCCCGCCCGCCCCGGAGTTCGCCGGACTGCCCCTGCTGCGGGTGGACCCGCTGTCCCCGGACGAGGCGGCCGCCCTGGTGGACGAGGCGACGGGCGGGACCGTCGACGAGGGCGTACGGGACGACGTGGTCGACGCGGCCGAGGGCAACCCGGCGCTGCTGCTGGCCGTCGTCCGGCGGCTCACGCCCGCCCAGTTGAGGGGCGAGCGCCCGCTGCCGCTCCCGCTGGTCGACAGCGAGGTCCTGACCGGCGTGGTCGGCGGGCACCTCCCCGGGCCGACGCCCGGGCAGCAGGACGTCCTGTTGACGGTGGCGGCCGCCGTACGGGACACGGAGGCCTTCGGGTCCAGCGGGAACGCGGGAGACGCCGACGCCGCGGAGCACGCCTCCGTCGACGTACGGCTCGTCCTCCGCGCGGTGGAGCACCTGCGCGACGACGGACCCCTTCCCTCCGGCTCCTCGCTGCCGGACCTGCTCGTGGCGGCCGACGGTGAGGTGCGGTTCCGCAGTGAGCTGCTGCGCCGGGCGGTGTACGCGGCGGCCCCTGCCGGGCGGCGCCGGGCCGCGCACCGGGCGCTGGCCCGGGCCCTGGAAGACGAGGGCCCGCGGCTCCGTGCGCTGCTGCACCGCGCGTGGGCCGGCGCGGGAACCGCGGCCGAACTGGCGGCCGCGGCGGCCGATGCGGCCGACTCCGTCCCGCGCGGGCTGCGGTGCGCCGCGTACATCAGGGCCGCGGAGCTGGCCGGCGACACGCCCCGGCGCGCCGAGTGGTACACGGCCGCCGCCGAGCAGGCCCTGCTCGCCGGAGGCTCGCACCGGGCGCTGCGGCTGCTCGACGCGGCCCGGACCGGCGGGGCCCCCGCTCTCGTGCGGGGCCGGGCCGAACTGCTCCGCGGGACGACGCTCCTGCACGACGGGCCGGTCGACGAGGCCCGGGCCTCCCTGCTGCTCGCCACCTCCCTGCTCTCCGCACGAGCCCCCGAACAGGCGGAGGCAGCGGCTCTCGGCGCGTCGGACGCCGCATGGGCGTCGGGCGACCCGGCCGGCTGCCTGAGCGCCGTCCTGCGGAGCGCGGACGTGGGCGTGAGGAGGAGTGCGGGCACGGCTGTGGACGGTGCCGGGTTCGGGGGGAGTGCCGGGGGCGTGTCGGGGGCCGGGTCCGAGGTGGGGAGTGTCCAGGCCGGCCCCGACCCCGTAGACGAGGGCGAAGCCGAAGCCGAAGCCGAAACCGGACCCGGCCTCTCGGGCGCGGGTGAAGCCGGACTCCGACCCGGCCTCTCGGGCGCTGGTGAAGCCGGACCCGGACACTGGCCCCTGGCGAGCCGCGCAGCGGTTGTCCGGGACTACCGGCGCGGGCTGCGTGCCCTGCTCGAAGGGGACTTCCGGGCGGCGGCCCGGTCGCTGCGGCGCGTGGTGGAGTGCGCGGAGGCGAGCGACGAGCCGGAGGAGGCGCTGCGCGCGGCGGGCGCGGCGCTGATGCTGGGCGACCTCGACGCCGGGCGCCGGGCGGCGGCCCGGGCCCTGGCCGCCGCCCGCACCCTCGGCACCGCCGCGGCCGTCCCCCGGGCACGCGAGTACCTCGCCTACGTCGAACTGCGTGCCGGCCGGCACGCCCTGGCCCGCACCCACGCCGAGCAGGGCCTGCGTGCCGCGCAGGCGGCCCGGCAGCGCAACACGGCCGCCCACCACCACGCCGTACTGGCGCTGGCCGCGTCCATCGAGGGGGAGACCGACCTGGTCGCCGGACACGTGGCCGCCGCGTCGGCCACCGCCCGGCGGCACGGCCTCGCCCAGGCCGCGACCCTCGCGGAGTGGGCCGCGGCCCGGGCCGACCTGGGCTGCGGCCGGCCCCGGGAGGCCGCGGACCGGCTGGGGCCGCTGGTGCGGCCGGGCCCCCGGCGCGGCCACTTCGCGGTGTGGATGCTCGCCGTGCCCTGCTTCGTGGAGGCCGCCGTGTCCGCCGGATGCCCCGACGGCGCCCGCGCCGTGGTGGAGGACTTCGCCGGATGGGCCGGTTTCGGCGCCGATCCGCAGGCGCCCGCCCAGCTGCTGCGCTGCCGTGCCCTGCTGGCTCCGCCCGAGCGGGCCGACGCGCTCTACCGGCACGCCCTCGACCTGCACGACGCGGCGGGCGGTGACTTCGAACGGGCCCGCACCGAACTCCTCCACGGCAAGTGGCTGCGCCGCCGGCGCCGGCTCGCCGAGGCACGCGAGCGCCTCGGCGCCGCGCTGGTCGGGTTCGAGCGCTGCGGGGCACGGGCCTGGGCGGAGCAGACCCGGGGCGAACTGCGCGCCAACGGGGTCTCCCCGAGCGGAACCCGGGCCGGCGCCGGCCTGTCCCTGCTGACCCCGCAGCAACTGCGAATCGCCCGGTGCGTCGCCGACGGCGCCACCAACCGGGAGGTGGCCCTGACCCTGTCCGTGAGCACCCGCACCGTCGACTACCACCTGCGGAAGGTCTTCGCCGCGCTCGGCGTGCGCTCCCGCCTGGAGCTGGCCCGGCTGGTCGAACAAGCCGAAAAGAGCGGTGCACACCCCTAGGGACCGACCGGACGGTATGTCATCCTGCGGGTCAGGACGAGCATGCCGGCGGGACGGCGCGGACTCCACGGCAACCGGAGCCGATGGAGCCCGGCCGGGCGGGGCCGCCGGCACACCGACCCTGGGGGAGGCCCGCGATGCACCACGCCCTACGGCCACGAACACTGTTGCGCCCCACGCCGACGGGACCAACGGGACCGGCGGGACCGGCCCTGCGGCCGCGGCCGCCGCGGATGCGCTCGCTGATCGACGCCGACGCCCTGGACGTGCTGCACCGCGCCGCCCGGATCCTGCTGGACGACCTGCCCGACCTCACCGACGGGCTGGTCGCCGCGATCCAGGAACAGGAACCCGCCTACCGCGCGGCCGTGGAGATCGACCCCGCCGCCACCTGGCAGGAGGTGCACCGCTCGCTGCGGCACAGCGTGGCCTCGCTGCTCGACCCGCGCGGCAACCGGGACGCGGCGCGCCGCTGCTCCTGGAAGATCGGGGCGACCCGCGCCGAGCAGGGCCTGCCGCTGGACGCCCTGCTGCACGCGTTCCGCCTCGGCGGTTCCCTGGTCTGGCAGCGCCTGGTGGAGGAGACCTCCCGTACCGCTCCGGAGGACGTGCGCCTCCTCGTGCACGTCGCCGCCGACGTGTGGAACTTCGTCGACGAGCACTGCACGCTGGTCGCGGACGCCTACCGGCAGGTGGAACGGCAGCTGGCCTGGCGGCGTGAGAACCGGCTGCGGCTGCTGGCCGCGGCCCTGCTCGACGGCACCAGCCGCATCGCCGACCTGCCCGAGACCGCCGAGGCGCTGGACCTGCCCGAACAGGGCCGTTACGCGGTCGTGGCAGTGGCCGGCGGCTCCCCGTCCGAGGCCACCGCGGCCCGTGCCGCCGCCGGGCGGGGGACACGGGTGCACTGGCACACGGGCGTGGAGGTCGACTACGGGATCGTCCTCCTCGGCGACCGTGACGCCGACGGCCGCCTCCCGGGACGTGGCGAACACGAGGCCGCGGGCGGGGAGCCGGGCGGATGCCCGCCGTCCGGTGCCCGGGTGGGGATCAGCACGGCCGTCTCGGGACTGGCGGCGGTCGGCGACGCCCGCCGGCTCGCGGACACCGCGCTGCGCATGTGCCCCCAGACAGGCGGCACGGTCCGGCTGACCGAGCACCTCCCCGCGGCCCTGGTGATCTCCTCGCCCGATCTCGCCGCCGCCCTCGCGGAGCGCGTCCTCGGCCCGCTGCGCGCCCTGGAGCCCGCCGACGAAGCCGTCCTGCTGGACACGCTGGCCACCTGGCTGGCCTGCGACGGCTCCGCGCAGCGGGCGGGGGAGCGGCTGTACTGCCACCGCAACACCGTCCTCAACCGCCTCCGCCGCTACGAGCAGCTGACGGGCCGCTCCCTGTCCCGCCCGGCCGACGTGGTGGAGATCAGCCTGGCGCTGGCGACACGGAGTGCGCGCTGAGGAACGGGACGGTTCCGGCGCCGTGGGCACCCGCACAACCCTGCCCCGCCCGCGCTGGGCCCGCGCAGCGAGCCCGCCCCGGCGCCTGTACCGGCCGGTATCCCGCGTGCTGTCGTGAGCTCCCCTTCCACCGAAGCGCCGTGCCGAACGGCACGGACCCGAGGAGCCGCGATGCCCGAAGCACCCCCGCAGGACCCGCCCGCGCTGCACGTCGAAGGCCTGGACGTGACGTACGGGCGGGCCCTGTCAGCCCTGCGCTCCGTGTCCCTGACCGTCCCGCCCGGCGAGGTCGTGGCGCTGCTCGGCGCGAACGGCGCCGGCAAGTCCACGCTGCTGCGGGCCCTCTCGGGCACCCTGCGCCTGCACCGCGGCACCATCACCGCCGGCCGGGTCCGCTATGGCGACATCACCCTCGACGGACGCGATCCGGTCGCGGCGGTGCGGGCCGGCGTCGTCCAGGTACCCGAGGGCAGGCGGGTCTTCGCCGGGCTCACCGTCGAGGAGAACCTGCGCACCGGCGGCCTGGGCCTGAGCCGGCGCGACCCCGCCGTGGTCCGGGAGGCCCGCGACCGGGTGTACGGACTCTTCCCCGTCCTCGCCGAACGCGGCCGCCAGGCCGCCGGCCTGCTGTCCGGCGGCGAGCAGCAGATGCTCGCCATCGGCCGCGCCCTGATGGCCGCCCCGCGCCTGCTCCTGCTGGACGAACCCTCCCTCGGCCTGGCCCCGCGCATGGTGTTCCGCATCGCCGAAGTGATCCGTGAGATCAACGAACAGGGCACGGCCGTCCTGCTGGTCGAGCAGAACGCCGGGATGGCCCTGTCCCTCGCCGACCACGCGTACGTCCTCGACGTGGGCGAGATCCGGCTGTCGGGTCCCGCCGAGGAACTGGCACGGACCGACGCGGTACGCCGCCTCTACCTGGGCGAGACGACCGGCGACCAGGGGGCCGCGTGAACATCCGCCCCACCGGCCGTACGACGAACAGCACCACCGGCCGTACGACGGACAGCCCCACCGGCCGTACGACGGACAGCACCGCCGGCCGTACCACGAACAGCTCGGCAGACCGTACGACGGACAGCTCCACCGGTGTCCTCACCGACCGCCGCCCCGCACCGCCCCCCGCGCTCCACGTCCGTGACGTCACCGTGCGTTTCGCCGGTCTCACCGCCCTCGACACGGTGTCCTTCACCGTCGCACCCGGCTCGGTGCACGCCCTCATCGGACCCAACGGCGCCGGCAAGTCCACCTGTTTCAACGTCCTGTCGGGCCTGTACCGCCCGGCCGCCGGGCAGGTCCTGCTCGGCGACACCGAACTGACGGGGCTCGCCCCGCACCGGATCGCCGCGCTGGGGGTGGCCCGCACCTTCCAGAACATCGTCACCACCGAGGGCACGGTCGCCGACAACCTGATGCTCGGCCGGCACGCCCTCTCCCGCGCGGGCTTCGCCGCGAGCGCCCTGCGCCTGCCGAGCGCCGTACGCGAACAGCGCGAGCACCTCGACCGGGCCCGCGAGATCGCCGTACTCACCGGCCTCGCCGACCACTTCGACACCCCCGTGGCCCTGCTGTCCTACGGCGACCGCAAGCGCGTCGAACTCGCCCGCGCCCTGTGCCTGGAACCCCGCGTGCTGCTGCTCGACGAGCCCGTGGCCGGCATGAACGGCGCCGAACGCCTCCGCACGGCGGAGGTCGTGCACACGGTCCGCGAACGACTCGGGCTGTCCGTCCTGCTCGTCGAGCACGACATGGGCCTGGTCATGCGCCTCGCCGACGAGGTCACCGTCCTCGACTTCGGCCGCCGCCTCGCCCACGGCACCCCCGACGAGATCCGCCGCCACCCCGAGGTCCTGCGCGCCTACCTCGGCACCGGAGCACCCGAGGAGGAGGACGCCGAAGCCCCCGACAGCGGGACCGGCGCCCCGCCCTCCGGCAAGGACGACGACCGATGACCACCTTCCTCGACACCCTCCTCAACGGCCTCGCCCTGGGCGCCGTCTACGCC
Organism: Streptomyces sp. NPDC051315; assembly: GCF_044455165.1. NCBI lineage: Bacteria > Bacillati > Actinomycetota > Actinomycetes > Kitasatosporales > Streptomycetaceae > Streptomyces > Streptomyces sp. NPDC051315. Next base: position 343,573 of record NZ_JBITEN010000005.1, read on the forward strand.
CTCGTCGCCCTCGGCTTCGTCGTCATCTTCAAGGCCTCCGGCGTCCTCAACTTCGCCCACGGCTCGCTGCTCCTGCTCGGCGGCTACCTCGTCGCCGTCCTCCACGAGGACCTGGGGTTCGCCGGCGCCCTCGCGGTGGCCGTCCTGGCGACCGCGGCCGTCGCCGGCGCCCTGGACCGGCTGCTGCTGCAACGCGGCGACCCCGACCCGAAAGCCGCCCACGTGCAGACGATCGTCACCATCGGCGTGGACATCGTCCTGCTGACCGACCTGGCCCGGCGCATCGGCGGTGACCTGCTCACCCTCGGCGACCCCTGGGGCGACGCGGTGACCGGCCTCGGCCCGGTGACCGTCGCCGACAGCCGGCTCGCCGCGATCGTGGTCTCCGCCGTCGTCATCGGCACGGTCTTCGCCCTGTTCCGGTTCACGCCCTGGGGACTGTCCCTGCGGGCCGCGGCCGAGGACGTGGAGGCGGCCGCCCTCATGGGCGTCCGGCTGACCCGGGTGCGCATGCTCGCCTGGTGCCTGGCCGGCGCCCTGGCCGCCCTCGCCGCCGTGTTCCTCGCCGCCTTCCCGGCGCCCGGCCTGGAGCGCACCACCGGTCAGATCGCCCTGAAGGCGTTCCCGGCGGCGATCCTCGGCGGCATGGCCTCCCCGCCCGGCGCGCTCGCCGGCAGCCTGATCATCGGGCTGACCGAGGCGCTCGTGGCCGGCTACCAGTCCGAACTGCACGTCCTCGGCGAGGGGTTCGGCGACGTCGCCCCGTACGCCGTGATGGTCGTGGTGCTGCTGGTGCGGCCCACCGGCCTGTTCGGCGCGAAGGGAGCGGTCCGTGTCTGAGCTCCTCCCGAAGGCGGCCCGTCTCCTGCTGCCCGCCCTCGTCCTGTGCGCCCTGCCCTTCTACCTGGACGCCTTCTGGCTGCGTATCGGCCTGTTCTCCATGGCCGCCGCCATCGGTGCCGTCGGCCTCGGCCTGCTCTCCGGCACCGCGGGCCAACTCTCCCTCGGCCACGCCTTCTTCCTCGCCGTGGGCGCCTACGGCTACACCTGGCTGGCCGGCGAGCCCGGTCCGGCGCTGCCCCCGGCCCTCGCCGCCGTCCTGGCCGTCCTGCTGGCCGGCGCCGCGGGCGGCCTGTTCAGCCCCGTCGCCGGGCGGGTACGCGGCATCTACCTGGGCGTCGCCACGCTCGCCCTGGTCTTCCTCGGCCACCACGTGCTGCTGACCGCCGACTCGATCACCGGCGGCTTCAACGGCCGCTCCGTCCCGCCGCTCACCCTCGGCGGGTTCGGATTCACCGCCGACGATCCCGAACTCGTCGTGCTGGGCGTGCCGTTCGGCGCGGAGGAACGCCTGTGGTACCTCGGCCTGGCCCTGTTCGCCCTCACCTGGTTCACCGCGCGCGGCCTGCTGCGCGGCCGCCCCGGACGGGCCCTGGCCGCCCTGCGCGACAGTGAGACCGCGGCGGCCGTGATGGGCGTGAACGTCGCCCGTCACCGCTCGGCGGCCTTCGTCGTGTCGTCGATGTACGCAGGCCTGGCCGGCGTCCTGCTCGCCCTGTCCTTCCGCCGGGTCGTGCCCGACTACTTCGGCCTCGCCCTCTCCGTGGACTACCTCGCCATGATCGTCATCGGCGGCCTCGGCTCCGTCGCCGGCGCCACCGCGGGCGCCGTCTTCGTCACCGCCCTGCCCCTGCTGATGACCCGCTACGCCGACCAACTGCCCCTGGTCGCCGCCCCCGGAACCGGCGGCGAGGGAGCGGTCGGCCCGACCGAGGCGGCCCGCTACCTCTACGGCGCGGCCATCGTCCTCGTCCTGCTGTACGCGCCCGACGGACTGCACGGCCTGACCCGACGCCTCCGGGCCCGGCTGCGTCCCGCCCGGTCCCCGGACCGCACTCCGCCGGCCCTCCCGTCCGCTTCCCCCGCCTCACCCGCACGAGCCAAGGAGCCCACCCCGTGAACTCCCAGCACCACAGACACCGCACCCCCGGCACCGCGCTCGCCGCGGCCCTGACCGCGCTGCTGATCGCGGCCACCGGCTGCAGCTCCAAGGCGGGCGGCGGCAACAGCTCCGACGACGCCGACGCCGACGGCGTCAAGTCCGGGCCGGGCGTGAGCGCGAAGACCATCCGGCTCGGCGCCCTCACCGACCTGACCGGCCCCTACGCCACGCTTGGCAAGAGCATCGTGCAGGCCCAGCAGATGTGGGCCGACGAGACCAACGCCGACGGCGGCATCTGCGGCCGCAAGGTCGAGATCGTCGTCAAGGACCACGGGTACGACGTGCAGAAGGCGGTCACCGCCTACGCCGACATCGCCCCGGACGTCGTCGCCCTGCCCCAGGTCATCGGGTCGCCCGTCGTCTCGGCCCTGCTCGACGACATCGAACGCGACCACGTGCTCACCTTCCCGCAGGCCTGGGCGGCCTCCCTGCTGGGCAAGGACTCCATCCAGGTCCTCGGCACCACCTACGACGTCGACATGATCGCCGCGGTCGACTTCCTCACCCGCACCAAGGGCCTCGCCCAGGGCGACACCGTCGGCCACGTCTACTTCGAGGGCGACTACGGCGCCAACGCGCTCGAAGGCTCCACGTGGGCCGCGGAGAAGGCCGGTCTGAAGATCGTCGGCCAGAAGATCAAGGCGACGGACACGGACCTCTCCGCCCAGGTCACCGCGTTGAAGAAGGCCGGCGCGAAGGCGATCCTGATCAGCGCCGGACCCGCCCAGACAGCCTCCCTGGTCGGTGTCGCCGCCTCCCGCGGCCTGAGCGTCCCCGTCGTCAGCAGCGCCCCCGGATTCGCCCCGCAGCTCATGAAGACCCCCGCGGCACCGGCCCTCGAGGCCATGCTGCACGTGGTCAGCGCCGCGCCGGCCGTCAGCTCCGCCATCCCCGGCGTCCAGCACATGGTCAGCGCGTACGAGAAGAAGTACCCCGGCTCCCAGGTCGACTCCGGGGTGCTGTCGGGCTACAACGCGGCCCATCTGCTGGGCGCCGACCTGGAGAAGGCCTGCGCGGCCGGCAGCCTCGCCCGCGAGGACGTGGTCAAGGCGCACCGCTCGCAGAAGAACGCCGACACCGGCCTCGGCACCCCGCAGAACTTCTCCGACGTCTCCCGGCCCGCCTCGCTGTCGACGTACGTGCTGAAGCCCGACGGGAAGGCGACCGGCGGCCTGGTCGGCGTCGAGGACGCGCACCGCGCCCCGGGAGCCGAGGAGTACCTGACGAGCCGTTCGTGATCCGGACGGGGATTCAGCGGCCACGCTGCTGAATGCGTTCGCTTTCTTCCATTGGACCTCCGTCCACGGCCGGGCCAGGCTGGAGCGAGTGAGTCCGGTGCGCCGCCATCACCTTCCGGCGCACCGGACTTCCCTGGTCACCGCGACAGCCGGAGAGAGGTCACGACCCCCATGCACACCCGCCGTATCGGTGACGTCGAGGTCAGCGCGATCGGACTGGGCGCGATGCCCATGTCGATCGAGGGACGGCCCGACGAGGCACGCTCCCTCGCCACCCTCCACGCCGCCCTCGACGCCGGCGTGACACTGATCGACACCGCGGACGCCTACCACCGGGACGCCGACGAGGTCGGCCACAACGAGACCCTGATCGCCAAGGCCCTCGCCACCCACGACCGGGGCGGTGACGTCCTGGTCGCCACCAAGGGCGGCCACCTGCGCCCCGGCGACGGCAGCTGGACCCTCGACGGCAGTCCGCGGCACCTCAAGGAGGCGTGCGAGGCGTCCCTGCGCCGGCTCGGCGTGGAGGCGATCGGCCTGTACCAGTTCCATCGCCCCGACCCGCGCGTGCCGTACGCCGACTCCGTCGGCGCGCTGCGCGACCTGCTCGACGAGGGCAAGATCCTGCGCGCCGGCGTCTCCAACGCGAACCCCGAGCAGATCAGGCAGGCCGACGACATCCTGGGCGGCCGGCTGGTCTCCGTGCAGAACCAGTTCTCCCCGGCGTTCCGCTCCAGCGAGGCGGAACTGCGGCTGTGCCACGAACTCGGCATCGCCTTCCTGCCCTGGAGCCCGCTCGGCGGCATCTCCCGGGCCGGCGGACTCGGCTCCGCCCACGCGCCGTTCGCCCGGATCGCCGAGGCGCGCGGAGTGAGCCCGCAGCGGGTCTGCCTCGCCTGGATGCTCGCCAAGTCGCCGGTCGTCGTCCCCATCCCCGGCGCCAGCCGCCCCGAGACGATCCGCGACTCGGCCGCCGCGACGGAACTCGCCCTCACACCCGAGGAACTGGCGGAGCTGGACGCCGCCTGAACACCCCCCGCCCAGCCCCTTTCACCCGGCACCTGGGGAGGACCACCGCCGATGGCGTCGTCGCTCGACAGACCCCTCGACCATCGCTACCGGGACGAACACCCGATCCGCACGCTCGCCTACCTCTTCCGCGCCGACCGGTACCGACTGGCCGGCGCGGTCGTCGTCTTCACCGTCAAGCACAGCCCCGTCTGGCTGCTGCCCCTGATCACCGCGTCCATCATCGACACCGTCGTCCAGCACCAGCCCATCGGCAGGCTCTGGACGAGCACCGGCGTCATCCTCTTCATCCTCGTCGTCAACTACCCGCTGCACCTGCTGTACGTCCGCCTCCTGTACGGCAGCGTCCGCCGCATGGGCACCACCCTGCGCTCCGCGCTCTGCACCCGCATGCAGCAACTGTCCATCGGCTACCACTCCCGGGTCAGCGCCGGCGTCCTGCAGGCCAAGGTCGTCCGGGACGTGGAGGCCGTGGAGCAGATGGTGCAGCAGACCGCGGAGAACGGGCTCGGCGCGCTCACCGTCCTCACCGGCGGCCTGATCATCATCGCCGTGCGCACACCGGAGTTCGTGCCCGTCTTCCTCGTCGTGGTACCCGCCGCCGCGTTCGTCGTGGCCCGCCTCAGGGCCCGGCTGCGCACCCACAACGAGCACTTCCGCCACGAGGTCGAGACCCTCTCCTCCCGGGTGACGGAGATGACCCGGCTGATCCCGGTCACCCGCGCGCACGGCCTGGAGGGCAAGGCGCTGCGCCGCATGGACGGCACCCTGCACCGGCTGCTGACCTCCGGCATGCGCCTCGACCTGGTCAACGGCCGCTTCGGCTCGATCGCCTGGGTCGTCCTCAACGTCGTCGGCGTGCTCGTCCTGGCCGGCGCCGCGCTCATCTCGTACTACGAGGTGTGGGGGGTCACCCCGGGCGACGTCGTCATGCTCAGCGCCTTCCTGACCACCCTCACCAACTCCACCACCACGCTCACCGGTCTCGCCCCGGTCATCACCAAGGGGCTGGAGTCGGTCCGTTCGGTCGGTGAGGTGCTCCAGGCGCCGGAGCTGGAGGACAACGAGGGCAAGGCCGAACTCGCCTCCCTGCGCGGCGCGGTGACCTTCGACGGAGTCGGGTACGCGTACGACAGCGGCCGGCCGGCGGTGCGCGACTTCACGCTGGCCGTCGCACCGGGCGAGACCGTCGCCCTGGTGGGCGCCTCCGGCGCCGGCAAGTCCACCGTGCTGAACCTCGTGATCGGCTTCATCCGGCCGACCTCGGGCCGGCTGCTGCTCGACGGCACCGACATGAACACCGTGGACCTGCGCACCTACCGGCGGTTCGTGTCCGTGGTGCCCCAGGAGTCGGTCCTCTTCGACGGCACCGTCCGCGAGAACGTCGCCTACGGCATGGAGGACGAGGCCGACGAGGAGACGGTCCGCGCGGCCCTGCGGGACGCCAACGCCCTGGAGTTCGTCGATCGGTTGCCCGAAGGGCTGGACACCCTGGTCGGCGAGCGCGGCGCCCGGCTGTCGGGCGGTCAGAAGCAGCGGCTGGCGATCGCCCGCGCCCTGATAAGGGATCCCAAGGTGCTCATCCTCGACGAGGCAACGTCCGCGCTCGACACCCGCTCCGAGGCGCTCGTCCAGCAGGCCCTCGCCCGTCTGCTGCACGGCCGCACCACCTTCGTGGTGGCGCACCGCCTGTCCACCGTGCGCGGCGCCGACCGCATCGTCGTCATGGGGGACGGCCGCATCCTGGAGACCGGCACGCACGAGGAACTCCTGCGTCACGGCGGCGCGTACACGGCGCTGCACAGTGGGCAGGTCGCCTGACGTCAACCGGGAGCCAAGTGGCTGAAAACATGCCCCCGGAGGGTGACAGGGATCTCACACACGCATGAACCGCCCCGGTTCGGGCACACGCTGCCCACTACATCTGGAGAGAGGGGCGCTCGTGATCGTTCCGGACCCGAAGGCCGTCAGGACGCTGCTGACGCGGTACGCGTCGCTGAAGATCGCTCAGGCGGAGAGGGAGCGGCCGCAGGCGGCGCGCGAGTTGGAGGACGTCACCTACACGCTGTGTGTCCTCATGGGTACCTCCGACGTCCGCGAGGCGGTCGCCGCGGCGGACGCCCTGCTCGACTCCGCGGTGCGGCCGCCGGCGGCCCGGGTGCCGAGGCAGGAGCAGGAGAGGGACGGGGAGAGCGGACTCTCCCTGGCCGTCTGAGCGCACTTTCCGGCCCGGCTCAGGGAACCGCCGAACCGCAGCGGTCCGTGGGCCGGGCCGACCGCTGGGGCCCGGACCCGGCCAGCCACTCCGCGATGGTGCGGGCGATCGGCTGGCCGGTGTCCACCTCGACGAAGCCGAACTGCCCCGACTGGTTGCACTCCAGGAACCACCACGTCCCGTCGGCGTCCTCCGCGAAGTCGAAGGCCCCGTAGGCCAGTTCCGCCTCGCGCAGATACGTCCGTACGGCGTCGGCGAGGCGCGGCGGGACGTCGGCCGGGCGCCACGACGCGGTGGAGGGCGCGAAGCGCACGTCCACCGCGTCGGGGTCGCCGTCGGAGTCCGTCACCTTGCGGGCGGCCAGCATCCGGTCGCCCACCGCCGTCAGCCGGATGTCCGCCCGCTTGACGATCCGCCGTTGCAGCAGGGTCGGACCGTAGGCGACGGCGGCGAAGTCGGCGTCCGGCGGGACCCGGGTGGTGGGGACCGCCCGGGGCGGATCCTGCGGATGCGCCCCCGACACCGGCTTGACCACCAGGTCCGGGTAGCGCTCCGCGAAGTCCCGTGCCGCCTGCGGGAACGTCGTGATGAGCGTGGCCGGCACCGGCAGCCCGCTGCGCTGGGCCAGCCGCAGCTGCCAGGGCTTGTGCCGGGCCCGCACGGCCGCGTCCGGATGGTTCATCCAGCGCGCCCCGCTCCCGCGGAGCATCCCGTACAGCGCCTGCGAGGCCTCCTCCGTCAGCCACGCGGACGGTTCGGGCGCCCGGGCCGCCGCCGCGCCGGGCCGGCGGACCCAGACGGACCGCAGCGAGTCGAGGCTCACCAGCCGTCCCGCGGACGACAGGTGTCCCCGGAAGGCACCGTGCACGTACTCCGCGGAGAGCGCGACGGTGTGGGTGAGGTCGGCGGGGTCCAGCCGCACGACGGGGACGCCCGCGGCGTTCAGGTGGTCGACCACCATGTCCGCCGTGACGTCCTCTTCACAGGTCAGGATGAGCACGGTCATCGTGTGTCGACCCGTGTTCAGTCGTCGAAGTGAGTCTTGGAACCCGCCGTCGAGGTCGTCGTCCCGAGTTCTCTCAGCAGTGCGTGGTCACGAGCGGCGATCCGCCCGTCGAAGAGCACGTTCACCTGCAGTCCAGGGTCATAGGCGTACGGAGTGGCGAACTCCAACTCCGCCGCGGGGCGGGCGTAGTTGAGCGCGAACGGTTGCATCGTCTCTCCCTCGTCGGTACTGCCTCGAACAAGCGGTGCCGCTGTGCGACGTCACTCGGGCCCGCTGCGTTGGTGCGACCTCCGGCCCGTCGGACGGACCTTCAGTCACTTATACGAATCGAACGGGTGGTTGGTTTCCTCACTCTCCGTGATCGACACGGCCGTGGGGTGCGGGGCAGGGAGCTGAGCAGGGGCGATGCGCCTCGGATGGGGCGAAAATTCTCTACCGGCCGGTCAGTGACGGTCAGTTGACGGTCGTGGCGCGGTCGGGGGCGCGGCGCAGGGAGCGCAGGGCGAGCAGGAGGACGCCGATGTCGTCGAGGTAGACCGGGTCGGGCAGCACGTCGGTCGGGAGGAGGAAGTACGCGACCGCCCCCCAGAACACCCAGCGAGGGCCGGTCGGCAAGCCCGCCCGCCGCAGGCCACGCCGGGCCCGGACCAGCCGTACGAGCACGGCGGCGGCCAAGGCGAACAGCGCCGCCGCCAGCACCACCGCGACGGTGATGAGCGTGGTGGTCGCATCCACGGGCCCTCCCTGTGCGCGGTCCGTCGCGCGGTGTCCGGCGTTCCCCCGGTCATCGAATTCCCCGTTTTCGATCCCCGGATGCCCTCTTTCCCTGGGAATATCGCACGGAACAGCGCACCGGTCTCCCACGGCACGGGTGCCGCGCTCCGAGTGGCGGAACCCCGCGGGAGGGGGCGGACACCGGACGGGAACCGGACCTCCCGGACGCGGGGCCGGCCGGTCCGGTGGCCAGGGGGCCCCGGCGCCGGACCGCCGCCCTGGTGGCCGCCGACGCCGGTCCGGTATCCCCCGTCTCAGTGGCCGGGTTCCCGCAGGGCCGTCAGGACCCGGTCGGGTGTGAGAGGCAGTTCACGCAGGCGGGTGCCGGTGGCATGGTGGACGGCGTTGCCGATGGCGGCCGCCGTGCCCACGATGCCGATCTCGCCGATCCCCTTGCCACCCAGGGGGTTGAGGTGGGGATCGTCCTCCTCCACCCAGTGCGCCTCGATGTCCGGCACGTCCGCGTGCGCGGGCACGTGGTAGGAGGCCAGGTCGGACTCGGCGAAGTCGCCGAAGGCGGCGTCCATGGTGCTGCCCTCGGTCAGGGCCATTCCCAGGCCCATGGTCATGCCGCCCACGAACTGGGAGCGGGCGGTCCGGGCGTTGAGGATGCGCCCGGCCGCGTACACCCCCAGCAGGCGCCGCACCCGCACCTCGCCGGTCACCGTGTCCACGGCGACCTCCGCGAAGTGCGCCCCGAACGCGTGCCGCGCGTAAGGGCTTTCGGCGTCCGCCGTGCCGGCCGTGTCGGCGTGCTCGACCAGGCCGTGCTCGGGCACCGGGCCGGGAAACCCGGTCAGGCGTTCCGCGAGCCGTCCGCAGGCCTCGTGGACCGGCCAGCCCCAGGAGGCGGTGCCGGAGGAACCGCCGGCCAGCGAGGCCGACGGCAGGTCGCTGCTGCCCACCCGGATCCGGACCCGCTCCACGGGCACGCCCAGGGCGTCCGCCGCGATCTGCGTGAGCACCGTACGGGCGCCCGTGCCGATGTCCGTGGCGTTCGTCTCGACGAGGAACGTCCCGTCGGGCAGGGCGCGCGCCGCTGCGGCCGACGGTGCCACCATCACCGGGTAGGTGGCGGCGGCCACGCCCGTCCCGATCAGCAGCGGACCCTCGGAGCGGGAACGCGGGCGGGGATCGCGCCGCGCCCACCCGAACCGGCGGGCGCCCTCCCGCAGGCATTCGACGAGGTGCCGGCTGCTGAACGGCCTGCCGCTGTCCGGTTCGGTCTCCGGCTCGTTGCGGATCCGCAACTCCACGGGGTCCATGCCGAGCGCCACGGCGAGTTCGTCGACGGCCGACTCCAGGGCGTACATGCCCGGCGCCTCCCCGGGCGCCCGCATCCAGGACGGCGTCGGCACGTCCAGCGGCACCACGCGGTGCAGCGTGCGGCTGTGCGGGACGGCGTACATGACGCGCGCGGGGGTCGCCGCCTGCTCCACGAACTCCTTCACCCGGGAGGTGTGTGTGGTGACCTCGTGGACGAGGGACGTCAGCCGGCCGTCGGCGTCCGCGCCGAGACGCAGCCGGTGCAGGGTGGGCGCCCGGTGCCCGACGACCGACGGCAGCACCCGGCGGGGGAGGGCGACCGTGACCGGACGCCCGGTGTGCCGCGCGGCCATCACCGCGAGCACCACGTCCACCCGGGGCGTGCCCTTGGACCCGAAGCCGCCGCCGACATGCTCGGCGACGACCGAGATCCGCTCCTCCTCCACCCCGAACAACCCGGCGAGCACGCCCCGTACGACCGTGGTGCCCTGGCTGGAGGTGTGCACGGTCAGCCGCTCGCCGTCCCAGTGCGCGGTGCTGGCGTGCGGCTCCATCGGGTGGTTGTGCAGGGGCGGCACCCGGTAGCCGACGTCGACCCGCACGGCCGCGTCCGCGAAGGCGCCCTCCGGGTCGCCGTGTTCCCGGACGGCGGGGTAGCCGCCGTTGGCCTGCTCGGGGACGTACGCGTCGGGGTGCGCGGCGGACAGGCTCACGTCGTGGGACCGCTCGGCGTACGAGACCCGTACGGCGGCGGCGCCGGCCCGGGCCGCTTCCTGGCTGTCGGCCACCACCAGCGCCACGAACCAGCCCCGGTGCGGGACCTGCGGGTCCTGGAGGACGGCGAGGGTGGGATCGTCCGGCTCGGCGAGGCGCGGCGCGTTCTCATGGGTGAGGACGGTGACCACACCGGGCAGCGCCAGCGCGCCCGAGGCGTCGACGCCCGTCACCCGGCCGCTCGCGACCGTCGCCGGCACCGGGCGGGCGAACAGCCGCCCGGGGGAGGGGAACTCGGCGGCGTAACGGGCGGTGCCGGTGACCTTCTCCCGTCCTTCCCGGCGCTCGGCGGGAGCGCCCACCGCGGGGGCGGTCATGAGTCCTCCCGGTGCCGTACGAGTCGCGTCAGGACGTCGACGGCGAGGTTGCGGGCGAGGGGCACCTTGTACGCGTTGTCACGCAGCGGCCGGGCCTCGGACAGTTCGAGGTCGACGGCGTGCTCGAACGCGGCCGCGGTGGGTGCCGCGCCCCGCAGCGCCTCCTCGGCGCGCAGGGCCCGCCAGGGCCGGTGCGCCAGTGCGCCGAAGGCGATCCCCGCATGCGCCACCACGCCGTCCGACACCTCGAGCACCGCGGCGACGGAGGCCAGGGCGAAGGCGTACGAGGCCCGGTCGCGGGCCTTGCGGTACGCCGACGGCACCCCGGCCGTGGCGGCCGGCAGCAGCACGCCGGTCACCAGCTCACCCGGTTCCACGACGGTGTCCCGCTCCGGGTGCTCCCCGGGCAGCCGGTGGAACTCCGCGGCCGGTACCCGGCGCACGCCCGCGAGGCCGTAGAGCTCGACCTCGGCGTCCAGCGCGGCCAGGGCCACGGCCATGTCGGAGGGATGGGTGGCGATGCACCGGTCCGAGTGCCCGAGCACCGCGTGGTCGCGGTGGACGCCGTCCCGGGCACCGCACCCGCTGCCCGGCTCGCGCTTGTTGCAGGGCTTGGTGACGTCCTGGAAGTAGGGGCAGCGGGTGCGCTGGAGCAGGTTGCCGCCGGTGGTGGCGGCGTTGCGCAACTGTCCGGAGGCACCCGCGAGCACCGCCTGCGACAGGGCGGGGTAGCGCTCGCGGATCCGCGGATGCGCCGCGAGGTCGCTGTTGCGCACCATGGCCCCGACCCGCAGCGAGCCGTCCGGCAGCTCCCTCACCTCGTCCAGCGGGAGCCGGGTGACGTCGATGAGGGCGGCGGGCCGTTCCACACCGAGTTTCATCAGGTCCACGAGGTTGGTGCCGCCGCCCAGGTAGGAGGCGCCGGGGTGGGAGGCGTAGGCGTCGGCGGCCTCGGCGAGGCTGCCGGCCCGTACGTAGGCGAAGGGTTTCACCGGACCACGTCCTCGACCGCGTCGACGATCCGCGGGTACGCGCCGCACCGGCAGAGGTTGCCGCTGAGCCGCTCACGGATCTCCTCCCGGCTCAGCGGCACGGGCCCGGTGGGCGCGCCGGCGTCGGTGACGTGCGAGGGATGGCCCGCCTCCGCCTCGGCGATCGCCCCGACCGCCGAGCAGAGCTGACCCGGTGTGCAGTATCCGCACTGGAAGGCGTCGCGCTCCAGGAACGCCCGCTGGAGCGGGTGCGGCTCCTCGCCGTCCCCGGACAGGCCCTCGACGGTCGTGACGTCGCAGCCGTCCAGGGCGACCGCGAGCAGCAGGCAGCTGTTGACGCGCCGGCCGTCGACGAGGACCGTGCACGCGCCGCACTGCCCGTGGTCGCAGCCCTTCTTGGCGCCGGTGAGGTCGAGATCCTCCCGCAGGACGTCCAGCAGGACCCGCCGGTGGTCGACGGTGAGGGTGTGCGGCTTGCCGTTGACGCGCAGGGTCGTCTCGGAGCGGTGGGGAGGCGGCGCGGTGGTACCGCCCGCGGGGCCGTGCTCGCTGCCCATGTCGTGGATCCCTTCCGGAAGATCCGAGGACGAAGATCGGTGGTGCGGTGGTGTCTGAGGTGGTGCGGTGGTGCGGTGGTGTCTGAGGCCTGAGGCCGTGGTGCCTTGGGCCGTGAGGCCGTGGTGTCGTCGTGCCGTGGTGACCGCGTATCCAGTCCGGGCCGCATGACACGCACCGGCACGGAGGGACTCGGTGCGGTGACGGTGTGCGACGGTCCGCCGCCCTTCGCGCGGCCTGCCGCACCCGGCGGTCCGCCGCGCCGGGGGCGGCTGCCCCAGGGCCGCTCTCTAGGCTGCCTGTCATGACCGATTCCCAAGTGCCCGACGCATCCCGGGTCTTCGTGCTGCGTGAGACCTACGGGACGCTCGCCGCCGTCGTGGAGTCCCTGGGCGACGAGGAGTCCTGGCTGCCCACCGCCTGCACCGGCTGGGCGGTGCGCGACCTGCTGTTCCACTGCCTCTCGGACGCCCAGCGCGCACTCGTGGCCCTGCACTCGCCCGCCTCGGTCCCGCCCGACCGGGACGCCGTCACCTACTGGCACAACTGGTCGCCCGCCCCGGTCGGCGCGGCGAACGGCCGGCGCTGGGTCCGGGTGAGCGCGAGCATGTTCCTCGACTTCGGCCAGCTGCGCGACCTCTACCTGGAGACCGCGGCGGCCACCGTCACGGCAGCCGCCGCGGCCGACCTCGCCCGCCCGGTGTCCACCCAGGGCCACGTCCTCACCGCGGGCGACCTGGTCACCACCCTCGTCGTCGAGGCCGCCGTCCACCACCTGGACCTCGTCCGGGACCTGCCCGACGCGCCCGGTCCCGCGCCCGCCGGCCTGGCCGCCGTACGGCAGACCCTGGACGGTCTGCTCGGCCGGCCCGTGCCCGTGGACTGGAGCGACGAGCACTACGCCCGGGCGGCCACCGGGCGGGCGCCGCTCACCCCGGAGGAACGGCGTGCGCTGGGGGCGGACGCCGGGCGACTGCCGTTGTTCTGCTGACGCGTCCCCCGGACATGTGCTGCTCACACCCCCTGGAGGTGCGGGTGGCGGCCCCCGGTCAGCGGCCGGCCGCCGCCCCGGGGCCCGCTTCCGTGCCGTCCCGGTCCCGCTCGTCCTGTTCCGGGTCACCCTGGCGCGGCTCGTCGTGTTCCGGGTGGTTCAGTTCCGGGTCGTTCCGGTCCCGTGAGCCGCCCCCGGTCGGCAGTGCCGGGCGCAGGCCCTTCGCCGTCTCCCGGAGCCGTTCCAGGGTCCGCCCCAGCTGCTGGAAGGGAGAGCCGCCCGGCTTCGGCTGCGGCTGCGGGCGCTCGCCGGCCTCGGCCGCCTCGCGGTAGGCGGCCAGCGCCTCATGGGCCTGCTCGGCGGCCTCCCGGTACAGGTCCCGGGACCGGGTCATCGCCTCGAGCGCCTCGGCGTACATCGTCACCAGCTGGCGCTCGCGGGCCAGCTCCTCCTCGAGCGTCAGCAGCTGCCACTGCTCCCGCAGCGCGGTGAGCGCGGCCTCGCCGCCCTCCGGCAGCGGCTTGGGCAGGGCGGCGAACCGGGTCACCGCGTCCAGCAGCTCGGTGGGGTGCGTGCCGTCCAGGAACACGCTGCGCACCGAGAAGTCGCCCGCTTCGTACGTCTCCGGGGCGGGCGAGCCGGGCAGCACCAGCGCACCGCCGCGCGGCAGCTCCACGTCGAAGTCGCGCAGCGCCCAGTTCACCGTGCGCAGCTGGTGGGGTGCCGCGCGGTGCTCCACCACGCGGTGGTGCAGACCGGGAGGCAACAGCGGGACCAGCGACCGGCGGCCCCGCTCGTCCGGCGTCATCGCCTCGTGCACCACGACGTGGACGGTCCAGGTGTCCCGCAGGGCGTGGCGCAGGGTGCGCCGCAGGTCCTTGTCGTCCGCCGGCAGCGGGTTGATGTCGAGGTACCCCTGCCCGGTGACCGTCTCGTGGCCCCAGGGGGCGTCCGCCTCCCAGGGCCAGAACATCGCGGCGGGCGACGGTCCGCGCAGGTCCCACGGCCGCTCCGACTCGGCGACCAGCGTCCACTCCTGCCCTCGCCCCGACCACTCCGCGAGCGTCAGCCGGGCGCGCACGGTCACGCCGTCGGACAGCAGCCACCGGGCCTCGAAGGCCAGTTCCCCGTCGGCGGTGTCCTCGTCGGGCACCTCCAGGAAGTCCTGGATCGTCGCGTCGTCCTTGAGTGAGCGCAGGTTCCTGCGCAGGACGTCCGGCGCGGCGGGCCCGGTGTGGCGGCCGCGGGCCAGCCACACCGTGGAGGGAGTCGGGGGCGGGACGGGCGGGGAGGTGAGCATGAGTCCATTCGTGAGAGCGGGGGACGACGTGTGGGTGCCAGTATCGTCGTCGTGGCGGGCGGGTGATCAAGCGGGGTGGGCGTGGACGAGGTCGCGTAGCGCCTTCCCACCTGCGGTGCGCGTCACGCGTCCGACTCCGCGCGTCCCGTGTGATCCACACGAACGGGGTGCGCGCCGTTCACCACGGCCGCCCCCCGCACACCCGTGGCCCCGCCCGCCCGCGGCCCCGACAATCGACCCGCGGACAGGGCCCGCCCACCATCCGCGTCGGGGCGGGCCCTGTCCCCACGGGCCGGCAGCGGGTCCGCCCGGGGCGGCACCCCTCCCTCAACTGAGGCGCCCCCCGCTCCCCCGTCGGGGCGGCCGGATGGCTGGTGATGCCGATGTCTGCGTACGGTCACGGCATGCGGCGGAGGAGCGGAGCGGTGACGGTCGCGGCGGTGTCCGCGGCGCTGATGGCGAGCGGCGCGACGATCCGTCCCCTGCTGACCGCGCACCGGCTGGAGCAGTGGGCCGGCGGATGGCTCGCCCCCGGCCGAGGGGAGCGCGGCGGTCCCGTGCGGCATCCCGCGAGCCGGCCGCCGGAGCCGATGGTGGAGGAGCTGGGCGCACGCGAGCGCGACGTGCTGCGACGGCTGTCCCGGATGATGTCGACGGACGAGATCGCCGACGATCTGCATCTGTCCGTGAACACCGTGAGGACGCGTCTGAAGAGCGCCTACCGCAAGCCGGCGGTGAACCGGCGCGGCGACGCGGTACGCCGCGCGCGAGCTGCGGCTGCTGTGGCCCCGCGCCGGGAGGCAGCGTCGGCCGGGCGGGGCGGAGGTTCACCCGCGCCGGGTGAGGGCGGGGCGCCGGGCGGGACGGACGATGGCCGGGAGGGGCGCACCCACGCCGTCCCAGGCCCGTCCTCGGGAGAGCAGCTCATGCGTTACGAGATCCGCGTCGACGGACGCATGTCGGAGACGCTGGCCAAGGCCTTCCCGGAACTGGGCCACGTCGTGATGTCCGGTCAGACGGTGCTGTACGGCCCCGTCATCGACGAGGCGCACCTGTACGGCCTGCTGGCGCGGTTCCGGTCGCTGGGGCTGCGGGTCATGGAGATGCGCCAGCTGCCGGAGTGACCGGGAGTGCGGCACCGAAGGCCCCGGAGGCACATCGGCCTCCTCGGTCCGTGGCGGGTGCCGGCACGCCGCCGAGGCGGGCCGCTCACCCGTCACGGGTGAGGCGGCCGGTGCCTGCCGTGGGCACGCTGGCAACGCGGCACCGAAGGGTCGGCGGGCGGGCGTCCGGGAGTTCCGCAGGGCGAAGGAACCGCCCCTGAGCGGCTCCGGCCCCGAGGGTTTTGCCCCCGGTCGCTGAGCACGCGCCGGAATCAACGAAACGAGGCAGAAGGATGACAGGCACCCACTCCACGCACACACGCGCGGCGAGGCAACCGTTGGCCGCCGGTCTGACGATGTTCGCAGCCGTCATGCTCATGATCGGCGGGATACTCGACGTCCTGCGCGGCATAGCGGCGATCGCCGAGGACGACGTCTTCCTCACGACCCGCAACTACGTCTTCGAGTTCGACCTCAGCGGCTGGGGCTGGATCCACCTGATCCTGGGGGTGGCCGCAATGATCATCAGCTTCGGCCTGTTCCAGGGCGCGACGTGGGCGCGCGTCGCCGGTGTGGCCATCGCCGGGCTCATCATCATCGCCAACTTCCTCTCCCTGCCGTACTATCCGGTCTGGTCCGTCGTGATGATCGCGATGTCGGGGTTCATCATCTGGGCGCTGTGCACGGTGCGGACCGACGAGTCCTTCGCACGGTCCGAGCGCGCGCCGCGCGACATGTGACGGCGAGCGGCGACGGCACCGCGCCCCTGACCGCCAAGGCGTCAGGGGCGCGGTGCCGTCGCCGGCTGACTTCCGGCCCTCACGAAGGCGGGGGCGCCCCGCCCCAGTGGCGGGGGGGGCCCCGCCCCGGCCCCCGGCCCCCCCCCGGCGGCGGGGGGGGGGGCCCGTCGCCGGCTGACTTCCGGCCATCACGAAGGCGGGCCCGCCCGGCCGATGAGCCGGACGGGCCCGCCTCGGGCCGAGGGCCCACTGCCGGGTGACAGCCGGCGGCCGGCCCTGCGCGGTGACCGGCCGGCGGCGCCGACAGGCCGGTGGCCGCGCCGCGGTGACCACCAGGCTGACCGCGCGCGACCACCGGCCGTCGGGTGAGGCGCGGTCACCCCGGAGTGACCCGACCGCGCCACGAACCGGTCTCGCCGCCGCGCTCCTCGATGTACTCCTTGAACCGCCGCATGTCGCCCTTGACGCGGCGGTCGATCACGCCCAGCCAGTCGGCGGCCTTCTCCGCCGCCCCGCTCGGCTCGACTTCCATGGTGAGCTCCACCCGGGTGTGCGAGTCGTCCAGCCGCTGGAAGCGGACCATCCCCTTCTGCTGGGCGTCACCGCCGACCGTGCGCCAGGTGATCCTCTCGTCCGCGAGCTGGTCGACGATCTCGGTGTCGAACTCCCGCCGCACGCCGCCGATCTTGGTGGTCCAGTGGTTGTGGGTTTCGTCGACCTGCGCCACCTCCTCGACGCCCTCCATGAAGTTCGGGAACTCCGTGAACTGCGTCCACTGGTTGTACGCGGTGCTGACCGGAACCTCGACCTCGACCGCTTCCTTCACTGTGCTCATGACTGCTCCTCTCCTCGTATGCCGGCCGCACGCGGGCGGTCCCGGCGCCAGGATTCGTGAGCCGAGTACCCCGCATCGGCGTCGGTACGGCGGGCGGCACCGGCCGCCTCCGGGCCGGCACGGCGCGCCCGGTCAGGAGCCGTCGACGCGGCCCAGCAACTCCCGGGCCTCGGCCGTGCGGCGGTGGTCCGGGCCGAAGGCCGCCAGGCAGGCCGCGTGGGCCGCCGTGACCCGGCCGCGGGCGTCGGCATCCCGGCCCAGTCCCAGGAGGGCGGTGGCCACGGCCGGCTCGACGGCGCCCGTCTCCGGGCGGTGCTGCTCCTCCGGCAGGCCGCGGCGCACCTCGTCGGCGCGCTCCGCCTCGGCGAGGGCCTCCTCGTGGCGGCCCTGACCACTGAGGCCGCGGGCCAGACCGAGCCGCAGCACCAGGGTGAGCCGGCCCGGTACGGGCGGGGCGGCGAGGGCCTCCCGGGCGAGCGCCTCGGCTTGCGAGTGGCGGCCCTGCGCGTTGAGGGCGTACACCAGTCCGTTGCGGGCGGCGGCCGCTATGAGCGGCATCCGCGGCCCGGTGCCACGGGCCGGGGCCCGGGCGACGGCCGCGCACTCCGCCTCGCATTCGGCGTGCCGGGCGAGCGCGCTCAGCGCCTGGGCGCGGTCCGAGCGCAGTTTCAGCGTCTGCGGGTGTCCGGCGCCGAAGACCCGGACGTAGACGGGCAGCAGTGCGTCGTACAGGGTGACGGCCTCGGCGTGCCGGCCCTGGGCGTCTGCCGCGAGCGCGCCGATGCCGAGCGCCGGCGGTGCGTACTCGTCGTCGCGTGGCCGTGACCGGGCGGCGGCGACGGCGCGAGCCTCGGTCTCGGCCTCCGCGTAGCGCCCCGCCCGGTACAGGGCCGTGGCCCGGGCCAGAGGGCCCGTCAACCGGCTGGCGTCGTTTCGGCCACGCGGCCGGAAGAGTCCCATGCCCGGAGCATACGGATGGCCGGCTCCGCGGCTCAGGCGCCCACGTGCACGTACGAGGCCCACCGGCCGGGCGCGTGGGGCATCCGGGCGCGCAGGGCGCGGACCGAGTGGTGGAGCGACTCCGCGGTGTGCGCCGGGGCGGCTGGGGCGATGCCGTTCAGACGGGTGTAGAAGTCCTCGGCCGTCTGCAGCGCCACGCTGTCCTCGACGCTCCACAAGGTCGCGACCACCCGCCGGTAGCCGGTGAACTGAAGGGCGTGGGCGAGGGTGATCGCCTCGTCCGGCACGCCGGCTCCGCCCCTGGCCGTCTCGCAGGCGGACAGGTAGACGAGCTCCCCGTGCCCCTGGGGCCGGGCGGTGGCGAGCTCGGCCACCGTCAGCAGTCCGTCGTGGAGACGGAGCCCGGTGCGGGACGGAGCCGCGAGGTCCTGGCTGCCGTGACAGGCGATGTGGGCCCAGGCGTGCCCGGCGAGCGCGGCGCGCACGGCGTCGCGCGTCGCCTCCGGGCCGTCGAGCAGCAGGTGGTCCCGGCCGGGGAACAGCCGGGTCACCGCCGCGGCTTCCCGGCGTACGCCGCGCAGGACGGGCATCCCGGGCGCCTCGGCGACAGCGACGGCCAGCAGTCCGGTCCCCTCCGTGCGACGGTCCCCCCGCCCGCCGCCCGCCCGGGCGGACGCGTGCACCAGGCTGCGCAGCGTCGGGGTGTACGAGCTGACGACGCGGTCCAGGACGCTGTCGCCGGCACGGGGCCGGTCCGAGCCGGGATCCGCGGCACGTCCCGCCGCGTGCAGGGGCAGCAGAGCGAGGGGACCGGTGGGACACCACCACAACCGTGGCCAGGAGCCGTGCGCGGACACGGGCGAGGTGAGGCCCGACGCCTCCAGCACGGGAGCGGCGACCACCTCCCACAGCCACTCCAGCATCTCCAGGAGAGTCTGTTCGCGGACCATGCGGGCGGCCACACCGGCGGCGCCGACGGCGCGGTCGGCCTCGTCGAGCACGGTGAGGAACCGGACCACGCGCGCGTACGCGTCGTGGGCGGTCAGGCCGGGCAGCGGCACCACGCGCACGGCGTCGCCCGTCACGATCAGGGCGTCGCAGCGCAGGACGCTGACGTTGACCAGCACCACCGGTCCGGGCAGTCCCGACCGCAGGTCACGCAGACGGGGCCGACGCAGGAAGTCCTCGAAGCCGGGCAGCCGGCGTACCTCCTCGACCAGTTCGTCCCACTCGCGGGCCGGGGCCATCCGGCGGTCCGCGGCGTCGTGACGCTCCAGCCAGACAGGGCGCGACGGGACGGCCGGGAACGGCGTACCCGCCCCGGGGCCGCCGGTGGAGGGAACCGCGGGAGGCAGGGCAGCGGCTCCCGCGCCGTCCGACGCGTCCAGTGCGGAGCGGACCTGGTCCAGGCGGGCCGCGAGCGCGGGTGCCGCGGCGCGCAGGGCGTCGAGTTCGGTGTTCTGCTCGAGGAGCTGCGACCACAGCACGGACCGTCCGCGTTCGAGGAGCTCCACCGCCTCCTCCGGCCGGCCCGCGGCCAGCGCGGCCGCGGCGGCGTTCTGGGCCAGTCCGGCGCAGTCGGCGAGCAGCCGTTCGCGTTGCGCGCGGTCCAGGCCGCGCCAGGCGAGCAGCGGCAGCAGCTCCACGGCCGTGGCCATGCCTTCCGTCGCCCGCGGCCAGTCACCGAGCTCCGCCGCCAGCCCGCCCCACGAGGTGGCCGCCCCGATCCGGTCGGCCGCCCCGGTGCCGGGCAGCCGCGCCGCCCGCTGCCAGACCGCGACGGCCTCGGCCGCACTGGCCCGGTCGCCGGTGCGCTGATACCGCGCGCACAACAGCTCGCCGAGCGCGGACAGATGACGGCCGTACCCGGGGGTGTCGGCCGGGCCGGTGCGCACCGCCTCCCGCAGGAGGGCCTCCGCCTCACGCGCGTCACGGGCGAGGCCCGTCTGCTGGTACCGCCACCGCAGCGAGGTACCCAGGTTGGCCATGCACCTCGCCCGGTCGGCGGCGCCCACCGCCGTGCCGAGGGCGGCGCGGTGGGCCGCGATACCGTCGTTCAGGTCGGCCAGGTCCGCCGCTTCCCGCCGGGGTGGCTCCCCGGTGCGCGCGGGTGGTCCGTCGCCGCCGCCGTGCTCCAGCCGCCAGACCCAGCGGGTGACAAGGGTGTTGCCGAGGTTCAGCTGGCACGTCGTGTGCAGCGGATGGTCCCGCGGGGTGGCGCGCACCGCCTCCCGGCCGGCGCGGACGGCCGCGTCGAGGTCGGAGGGGTCCAGGCGGCGCGTGAACCTCTCCTGGTGGGCGATGCCCAGGTTGCTCAGGTACATGCCCCGGTTGGGATCTCCCGGGGCGGTGGCGGTCACCGCCTCGGCCGCGGCGGTGACCGCCGTGTCGAGGTCGACCGGGTCGGCGAGGAAATGGTTCCGCAGCGCCGTCAGGGTGCCCAACTGCCCGTGCAGCAGGACGTACGCGGCGTCTTCGGGAGGCACGGTGTGCAGGCCCTGGCGGACCGCGCCGATCGCCTCGTTCACGTCCGCGATGTCGCCGTCCCGCTCGAACCGCAGGCGCAGACCGCGGGCGTGGTTGTTCAGCAGCAGCGCGCGCGCCGGGTGCCGGACGGGGCAGCGCCGCAGCGCCTTGCGGCCGGCGTCGAGCGCCTCGTCCAAGTCCTCGTCGTCGCCGCTCAGTTGATAACGCAACTGCAGCGCGACGGCCAACTGGTCCAGGCAGGTCGGGTGATTTCCGCCGCGTGGGTGAGACACCCGCAGGGCCCCTCGTGCGGCGGCGACGGACTCGTCGAGATCACGGAGGTCACCGGTGCGTTCGTGTCGGCGGCGCAGCGCGAGGGCCAGGTTGACCAGCACGGCCACCGCGTCGTCGCCCACGGACGGTCCCGGCCCGTCGGCGTCGTCCGGATCCACGTCGGCGGTGGGCAGGGGCAGGCCCAGCGCGGCGAGTGCCGCTCGCTCCGCCGCGATGGATTCGTCGAGGAGGTGGGGATCGCCCCGGTAGTCGTACAGCGCGACCAGCGCGCCGCCCAGCGTGTTGAGGCAGGCGGCGCGCGGGGATCCGTCCGTGGCGGCTTCCGCCCCGTTGCGCGCGTGGTCGACGGCCTCGTCCAGGTCGGCCCGGTTCCCCCGGCGTTCGTACCGGTTGCGCAGCGCCAGGGCCAGGTTGTTGCAGGCTCCCGCGTACGACCCGTGCCGCGGACCTGCCGCTCGGACGGCGTCCCGGCCGGCCCCGACCGCTTCGTCGAGGTCGGCGGGGGCTCCGGTGAGCAGGTGCCGCTCGGTGAGCAGGCCGCACAGGGCGGTCAGGATCTGGGCGCGTTCCCGCCCGGTGGTGCCGGGGTGTCGCGCGGCCGACCGGGCCGCGTCGATCGCGCCGTCCAGATCGCGTGGGTCACCGGTGATCCGCAGGCGGGCCCGCCGCACCTCGGCCAGGTGGGCGAGGAAGTACGTGACAGGGGGCAGGTGGGGAGCGGGCTCAGCCGCTCGCTCACGCAGACGGACCGCCGAGGCGGCGCTGTCCAGGGCGCGGTCGAGGTCGCCCCGCACCATCGCGCCGCCGGAGAGTTCGGCACGGAGCAGGAAGAGGGCGGAGGCGAGCTGGGCGGCGATCGCCCGCTGCCCCGGATGCTCCGCCGGGACCTGCGCGTGCAGCGCTTCCACCAGCGCCAGCGCCCGCTCCACCGCGGGAAGCTCGCGCCGCACCCCGGCCTGTTCGTACGCCGCCACGGCTTCGGCGGCCAGCCGCTGCAGCCTGTCATCGAACGGCGTCCGCACCGCGCCTCCCCAGGTCCACCCGCTCCGCCCGTCTCCCGCGCGTCACTGCGTGTCTCCCCCTCCCGCCCCGGCGGGCGGCGGCTCCCTCCGGCGTGGACGGCAGCAGCACCCCTCCGGCGCCGGCTCGGGGTGCTCGTACTGCGCCTCCGGCGACCTTCCCTGCCGCCAGAACTCCGACAACGCCGTGTTGACCCGGCGCTCCTGCTCCGGGTCACCGGGCAGGGGCAGGTGCAGCGCCGGGTACAGATCGAAGCGGTGCAGGTCGAAGCAGACGCGCACGGCCTGTCCGTAGCCCAGCGCGGCGTGCACGGCGGCGTGGTACGCCAGCCGGGACAGCAGCAGGGGCGCCAGCGCGATCAGCAGCCACCAGCCGGCGCGGGCCAGCAGACCGGCGCTGAGCGCGGCGCACAGCGCCGAGACGACGCTGACACGGCAGGCGGCGTCGAGGGCGTCGCGCCGGTCCTCCACGGTCTCCTTGGCCACGTCGCCGAGGACGGTGTACAGGCGGGGCCACGCGGTCGGTCCGTCCCACCCGTAGGGGGCGCCGCACCGGTCCTCGGCGGCGGCGAGCGCGTTGCCGAGCCGGGTGGGGCGCAGCAGGTGGGACTGTTGCGGGAAGCGGGCCCGCAGCGTGCTGTCGGCCAGCCCCGCCCGGTGGACCGCCTCCGGGCCGGGCGGTTCGTCATCGCGCAGTCGCGCGGCACGCACCAGCCGCTGCCGGCTGCGTTCCTGACGCCGTAGACCCCACCGCGCCGGCGCCCCGCACCAGGCGGGCCAGTACCCCTCCAGCAGCCTGACGCAGGCCAGTTGCAGCGGATGGAGCGCCAGGGCCACCACGATCGTGCCGAACAGCAGCAGGACGGCCTCGCCCGCACCCATCGCGCCGACGCGCCGCCAGGCGGCGCCCCAGTCCGGGGCGGCCCCCGGCGCGCCCGCGCGGACGAGCACCAGCACGCACAGGAAGCAGGCGCACACCGGTACGTAGCCGATGACGAAGAACCGGCCGCCCAGCGCGGCGGTGGGCGGCCGCCCGACCGCGGTCAGGCTCACTGCGCCATCCGCATCGCACCGTGACCCGCCGTCGGGCACACAGGTGGCTCCTCGTCGGCCGCGATCCGGTACGTGGCCCGCCCGCACCGCCCGCACCGGTAGCGGTACGCCGTGAACCGCGTGGGCGTGCCGGGGAGCGTGCCGTGGTCTCCGGCGCCGAGTCCGCCGCGCAGGGAGAGGTCCTCGTCGTACGGGTCCGCCGTCGGCACCTGCTGCTCGAAGCGGACGCGGGCGGTGGAGCCGACCGGCCGCCCGTCCGGGACGAGGAGGACGCTGTCCACCGCCGGGTCGGTGGCGAACACGTACCTCAGCGTCTCGATCAGTTCCGGCAGTGACGCGCTGGAGGGGAACTCCAGCCGGGCCCTCCCGCCCCCGCCGTCCCCGCTCGCGTCCGGGCCTGTCCTGTCGTGCACCAGCGCCTCGTACGCCCGCGGCGCCTTTGCCCCCGTCACCACGTCGGTGTACCTCCCCTCGGCCGGGCACAGGCGCGGGAGCCCTGCCACACCTCCCGGCCCGTGCGCGTGGAAAACGAGTGTAGGACCCCACAAGTGCCCGGGCAGCCGCCTCGCACCGGACCCGTACGGGAGCAACTCATCGCGCTCCACGGGGAGTTGCCGCTGTCCGGCCGTTGGCCCCGCTCCACGACCGGCGTCCACGCGATCAGCGGTTCACCGGAAGGCGGCGACGTGACTGCGGGCCCGGGCCGCGAAGGTGCGGGGTGCGCGGCCGAGGACTCGTTCGGCGCCGGGACTGACACGCCGCTCGGCGGGGGCGGGGTCACCGAGGATGGCCACGGTCGTCTCCACCACGGCTTCGGGCATGAACCGCAGCATCTGCGCGCGGGCCTCGTCGCGGGTCTGCTCGACGAGACGGACCGGTTCACCGAGCGCCTCGGCGATCGCCTCGGCCCTGCGGCAACTGGAACGCGACGGGCTGGTCGTGCGCACCTACCACCCGGAGGTCCCCCCTCGGGTCGAGTACGAGATCAGCGAGCTGGGCCGGAGCCTCGCGCTCTTCGCGCACCTCGCCGAATGGGCGTCCGGCAACCTGGACAAGGTCGACCGCGCCCGGCACGACTACGACAGCGACCCGGCCCGGTAGCGGGCGGCGCGCGAACGGTGCAGCACGCTGTAGCCGCCGGCGTCGACCGCCGACAGGACCGCGTGCAGACCTTCAGGGCGCGCGGCCCCGGGGCCGCGTGGCGGCGATGACCAGGCCGTGGCGGCCCGCCCGCCTAACCCGCCGCCCGCGCCTGGAACGACAGCGACCCAGGCCCGAGCCGCCGGCTGTCGACGGCCTCACGATCGCCGACACCCCCGCCGAGCCCGTCACCCGGACCCCTCCGGAACCTGGTAGGTCTCGGTTGGAAGACAAAAGGGCGAAAATGCCGCGTACGGGGTACTCGCGAGGCAACGGGCGCTCACCGTGACGCGCCCCGAGCGAGAAGGTCGGCACCATGAGCGCACACACCCATGCGACGAGAGTGGCCCATACTCCTGTCCAGCAGGCGGCGCTGCTGGTGGGGGCGGTGTTCCTGCTGGTGGGTGTCCTGGGGTTCATTCCGGGGATCACCACGAACTACGACACGATGCAGTTCGCCTCGCACGAATCCGGGGCCCAGCTCTTCGGCATCTTCCAGGTCTCCATCCTGCACAACCTCGTCCACCTGCTGTTCGGGGTCGCGGGCCTGGCCATGTCCCGCACCGCCTCCGGCGCCCGCACGTTCCTGCTGGTCGGCGGCGCCATCTACCTGGTGCTGTGGCTGTACGGCCTGCTCGTCGGCCACACCAGCGAAGCCAACTTCATACCGCTGAACACGGCCGACGACTGGCTGCACTTCGTCCTCGGCATCGGCATGATCGCCATGGGCGCGCTGCTCACCCGTCGTACGGCTCCCACCTCCCGGAGGATGTGACCGGCTACGGCACCCCGGTCGACGCCGCCCGCGCCTGACCGGGACGGACGCAACCCGAGAACCCCACCGGGAGCGGTGAGGCCGCTCCCGTCGAGAACCGAGAAGGGGACCGCGTGACCGCGCGGCCCCCTTCTCGGAGCCTCACCGGGTCGCCTGCGCCGGCCCTGGTGTCGTCATGGGGGCCCGCAGCACGTTCCAGAGGAAAATGCCAAAGTTCTCACCTCGGCCCAGCACTTTCCGTAACCTCGGCATCACGCTCTCGGCGCGGCGGCCCGGTGGCCGTGCGGGCGAGTGCGGTCCGGCATGCGCCGCGCACGCACTTCCCCAGCCCTCGTGGTGGCGAAAGGAGACCGGTCATGGCCGTGGAGGCCGAGGTCCTGAACGAACTGCACCGGCTGCGGGCGCGCATGCCCCGGCTGACGGGGGCGCTGGCGGCGAGCGTCGACGGTCTCGTCCTCGCCCAGGACATGCCCGACGTCCAGCCGGAAGGGCTCGCGGCCCTCACCGCGGCCGCCCTCGGCGTCGGCTACCGCATGGTGGACCTGACGGCCCGGGGAGAGTTCCGCGAACTGCTCGTGCGCGGGGCGGGCGGCTATGTCGCCACGTACGCGGCCGGCCCCTTCGCCGTCCTCACCCTGCTCGCCGACGGCCGGGCCAACGTCGGCCGACTGCACCTGGAGGGCCGGCGCAGTGGCGCCCGCATAGCGGAACTGATGGCGGCACGGCAGACGCCACGCGAGGACACCCCTTCCGTGTTCCAGGACGGCGACCCGTCCCCGTTACCGCCTCCGCCGCCGACGCCGCCCCAGGGCCGGCCCCTGGGCGCTCTGCCGGTCCGCATACCGCGCCAGTTCCGGCCGCAGCACGGCCCCGAGTACGGCGCCTGAGCCGAAGGCGGCGCCAGGAGCCGGACGGTGCGGGCGGTGAGCCCTCACCCGCCACAGGCCCGCCTTCACCGCACAGGCCCGCCCTCACCCGCCACAGGCCCGCCTTCACCGCACAGGCCCGCCTCACCCGCCACAGGCCCGCCCGGCGCCGCCGTCCGGCGCGCGCCCGGCCGGTCGCCCAAGAGGCTCGGCCACCGGTGTTCCAGCGCCCGGTCCCGGCCTCCGGGGCGGGGGCTCCGGGACTGGATCCGACGCCGGCCTCCCGTCGCCGCGAGACGGTCCGGCTGACAGCACGCTGGTCTCCCGTCCCCCCTCGCACCGCCCCACTCAGACCGGCCCGTGGCTCCCGTTCACGCCCGCTCGCTGCCCCTCGGGCCGCCGACGGAGGCCCTCATATGCCTCCGCCCTCCGTCTCCATGCGGCCGCGCCGATGGCCGAGCCGCCCGCGCCGGCGGCCGCCCGACCGTTCCGGGCCCGTCCCGCCTCCCGGACCGGGGGCGCTGAACCCGCCGGGGACGAGGCGTGGCGGGGCCACGCTCGGTGGGGCGGGGGGAGCGGGACGACCACCTGTCGCCCGTCCGGCCTCCGGTGTGCCCGCGTCGGGGGACGGGCGGGGTGCCGCGCGGCCCATCACACGGGTGTGCGGCATCACCTGCGCGCAGGCGGAGCACACTTCGCTGAGTGTCCACACCTGGCCGACGGCCGGGTCGTGGCGCAGCACCAGGACGACCAGGCCCGCGCAGGCGATCCGGGTGCCCTCGTGGCACGCGCACCGCTGGCGGCGGCACCAGCAGGCGGCGTCGGGCCGTACCGCGGCCGCTCGTGCGTGGGCGGCGGCATGGGCCTCGGCGAAGCGGCGCAGGGCGGTGAGGTCGCGCGAGCGCGGCGGCATCGCGCACGGCGAGGAGCAGGTGACCGAAGCGGTGCGGTCCCGGTGCCCGACCACACGGATCGTCCAGCAGCGTCCGGGACGGCGGGCTGACGGGGCGTCAGGGTGCATGAGAGCCAAGACCACAGGTCCTTCGTGGGAGGCGAGACGGGCGGGGAGGGCACTCCGGGCGTTCCGGCACGGCGTTCCGGAAGTGACCCCGTTCACAGCATGCCCGTGGCCCCGCGGACCATTCGCGCCGTGCCCCCTCTGGACGACAGACCGCTGACGCGGGGGCCAACGGCGCGTGAACGCGGCCCGTCAGTGCGGGAACGCCCGCGGCTGCCTGAGCCGGGGGAGTCCGTCGCGGAACTCCTCGATGCGGGAGCTGATCTGGCGCATGAGGACCGTGTCCCCGATGCGGTCCAGACAGAGGTTGCGGCGGGCGAGGGCGGGCGCGTCCACGCAGAAGTACAGCGCCATCAGCGGGTTGACGAAGAGCTCGCCGTCCTTCGTCCGCTCGGTGAACCGTACGTCGCCGAAGTCACCGCGTACGGCGGCGGCGACGGAGCCGTTGACGATGCTGGGGTGGCCCGGGGTGTGCTCCTGGGCGTGGGCCACCGCGTCGAGGTACAGGGCGCCCTCGCGGCTGTCGCGCGGCAGGGAGAACGCGCCGAGGTAGCCGCCCTCCCGGTCCAGCGCGGCAAGGTTCTCCAGCACGAGGGAGTGGTTGACCCCGTGGTAGGCGTCGACCCCGAAGCCGAGGCACGCCACCAGCCGGTGCTCGACCTCGTCGAGACCGTGCACGGCGGCCAGGCTGGCCATGTCCTCCTCGGGCGTGCCCAGTCCGTGCTCGTCGCCCCGCATGAGGATGTCCGTCCCGCCGTCCACCAGGACGACGGCGTCCACACCGTCCAGGTGGTGCAGGAGCGCGCGGTAGGCGGCCCGCAGCGGGGTCACTCCGGTGCGGGCGAAGGCGTACACCGTCGAGGGCAGGCCGTGCAGGTCGAGCCAGCGGGCCAAAGTGCGCTCGGGGAAGTAGTCGCCCCGCGCCGGGGTGCCGGGGTCCACGGCCGCGACGTCCGGCTCCACCCACACGTCGGCGGGCAGGCCGTACAGGTCGGAGAAGGAGAGGTTGGCCAGATGGACGTCCTTGCCCGCCGACCGCAGGGCCAGTGCCAGCGGCAGGCCCGCGTAGATGTCGAAACCGCCGCCCGCGCCGGCGACGAGTATCCGCCGCGCGTCGCGCAACCGGGTGAACAGGGGAGGCTCGTGGAGGGAGAACACGCCGGGACGCTAACAGGCGTCGATCATGCGGCCCACCGAAATAGGCCGGGAACGCCGAGGGCCCGGAGCTTCGTGGCTCCGGGCCCTCGCGACGCGCGCGCTCACGCCGGACGCGCTCACGCCTGCGGATGCGCTCGCACGCTTCGGGTGCTCTCACCCGCTGCGGGTGAGCACACCCGCAGCGGGACGCGCTCAGGCCCCGCTCTCGCGGAGCATGTCCTCCCGCTCGACGATCTTCACGCGCTCACGGCCCTGCGGCTCGCCCAGCGCCTTCTCCGCGGCGTCCAGCTTGTACCAGCCCTCCCAGGTGGTGAAGCGGACGTCGCGCTCGGCCAGGAACGCGTCCACGGCCTCCGGCGCGGGCGAGGTCGGCGTGTGCAGACGTCCGTTGGCGAAGTCGTCCAGCAGGTTCGACACCGTCTCGTTGGCGTCGCCCTTGGTGTGGCCGATCAGGCCCACGGGACCGCGGCGGATCCAGCCCGTGACGTACGTCGACTGCAGGTGCGCGCCGCTCTCCTCGATGACGCGGCCGCCCTCGTCCGGGACCGTGCCCGAGTCGATGTCCCAGGGCAGCTTGGGGAGCTTCTCGGACAGGTAGCCGACGGCCCGGTAGATCGCCGTGACGTCCCAGTCCTTGAACTCGCCGGTGCCCTTGACGTTGCCGGTGCCGTCGAGGGCGGTGCGCTCGGTGCGCAGGCCCACGACCTTGCCGTCCTCGCCGAGGATCTCGGCCGGCGACTCGAAGAAGTGCAGGAACAGCTTGTGCGGCCGGTCGCCGACGTCGCGGATGGCCCAGTTCTCGAGGGTCTTGGCGACCATGTCGGCCTGCTTGTTGCCGCGCCGGGTGGCGATCGAGCCCTCGTCGTAGTCGATGTCCTCGGGGTCGACGATGACCTCGATGTTGGGGGAGTGGTCCAGCTCCCGCAACTCCATCGGGGAGAACTTCGCCTGCGCCGGGCCGCGCCGGCCGAAGACGTGGATCTCCAGCGCCTTGTTGGCCTTCAGGCCGTCGTAGACGTTCGGCGGGATCTCCGTCGGCAGCAGCTCGTCCGCCGTCTTGGCCAGGATGCGGGCCACGTCGAGGGCGACGTTGCCGACGCCGAGGACGGCGACCTTCTCCGCCTCCAGCGGCCAGGTGCGCGGCACGTCCGGGTGACCGTCGTACCAGGAGACGAAGTCGGCGGCGCCGTAGGAGCCGTCCAGCTCGATGCCGGGGATCGACAGCTCGCGGTCGGCCATGGCGCCGGTCGAGAAGACGACCGCGTCGTAGAAGGCGCGCAGGTCGTCCAGGTTGATGTCGGTGGGGTAGTCGACATTGCCGAAGAGGCGGATCTGCGGCTTGTCGAGGACCTGGTGCAGGGCGGTGATGATGCCCTTGATCCGGGGGTGGTCCGGAGCAACGCCGTAACGGATCAGACCGAACGGGGCAGGCATGCGCTCGAAGAGGTCGATGGAGACACCGGGGTCGGTGGCCGCATCGGACTTGAGCAGCGCGTCGGCGGCGTAGATCCCGGCGGGGCCGGCTCCGACAATGGCTACCCGCAGGGGGCGGGGCATGATCAGTTCCCTTCGAACGGCGACAGATCGACTCGACGGGAAGCCTAAACTAAGGCAAACCTAAGTCGGTACCGGGGTCCGGTCTATGAGCTCATAAACGTCATTTATGAGCCGGATGTGGGCGCCGCGAGCCGTCGGGGAGGGCGGGAACGGGGACCGTGCCCGGCCGTCAGGGCAGGGGCTGTTCCGCCCAGATCACCTTTCCGGTGGGCGTGTAGCGGGTGCCCCAGCGGTCGGTGAGCTGGGCGACCAGGAACAGGCCGCGGCCGCCCTCGTCGGTCATCGTCGCGTACCGCAGGTGTGGCGAGGTGTTGCTGCTGTCGGAGACCTCGCAGATCAGGGTGCGGTCCCGCAGCAGACGGACCCGCACCGGCGGGCTGCCGTAGCGGATCGCGTTGGTGACCAGCTCACTCAGGATCAGCTCCGTCGTGAAGGACAGGTCCTCCAGGTCCCAGCGCGCCAGCTGCCGGACGACCGCGGCCCGCACCTCGCCCACCGCCGCAGGGTCCACCGGCACGTCCCACTCGGCGACCCGGTCCGGCCCCAGCGCCCGGGTGCGCGCGACGATCAGCGCGATGTCGTCGTTCGGGCGGGCCGGCAGCAACGACTCCAGGACGACCTGGCAGGTCTTCTCCGGCGACCCCTCCGCCTGCTCCAGGGCGCTGCGCAGCCGCTCCAGACCGGTGTCGATGTCCTGCGTGCGGTCCTCGACCAGCCCGTCGGTGTACAGCACCAGCCGGCTGCCCTCGGCCAGCTCCAGCTCGGCCGTCTCGAACGGCAGCCCGCCCAGCCCCAGCGGCAGCCCGGCCGGCACGTCCGGGAACTCGACCCGGCCGTCGGGGTGCACCAGGGCGGGCGGCGGATGGCCGGCGCGGGCCACGATGCAGCGCCGGGAGACCGGGTCGTAGATGGCGTACAGACAGGTCGCCCCCGTCACCGGCGCGGCGGTCCCGTCGGCCGTCTCGTCCTGGTCGATGCGGGCCACCAACTCGTCCAGCAGCCCGAGGAGCTCCTCCGGCGCGAGGTCCAGGGCCGAGAAGTTGTGGACGGCGGTGCGCAGCCGGCCCATGGTGGCCGCCGCGTGCAGCCCGTGGCCCACGACGTCGCCGACCACGAGCGCGACGCGGGCGCCGGACAGCGGCAGGACGTCGAACCAGTCCCCGCCGACGCCCGCCTGCGCGGGCAGGTAGCGGTAGGCGATGTCCAGGGCGCCCTGGTCGGGCAGGGTCCGCGGCAGCAGGCTGCGCTGGAGGGTGACGGCCATGCCGTGCTCGCGGGTGAAGCGGCGCGCGTTGTCGATGGAGATCGCGGCGCGCGCCACCAGCTCCTCCGCGAGGACGACCTCCTCCGGATCGAAGGGGGCGGGCCGCTCCGAACGGTAGAAGCTGACCACCCCGAGGACCAGCGCCCCCGCCCGCACCGGCACGGTGATCAGCGAGTGGATGCCGAACTCCACCACCTGCTCGGTCCGCTCGAGGTCCTGCGCGCGCCAGCCCGGAGACTCGGCGAGCCGGGCCTCCAGCACGGGCCGCCCGGCGGCGAGACTGCGGGCCTGCGGAGCGGTGTCCACGAAACGGATGCGCTCGCCCACCGCGTACAGCGGCGCGCCCTTGCGCACCCCGCTCATCGCGGTGCGCCGCAGCGCGGCCCGGGAGTCCGGCTCCTCACCCTCCAGGACGGCGTCGAAGAGGTCCACGGTCACGAAGTCCGCGAACCGGGGCACGGCCAGCTCCGTCAGCTCCTCCGCCGTCCGGGTCACGTCCAGGCTCGTACCGATGCCCACCCCGGCCGCGTACAGCATGTCCAGGCGCTCGCGCGCCGCCTCCGCCCGGCCCGACAGGGCGCGCAGCTCCGTGGAGTCACGGAGCGTGGCGACGCTGCCGGCGGGCCCGCCCGCGAGGTCGGTGGGCCGCTGGTTGATCGCCAGCAGCCGCTCCCCGACCAGGTGCACCTCGTCCGTGACCATCCGGCCGGAGGCGAGCAGCTCGGCGGTGCCGGCGTCCAGGCCGAGCTCGCGGACGTCACGGCGTTCGGCGTCCGGCGGCAGGTTCAGCAGACGGTGCGCCTCGTCGTTGGCGAGCAGCAGGTGCCCGTCGCCGCCGACGATGATCACCCCTTCGCGTACGGCGTGCAGCACCGCGTCGTGGTGTTCGTACATGCGGGTCATCTCGCGCGGGCCCAGGCCGTGGGTCTGGCGCAGCAGCCGGCGGCTGACCAGCGCGGTGCCCCCCGTGGCGAGGGCGAGGGCCGCCGCGGCGGTGGCCAGCACCAGCGGCAGCTGACGGTCCGCGTTCCCGCCGACGTGCGCGGTGGTGATGCCGGCCGACACCAGCCCCACGATCTCGCCGTCGGGCGCCCTCACCGGCACCACCGCCTGCACCAGCCGGCCGATGGTCCCTTCGACCTCCTCGACCACCGTGCCCCCGGCCTGCGCCGGTGCCAGCGTCCCGACGAACTTCTTGCCGATGCGGTCCGGCTTGGGATGGGTGTAGCGGACACCGTCGGGGTTCATGACGACGATGAAGTCGACCTCCGACGCCTCGCGGGCGGCCTCGGCGCGCGGTTGCAGCACCGCGGTGGGGTCGGGAGCGCGCAACCCCGCCACGATGCCCGGGGAGTTGGCGAAGGTCTCGGCGACGGCGAGGGAGCGGTTGCGGGCCTCACGGGTGCTGTCGTGCCGCACCTGGAGCACCAGGGCGACCACCGCCGCGACGACCAGCAGCAGCACGATGACGACCTGCAGGACGAACACCTGCGCGGCGAGGCTGCGGCCGCCCAGCGTGCTCTCGGGTGTCCGTCGCGCCCGCGGGTCCCGGGGGCGACGGGCCGGCCGGGTATCCGATCGCCCCAGGAGTCGGACCATGAGCCATGTCTACACTGCCCGGCTCCGTGAGGCGAGGGGCGGTACGCACAGTGATGGACCGTACTCGTGCCGGCGCTCGTCAGGGGAGCGGGGTGGCCAGCAGCAGGGCGATGTCGTCGGGCCGGTCCGTGGCCTGCCGGGCCGTCGCCGTGAGCCGGTCGGCGACGTCCGCGAGGGACCGCTCGGGGGGAGCGCCGGCGGCGGCCAGGGTGGTGCGCAGGGCGGTGATGCCGTCGTCGATGTCGTGGCCCGGCCGCTCGACCAGGCCGTCCGTGTACAGCGCGAGGATCGCCCCGGGCTCCAGGCGCAGTTCCGCCACCGGGTAGTGGGCGCGTGGGTCGACCCCGAGGACGACCCCGCCCGGCAGCTCCACGGCATGGGTACGTCCGTCGGGGTGGCGCAGCAGCGGCGGCGGGTGCCCGGCGTTGACCGCCCGGGCCAGGCCGGTCGCCGGGTCCAGGCGGACGTAGCAGCAGCTGGCGAACTGGCCGGGGTCCAGGTCGATGAGGAGGAGGTTGGTGCCACCCATGACCTCTTCGGGCGGCCGGTCGCCCAGGGCGAAGGCACGCACCGCGCTGCGCAGTTGCCCCATGGTCGCGGCGGCCTGCACGCCGTGCCCCTGCACGTCGCCGATGACCAGGGCCAGGCCGTCTCCGGCCCCCACGACGTCGTACCAGTCGCCGCCCACCTCCATGCCCTCGGTGCCCGGCAGGTAGCGTCCGACGGTCTCCACGCGCGCGTGCCGCGGCAGCCGCCCCGGGAGGAGGGCCTGCTGGAGGCCGCGGGCGAGGGCGGCCTCGGTGTCGTAGCGCTGGGCCTTCTCCATCGCGTGGGCGATCAGACCGGCGAGGGCGGTCAGCACCGTGCGCTCCTCGGAGCTGAAGCTGCGCGGGCGGTCGAAGCCCAGGATGCACGAGCCGACCGGGCGGCCGGAGGCGATCAGTGGCAGGAAGGCGCGGGCGCCCTCCGTCGCGTCGAGCGGGATGCCCGGGTAGGCGTCGGCCAGCTGCTGCATCGAGTCGAAGAAGATCGGACGGCCGGTGGTGAGCGTCTCCACGCCCGGCAGCCGCGCGTCCAGCGCGACGCCCTCGAACGGGGCCAGGAAGCCCTCGGGGAAGCCGGTCTCCCAGGCCAGGTACAGGTGCCGTTCCTGGAGCAGGTAGATGGCCAGCCGGCGGCCGCCGAAGGCGGGCAGCAGCTCCTGCATGACCACCGCCGACACCTGGCGGGCGGTCACCGCCTCCGTCAGCGCGATGGCCAGGACGATCGGCCGGTACAGCGGGGCGGTGGAGGCGACGGCGTCCCGGGCGGGAGCCTCGGTCCCGGCGTCGGCCGCCGCGGCGGACACGGGCCCGCCCGGGGCGTGCGGCACGCGGTTGGCCGGGACGGCGGTGCAGGTGAGGAGGTCGGGGCCCGGGAAGACGGCCACGCTCAGCCAGTCGCCCTCGTACGGGCGCGGCCCGGATCCCCGGTCCTCGTCGGCGGGGCCGGGCCGGCGGACGTGGAAGTGCACCGGCTCCTCCGGCGACAGCAGCGCGCCGCGCAGATGCTCGTCGCACGCGGGCTGGTTCAGCCAGGGCACGGCCTCCCACAGGGACCGGCCGAGCAGCCGGGAACGCTCGGCGCCCAGCAGGTGAGCGGCCCGCGGGTTGGCGTAGACGATCAGCCCCAGCCGGTCCAGGCAGAACACGCCCTCCGGCAGCAGGTCGGCGGCACCGTCGGCGAGGGCGCCGGGTCCCGGGTCGAGGAGGACGCCGGTGACGGGGGCCGACGGGGCGGAACGTGCCGCCCACAGTTCCAGCAGCCGCAGACCGCCGTCGGCGGTGCGGAGCTGCACCGGACGGGGCGGCGGTCTGCCCTGGGCGGTCTCGCGCAATAGGGCGGGGAGGCGCTGGGCGTCCGTCGGGTCGACGGTCCGTGCCAGCGCGTCCAGGGTGCCCGGGCGCTCGTCCGGCGCGAGCCCGAGCAGGGCGCGGGCGGGCTCGTCGGCGGTGACGGCGCCGGTCACCGGGTCCCAGGCCAGATGCCCGACCCGCCCCGGCGGCGGACCCGCGGCCGGCGGACGCACGCACAGCGGCTCGTCGTCCCAGGTGACGGTCCGTCCCACCGCCTGCCTGCGGAGCAGTGCGGCCGCGAGGCCGTCCGCCACGAGCGTCAGCCGCTCACGGGAGGCCAGCACCTCCCCGGCGTCCGCGGACGCCGCACACAGCACGGTCATCACCCCGAAGGCCCGCCCGTCCGCCGCGACGGGCACGTTGAGCGTGCCGAACTGGAAGGGCAGGCCGGCCGCGTACTGCGGGTAGCGCCGCATGGCCTCCGTGGCGTTCGCCAGGATCACCGGTACGCCGAGCCGGTGGGCGTCGGCGACCGGGAACGGCCGGTCCACGCTCACCCGCCACCAGGGCCGGAACAGCGGCCCGGGCAGTCCCGCGAGGACGGCGAGCCGCAGCAGTCCGGGGGTGCGGGAGTTGAGGTACACGCCCCCGGCCCGGGCATCCGCGGCCCGCAGCGCGTCCACCGCGGCCCCGGCCAGCACCCCGGCCGGCGCCCGTTCGTCCCAGGCGCTCCCATTCATCGGCCCCACCTCGTCCGTGCGCCGCCCGACGGGCGACACAGCAAGAATGCGCCTCATCGACGGCGGTGTGCATCCGCGCGGGTGACCGGCGGAGCCCGGCGGGGCGGCGGGCGCGGGCGGCTTCGGCGTGGGGCGGGGTGAGGACGGGCGGGGGCCGCCCCGCCCTATCCGGCGGCCCGCCCCGCCTCCCGCGCCGCCCGCGCGAGGTCCAGGAAGCCCTTCAGACCCAGGTCGAAGGCGCGGTCCGCGCGGCCCTCGCCGACCGCGGCGAGGGCCTCAGCGAGGCGGGGGGTCGGGGCGCGGTCCGTCAGTTCCCACATGGTCTCGGGGGCCGCCAGGTCGAGCGCGGAGCCCAGGACGAGGTTCTCCAGCGCGATGATCAGCGGCATCACCTCGGCGGCGGGGAAGCCGGCGTCCAGCAGCAGGGTCACCGCGCGTTCGTACTGCTCCAGGACCCGTGGTGCCCGGACGGGCGAGGTCATCAGCAGCGGGATCGCCCGCGGGTGCGCGGCGAACGCGGCGCGGTAGGAGCGTGCCCACGCCTCCAGCGCGGTGTCCCAGGGCGCCAGCTCCAGGGTCCCGGGGTCGATCGCGGACGCGACCCGCTCGCGCAGGAGTTCCACGATGCCGTCCCGGCCGTCCACATGGTGGTACACCGAGCCGGTCTGGACGCCGAGCCGCCGTGCGATCTGCGGGACGCTGAAGTCGCCCTGCTCGTCGATCAGCCGCAGCGCCGTGGTGGTGATGCGCTCGCGGTCGAGGAGCGGTGTGCGCGGCCGTCCCATGGTCAGTGTGCTCCCTGCGGTCTGCCCCGGGGGCTTCCCGGATGCCCACCGGAAGGTTACATTGCGGAAACCGAAAGCCTTTAGGTTTACGGGTCCCGGCGCACGTCATCCGCGGTGCGGCGGGGCCCCGGCGCGATCCCGCACGCCCTGGTCCAGGCTGTCGCCGTGGACCCTCGAACCCGGCCGTCCTCCCGTCCGGGACCCTCCCGTCCGCCGCTCGAAGGGCTTCCCCCGTGTCCGTGACCACCCCCGACCCCGCCCAGGAGAGAGCGCCGTCCGCCCCGGCGGGCCTGCGCTCCGGCACCCTCGGCACCGCCGACATCGCCTTCTTCGTCGTCTCCGCCGCCGCCCCGCTCACCGTCATGGCCGGCGTCGCCCCGCTCGCGATCCTCCTGGGCGGCATCGGCGCGCCCGTCGGCTACCTCGTCGCCGGTCTCACCCTCGCCGTCCTCGCCGTCGGCTTCACCACGATGAGCCGGCACGTCACCCACGGCGGCGCGTTCTACGCCTACATCACCCGCGGCCTCGGCCGCCCCGTCGGCGTCGGCGCCGCCCTCCTCGCCCTGATCGGCTACAACGGCATGGAGATCGGCGTCTACGGCCTCCTCGCCACCTCCACCCAGGACACCGTGCACGCCCTCTCCGGCAGCGACGTGCCCTGGCTGCCGGTCTCCCTGGCCGGCCTGCTGCTCATCGGCTACGGCGGCTACCGCTCCGTCGACTTCGGCGCCAAGGTCCTCGGCGTCCTCCTCGTCGCCGAGACCGGCATCCTGGTCCTCCTCGCGGCGGGCGTCCTGCTCAAGGGCGGCGCCCACGGACTGTCGGCCGCCTCCCTGGCACCCGGCAACGTCCTCGTCCCCGGCACCGCCGCCGTCCTCGCCTTCGCGTTCGCCGCGTTCACCGGCTTCGAGTCGACCGTCATCTACCGGCGCGAGGCCCGCGACCCCGAGCGCACGGTCCCGCGCGCCACCTACCTCGCCATCGGCTTCCTCGGCCTCTTCTACGCCTTCGTCGTCTGGATCGCCGTCCAGGCCTTCGGCGACGACGAGGTCGTCGCCGCCGCCGGCGAGGACCCGGCCGGTCTGTTCTTCACCGCCATCAGCACCTACGTGGGCGACTGGGCGGCCGACCTGATGCACGTCTTCATCGTCACGAGCGTCCTCGCCTCCCTCCTCGCCTTCCACAACGCCATCAACCGCTACGGCCTCGCCCTCGCCGAGGAGGGCGTGCTGCCCCGGCGGCTGGGACGGGTCCACCCCCGCCACCGCTCCCCGTACGTCGCCGGTCTCGCCCAGACCGTCCTGGGCGCCGTGGTGGTCACCGCCTTCTGGGCGGCGGACGCGGACCCGTACGGGCAGCTCCTGCTCTGGGTCAACACCCCGGGCATGATCGGCCTGCTGCTGCTCCAGCTGCTCGCCGCGATCGCCGTGCCCTGCTACTTCCGCCGCGTGCGCCACCAGGAGGGCGTGCTGCGCACCCTCGTCGCGCCGATCGCCGCGACCGTTCTGCTGGCCACCGCGATCGTCCTCGTCGTCGGCCACATCGACCTGTTCACCGGCGCGTCCCCGACGGTGAACGCCGTCCTGATCGCCGTCGCCCCCACCGTCTTCGCCGTCGGCCTCCTGCTCGCATGGTGGCTGCGCCGCAGACGACCGCGGGTGTACGCCCAGTTCGCCGAATGACCGCACCGAGCAGAGGAGCCGCTGCCATGCCCACCGCCGACCTGATCGTGACCGGAGCCCGGATCCGCACCCTCGATCCCGCCCGCCCCCGGGCCACCGCCGTAGCCGTGCGCGACGGGTGCGTCGCCGCGGTGGGGGAGGAGGCCGACGTACGCGACTGGCGCGGGCCCGGCACGGAGGTGGTGCGGCTGGACGGCGCGCATCTCGTGCCCGGTCTGGTGGACGCGCACAGCCACCCCGTGTGGGGTCTGGAGATGGCGACCGGCACCGACCTGTCGGCGGTGACGGACCTGGCCGGGCTGCGGGCCGCGCTGG
This sequence comes from Streptomyces sp. NPDC051315, assembly GCF_044455165.1. Taxonomy (NCBI): domain Bacteria; kingdom Bacillati; phylum Actinomycetota; class Actinomycetes; order Kitasatosporales; family Streptomycetaceae; genus Streptomyces; species Streptomyces sp. NPDC051315. Next base: position 381,236 of record NZ_JBITEN010000005.1, read on the forward strand.
CGTCCGCCGCACGCGTCGACGGCTGGGTCCTCGGGTACGGCCTGGACCACAACGCCTTCGAGGGCCGGCCCGTCGACCGCGCCCTCGTGGAGGACGTCCTGGCCGGATCGCCGGCCTTCCTGCGCCTGTACGACGGCCACTCCGCCCTCGCCGACGGCAAGGCCCTGGCCGCCGCCGGGGTCACCGGACCGCGGGACTTCGCGCAGCGCTCGCAGGTGGTGTGCGACGACACGGGACGGCCGACCGGGCACCTCGTCGAGCACGCGGCGATGGACCTGGTCGCCGCCGTCGCCCCCCGGCTGTCCCACGACGCCCGCCGGGCCCGGCTGCTCGGCCTGCTGTCCGCGATGGCGGCGACCGGGCTGACCGGCGCCCATGTCATGGACGGCGGCGACCTCGACCTGGTGGCGTCCGTGGCCGAGGAGACGGTCCTGCCGGTGCGGCTGCGTTTCGCGCCCTGGTGCATGCCCGGCGCGGACGCCGACGACCTGGAGGAACTGATCGCGGCCCAGGGCCTGAAGGGCCGTCACTGGCGGGTCGGCGCAGTCAAGTTCTTCATGGACGGCACCGTCGAGGGCGGCACCGCGTGGCTGCGGCACGCCGACTGCCACGGCCAGGGCACGGACGCCTTCTGGCCGGACCCCGGAGCCTACGCCGCCGCCGTACGCACCCTGCACGCGGCCGGCGTACGGACCGCCACGCACGCCATCGGGGACGCGGCCGTCCACCACGTCCTGGACACCGTGGCCGCCCTCGGCCCCGACGCCCGGGGACGGCACCGGATCGAGCACATCGAGACGGCGCCGGACGACCTGCTGCCCCGGTTCGCTCAGGTCGGGGTGGCCGCCTCGATGCAGCCTCCGCACACCGCCTACACCCGCCCCGACGGCACCGACGAGTGGTCCCGCCGGCTCGGCGCCGCACGGGCCGCCCACGCCTGGCGCCTGCGCGACCTGCGCGACGCGGGCGCCACTCTCGCCCTCGGCTCGGACTGGCCCATCGCCCACCACGACGTCCGGGCGGTCCTGGCGACGGCCCGCAGCCCCCGGGGCGCGGCCTCCCGGCGACCGGGCCTGACCGGCCTCGAAGCCCTGGAGGGCTGCACCACCCACGCGGCCCGCGCGGCGGGGGAGCAGGACGCCGCGGGACGGATCGCGCCCGGTTTCCGGGCCGACCTCACCGCGTTCTCCGTGGACCCGGTGGAGGCTCCCGCGGGCGAACTGGCGGACGCGCCGGTCCCCCTGACGGTGACGGGCGGTCATGTCGTGCACCAGGACTGCTGACTTCGAGGGGGGGATCGGCTGCTCGGCGGGCGCGAGGATCCGCGTCGCTACCGGGGAGGGTGGTGGTTCCCGCGTTCTTCGGGGTAACCGCCCGCCATGGGCGAGATAGTGGTCGGCACCTGTTCGTGGACGGACCGGGCGCTCGTCGGCAGCGGCTGGTACCCGACCGGACGGCGGGACGCGGAGGGCCGGTTGCGGCACTACGCCGAACGCTTCCGGGTCGTCGAGGCGGACTCGACGTACTACGCCCTGCCGAGCGAGCGCACCAGCGGGCTGTGGGCGGAGCGCACACCCGACGGCTTCGTGTTCGACGTGAAGGCCTTCTCCCTGCTGACCGGCCACCCCACCCGGTCCGCGGTGCTCCCGCCCGGGCTGCCCGACGACATCCGTTCCCCGAAGGCGCTGGACGAGGTGTGGCGGCGGTTCGCGGACGGCGTGCGGCCGCTGCGGGAGGCGGGCCGGCTGGGTGCCGTCCTGTTCCAGTTCCCGCCGTGGCTGCGGCCCGGGGCGCGGGCGCGGGAGGTCCTCGCCCAGTGCGCCGAGCGCACCGCGGGGTGGCCCGTCTGCGTGGAGTTCCGGCACCCCGACTGGTGGCGCGGCGAACAGGAGCGGACGACCGCGGAGTTGCTGCGGTCGTACGGATTCTCCGCCGTCGCCGTCGACATGGAGCCGTCACTGCCGTCCGCGGTGCCACCCGTCACGCCCGTGACCTCCTCGCGGTTGGCGGTCGTGCGCTTCCACGGCCGCAGCCCGGCCTGGGGGACGGGCAGCAAGGAGGACCGCTTCCGCCACGAGTACACCGACGACGAACTGCGGGAGTGGCTGCCCCGGGTGCGCGCGCTGGCCGGACGGGCCGAGCAGGTGCACGTGCTGTTCAACAACTGCTGCGCCGACGCCGCCGTCCGGGCCGCCGCGAGGATGCGCGAGCTGCTCCGGAGCTGACGGACGCCGGCGGACCGTCAGGCGGTCGCCTTCAGGGTGCCCTTGGCGAGCTCGAACGCCGGGAGCATCGCCTCGTGCTCCTCGGTGTCCATGCCGCCGAGATGCAGCACGACCGGGCCGTCGGGCGTGGTCACGGCGAGGGCGCGCTCCTTCTTCGTCTCCTCCAGCAGCTCACTGGTGGTGACGTACTCCACCTCTGCGCCGGTGAGGCCGCCCGCCTCGAAGGTGCGGTACGTCGCCCCGCTCGACCCGCTCTCGGCGGTGACGAAGTCCTCCAGCACGGCGCGGGCGTCGGCGTCGCCCGGCTCGCCGGTCCACACGCGCAGGAAACCGATCTTCCCGGCGGGCTTGGCGTCGACCTCGCAGGCCATGGTGACGGGGCCCTGACGGAGCAGCGCGTCGGCGAGCTCGTCGGTCAGCTCGTCGCCGGTGTCGCCCTCCCGCGAGGCCGAGTCGACGGCCTCGGCCTTCCAGAACTCGGCGATGTCGAAGGTGACGGGCAGTTCACAGGCGGACCCGTCGGCGCCGACGCTGCCCCCGCGCGCCGCGACCTCGGCGGTGGCCTTCGCCGCCCCCTTGGCCGACGCCTTCGAGGACGCTTCCGAGTCCTGCCCGGTCTGCCCGCATCCCGTCGCCACACCCGTCAGCAAGGCCGCCACCACCAGGCCCCGCCCCACGTTCCCCACCCCGAAGCGCACCGCTGTCTCCCCTTCTTTCCGGCACCGGTCCACCCGGTACCGGCGGAGCACTGTATCCGAGGCCTCCGACACACCGGACGGGCAGGTCGCGGCGGCCGGCGCGAGCCTGCCCCGCGCCTGCCGAGCGCGCGGCGCGCCCGGACCGACCGGCGGGGCGAGGGGGCGCGCCCGGACCGACCGGCGGGGCGAGGGGGCGCGCCCGCCCGGACCGACGCGGCGGGGCGACGAGGCCGCGCCCACTCCGGAATGCGGGAATGTCCCAACCCCCTCCTCCGTTGTACGGCGTGACTGACATGCACGGCTCAATGCAGAGGATGCGGTGCGTGTCGGTGGAAGGAGGTTCCCCATGGCACGCAGCACGGCGCGCCCCGTCATCACCCTGAGGTCCACGGCCGGCACCGGTGTCACCTACGTGACCCGCAAGAACCGTCGGAACGACGCCGACCGGCTGGTCCTGCGCAAGTACGACCCCGTGGCGGGACGCCACGTCGCCTTCCGCGAGGAACGGTGACCTCGGCGCACGACCGGAGTGCGTTCGAGCGGCGTTCGGACGACCGGAGTGCGTACGACCGGAGTGCGTACGGCCGAAGTGCGTTCGGGCGGAGGGTGTCCGACCGGAGGAGGCAGTCATGAAGGTGCGCAAGTCCCTGCGCTCGCTGAAGTCCAGGCCCGGCGCCCAGGTGGTGCGCCGCAAGGGGGTGACCTTCGTCATCAACAAGAAGGAACCCCGCTCCAAGGCCCGCCAGGGCTGAGCGGCCAGGACCGGTCCGGTGGGCCCGGCCCCGATGCGGGGCCGGGCCCACCGGTATGCCGTCACCCGCCGCGCCCCCTCACCGGGCGGATCCGCCCCGGCCGCTCTACGGTGGGGGAGCGGCCGTGCTCTCCGGAGACACCGTCCGCTCCCGGCCGGCGCCGACTTCTCCCACCGTCCGAACCGGCCGGGATCCCGCACACGTTCCCGTCCCTGCTCCGCGCGCGCTCAGTGGCGCACCGCCGCGTCCGGTGCCGCCGCACGCGTGGACAACGGGCTGCCGGCCGGCAGGAAGAACAGGGCACAGATGCTCAGGGTCTGCGTCCCCCGGTTCTCCGCCTTGTGCACGCCCTGCGGTCCCACGGGCTCCACGATGCACTCGCCGGCGGTGGTGACGCACTCGGAACCGTCCGCCAGGGTCCGGGTGAGCGTCCCGGCGGTGACCACCGCCACGACCCTGCCCTCGTGGTAGTGCCAGGGCAGCTCCCCGCCCGGCGGGATCTCGTACCGCGCCACGACCACGCGGGTGTGCTCCGGCGCGGCGAGGGCGAGCTGTTCGGTGAGGACGCCGTCGGCCAGCAGGGCCGGTACGGGATCGGCGGCGGGCCGGGCCGCCACGGGCGACGGGCCGCTCACGATGTCCGCCTCGGTAACGGGGCCGGTGTCATGGTCCGCTGGTCAGTGCGTTTCACGCGGTGAGATTATCCGATCGGTGTTACGGGGTCGTGACGGGCTGTCAGGGGCGCGGGGTACGGCAGTCCACCGGAGGGGAACCCGGCATTCGCCCCGGTCACGGGCTCGGAGTGATCCCCGACGGCCGTCTCGGCGTCTACCGGGGCGACCGACCCGGCGTGCGGCCCGCCACCTCCACGGCCAACCGCTCGTACGGGGACGAGATGCGGCCGTACGCCCGGATGGGCGCGTGGCGAGTGGTTGGGGAGGACGGTGGGGATCGTGGGTCCGGCACGGCGACGGCGACAGGGCGGCACGGAGGGGCGGTGGGGCGACGCCGCCGACAGCGGGCACCGGGCCGGTGCGGCGCGGCGTGCGGCCGCCTTCACCGGGCGCACGCTGCGCGCCGAGTGGCACGCCATCGTCGTCGACCCGGTACGACGGCTGCGCCGACGGGGGCCGTCCCGGCTCCTGCTGGCGTTCGTCGCCTGCGGTGGCGTGATCTTCTTCCACGCCCTCGCGCAGCGGCCGGCCGGCGCGGAGGTGGTGCGGGCCCTCGGCGGGGTCCAGGGCGACCTGCCCCTGTGGCTGGCCCTGCTGCGCACCCCGGTCTCCCTGTACGTCCCGGCGCTCGACCTGCCGGTGTGGGCCGGCATCACCCAGCTGTTCCTGGCCTTCGCCCTGGCCGAGGTCACCCTCGGGCGAGCACGGACCCTGGCGGTCGCCTACGCGACCACACTGGCCGGCACCCTCACGGCACGGGTGATGATCGCGGCGGGGCCGGACCGGTGGGGGTTCGGACTGCCGCCCGAGGCGGGGCAGGTGCTCGACACCGGTCCGTCCGCGGCCGTCGTGGGTCTCTTCACGTACCTCTCGGTCGTCCGCCGTGCCACCGTCGTCTTCCTCCTCACCGGCGGCTCGATGGTGTGGGAGTCGATCGCCCGGCCCAACCTCGCCGGCCGTGAACACCTCGTCGCCGTCGCCGCCGCCCTCGTCCTGGGCCTGCTCCACGAAGGGCGGGGGAGACGGCGGCGGATCCTGTCCCGGCCCGCACCCGAGCACGCGGAGCCGGAGCGTCCGGAACCGGGACACCTCCCTGAGGTACCGGCGGAAGCGCAGGACAGGGCCTGTCTGCAAGAGATTGCTGTGAATTCTCGGGGCGGTTGAACACTGCGGGGTCCGGCTGCGTATTGGGCCGGGGGATTTCATGTCCTGGCCGTCGACGAGGTTTTGGAGCACTCCGTGGGACACAACAGGCGCAGACGCCCGACGGGCGGACGGCGCGCGACCTTCGCCGCGGTCGCGTTGATGCTGGGCGGCGGAGGGATGATGGCCGCCAACGTCTACGCGTCCGCGACCGAGGACGACTCCGGAACGCCCTGGACGTCGGGCTCCGTCACCATCGACTGCCCGGACGTCGGCAGCCGGCTGACCAGCGTGCCGGACGCGGCCGCGCAGGAGGTCGACCGCGAACTCGCCCTGCTGGACGAGCAGATCGCCGCCGCCTACCGGCAACTCCAGGGCTCGGCACAGGCCGTGCGTGAGGACGCCGGCTTCGCCGACAACGCGGTGATGAACCCGCTGAAGGAGAAGCGCGGCGCGACCATCGAGCGGATCGCGGTCGCCATCGAGCGCGCCGGGGACCGCCCGGAGGGCCTGGAGGACCTCGCCGCGTGCAGCCTGCGCACCGCCGACGACCAGGCGGGCGAGGCCGGCCAGGGGCAGGACGGTCAGAACCAGGACGGTCAGGGCCGGGAGGACCAGGGCCAGGACGGTCAGGACCAGAACGGTCAGGAGCAGAACGGCGGGCAGGGCGACGACGGCCAGCAGGACGACGGCCAGCAGGGCAACGGCGGGCAGGCCGGGAACGGCCCCGTGGCCGCCGACTACGCGGACATCACCACGATCCAGCCTGCCCAGCAGACCCCGCCCGCGACCGCCGACGCCTCCCGCGGCACCTTCAGCACCAGCTGCGGCGTCAACGCCAACGGCCTGTTCAACTCCGACAACGTGATCGTCGCGCCCGGTGTCACCAACGGCGCCCACCACTTCCACGACTACGTCGGCAACCAGGCCAACGACGCCTTCGCCTCGGACGACGACCTCGCGAACGCCGAGACCAGCTGCGTCGACCAGGGCGACAGGTCCTCGTACTTCTGGCCGGTGCTGCGGCTGCAGAACGGCACGCAGGAGCGGGACGCCCAGGCTCCGGGCGGCGGCATCGAGGGCAACGCCGGTGAGATCGTGACGCCCAAGGAGGTCACGATGACCTTCGTCGGCAACGCGCGCGGCGAGGTCACGGCCATGCCCCGGCTGCTGCGCATCATCACCGGCGACGCCAAGGCCTTCGTCAACGGCACGGCCAACGCCAACGCGTCCTGGAGCTGCACCGGCTTCGAGGACCGTCAGCTCAAGGACAAGTACCCGCTCTGCCCGGACGGCAGCGACGTGGTGCGCACCTTCCGCTTCCAGAGCTGCTGGGACGGCACCAACATCGACAGCGCCAACCACCGCACCCATGTGGCGTTCGCCGGCGCCGACGGCGGCTGCCCGGCCGGTTTCCGGGCCATCCCGCAGCTCGTCCAGCGGATCGTCTACGACGTCGACGCGCCCAGCCTCCAGGACGGCGGGCGCACGACCCCGCTGTTCGCGGTGGACTCCTTCCCCGAGCAGCTGCACAAGCCGGTCACGGACCACGGTGACTTCATCAACGTCTTCGACGAGGACCTGATGGGCCAGATGGTCGACTGCATCAACGAGGGCCGCACCTGCGGCGCCGGCTCCGGCGGCGACAACGGAGGGAACGACGGCGGCGACAACGGAGGGAACGACGGCGGCGACAACGGAGGGAACGACGGCGCCGGTGACAACGGCGGCGACAACGGCGCCGGTGACAACGGGACCGGCGACGGCGCGGACAACGGCTCCGGCCAGGAGCAGGGCCAGGACCAGGGCCAGGACCAGGACCAGGACCAGGACCAGGGAGGGCAGCAGCCCCCCGCCCAGAACCCCGAGGCACCCGGGACCGACCCCGCGGAGACCGCACCCGCCGACCCCGACCCCGCCGCCGGTGACGCCGGTGACGCGGACACCCCGGTGAGCGCGGAACCCCGCGCCTACGCGAAGCCCACCACCAAGTCGACCCAGGCGGCGGCCCCGCCCGCCCAGGACCCCGGCGCGCAGAACGGCGGCGGCACGCAGAGCGACACCGGCAACGCCGCGACCGCGCCGACGCAGACCCCGCCCCCCGCCGACGCGGGCGACACCCCCGTCGTCCCCGCGCCGCAGGCCCAGGGCGGACTGGCCGACACCGGCGCCGACCTGTGGCCCGCGGCCGCCGGAGGGCTGCTGGTGATCGGAGGGTTCGTCCTTCTGCGCCGTTCCGCCAAGCGTCCGTACTGAGGTCCCCGCGGCTTCTCCCCGCGCGAAGGGGGCACGTTCGGGTGCACCCGGAGGGGAGGAGCCGCCCCTCCACCGGGCCGCGCGGTATATGTCGCTCGGAGCGACCGGAGTGACCGGACCGGCCGCTCCGAGCGACACCACCGGCCCGGGAGCCGGGACGGATGCCACGCGACCAGGGAGCGCCATGGAGCACACGGAGTACGACTACGACCTCGGCACCCACGGCCGACCCGTCACCACCTCGTCCCCCGAGGCGCAACGCTGGTTCGACCGCGGCCTGGTCTGGTCGTACGGCTTCCACCACGAGGAGGCCGTCGCCTGCTTCGAGGCCGCCGCCCGCGCGGACCCCGACTGCGCGATGGCGTACTGGGGCATCGCCTACGCCCTGGGCCCCAACTACAACAAGCCCTGGGAGTTCTTCGACGAACAGGACCTGGTGCGGACCGTCGCCCGCACCCATGAGGCGGTCGAGCGCGCCCACGCGAAGGCCGTGCGCGCCACCCCCGTCGAACGGGCCCTGATCGGCGCGCTGCGCGCCCGCTACCCGCAGGAGCGGCCCGCGATGGACTGCTCGGTGTGGAACGCCCCCTACGCCGACGCCATGCGCGCCGTCCACGAACTCGCCCCGGACGACCCGGACGTCGCCGCCCTGTACGCCGACGCCCTGATGAACCTCACGCCCTGGCAGCTGTGGGACCAGCGCACCGGCGAGCCCGCCGAGGGCGCCCGCACCTTGGAGGCCAAGGCGGTGCTGGACCGCGCGCTCGCCGACGGGGCCGCCACCGACCACCCCGGCATCCTGCACTTCTACCTCCACCTGATGGAGATGTCGCCGGCTCCCGAGAAGGCCCTGCCGGTCGCCGACCGGCTGCGCGACCTGGTGCCCGATGCCGGGCACCTGCAGCACATGCCCTCGCACCTGGAGGTGCTGTGCGGCGACTACCGCGCGGTGGTGTCGGACAACACGAGGGCGATCGCCGCCGACGAGAAGTACCACGCGCGGGCCGGGGCGATGAACTTCTACACCCTCTACCGGGCCCACAACTACCACTTCAAGATCTACGGGGCGATGTTCCTCGGCCAGGCGCGGGTCGCCCTGGAGGCCGCCGACCGACTGGAGGCGTCCCTTCCGGAGGATTTGCTGCGGGTGGAGAGCCCGCCCATGGCGGACTGGCTGGAGGCCTTCCTCGCCATGCGGGTGCACGTGCTGATCCGCTTCGGGCGCTGGGCCGACATCCTGGATCTGCCGGCGCCCGCCGACCCCGAGCTGTACAGCATGACCACCGCGATGCGGCACTACGCCCGCGGCGTCGCGCTCTCCGCGACCGGCCGCATCCCGGAGGCGGAGGCCGAACGCCGGCTGTTCGGCGAGGCCGTCGCCCGGGTCCCCGAGACCCGCATGCTGTTCAACAACACCTGCGCCGACATCCTCGCGATCGCCTCCGCGATGCTCGACGGCGAGCTGGAGTACCGCAAGGGCGACCACGACGCCGCCTTCGCCGCCCTGGAACGCTCGATCGTCCTGGACGACAGCCTCCCCTACGACGAGCCGTGGGGCTGGATGCAGCCCACCCGTCACGCGTACGGCGCCCTCCTCCTGGAGCAGGGCCGCGTCGCGGAGGCCGAGGCGGTCTACCGCGCCGATCTCGGCCTCGACGACACGCTGCCCCGCTCCTCCCAGCACCCCGGCAACGTCTGGTCCCTGCACGGGCTCCACGAGTGCCTCGTACGGCTCGGCAAGGAGGGGGAGGCCCGGATCGTCGCCCAGCAGCTGAGGTTCGCGGCCGCGCTGACGGACGTACCCGTCGAGGCGTCTTGCTTCTGCCGCCTCGACACGGCCCCCGGGACCCCCGGCGCGGGCGGCTGCTGCGGCATGGACAATTGACCGACCGTCCGCCCGGGATGCCGAGCGGTCCCGCCCGTCATGACCATGGACGCGGCGGGCCGCGGGTGTCCGCAGCGGGCGGGATACCGTTGGCGCCGTCCAGGCGGAACAGGGGGACTTCGCACGATGGCGGGCGCAGGGTGAACGAGACACGTACGACGACGACCGGCGGCCAGGTCCGCCCGTACGGCGGGGTCGGCCGCGCGCGGGGATGGGCCAGGCTCGCCCTGCTGCTCGTCGCCGGCTGCGCCGCGGTGGTGGGCGCGGGGGCCGGCTCCGGCGGCTGGCTGGTGCTGCTCGCCGGCCTCGCCGGACTCGCGCTGGCCGGGGCGGGCGTGTGGTGGATGCTCGCGCACCGGGGCGGGGCCCGGCTCCTGGGCGGCCTGCTGGCCGTGACCGCGCCCGTCGGCGTCCTGGTGCTGTACGCGGCGTCGGGGCTGTGGGTGGTGGCCGTGGGCGCGCTCGCGCTGTGGGCGGCCGCGCTCGCCTCCGCCCGGACCGCGCTGCGCAGCCTGCGCCGGCCCAGGGGTACCCACGGCCGCCGCACCCGGCCGCCCCGCCGGCCCGTCCTGATCATGAACGTGCGCTCGGGCGGCGGAAAGGTCGAGAAGCACCGTCTCGTCGAACGTGCCGAGGCGCTGGGCGCCCGGGTGGTCCTGCTCGGCACGGACGACGGCTGGACCGACCCGGTCGTGGAGGCCCGCAAGGCCGTCGCCGAGGGCGCCGACCTGCTCGGTGTCGCGGGGGGCGACGGCACCCAGGCGCTCGTCGCGGCCGTCGCCGCCGAACACGGCCTGCCGTTCCTGGTCGTCGCCGCCGGCACCCGCAACCACTTCGCCATGGACCTCGGCCTGGACCGCACCGACCCCGTGCGCAGCCTCGACGCCCTCATCAACGGCGTCGAACTCCGGGTCGACCTGGGGGACGTCGCCGGGCGGGCCTTCGTCAACACCGTCTCCTTCGGGGCGTACGCGGAGATAGTGCAGAACCCCGAGTACCGCGACGCCAAGGCCGCCACCGCCCTGGAGCACCTGCCCGACCTGCTGCAGGGCGGCGCCGGCCCCACCCTCGACGTCCACGCGGACGACGTCCGTATCCACGCGCCGCAGGCCGTCCTGGTCAGCAACAACGCCTACGCCCGCGCCGACCCGCTCGGCGGCGGCCGCCGCCCTCGTCTGGAGACCGGGCTGCTCGGCGTGATCGGCGTCCGCGTGGAGGGCGCCGCCCAGGCCGCCGAACTGGCCCTGCTCGGCGAACGGGCCAGCGGCATCACCTCCCTCACCGCCCGGCGCGTGGTCGTCGAGGCCGACCGGGACCGCATCCCGGTGGCCGTCGACGGCGAGGCGCTCGAACTGCCCGCCCCGGTGGTGTGCACGGTGCGGCCCAGCGTGCTCCGGGTCCGGGTGCCCCGGCACCGTCCCGGCGCCGCCTACGCGCCACCGGCCATCGACTGGCGGCGCATCGTCCGCCTCGCACTCGGCCACCCCGACCCCCGCACGATCAAGGATGCGTACGATGTCTGACCGCCGACCGAAGTTCTCCGCCCTGCGACTCGTGCGCGACCTCGCGACCCTGGACCAGGCGCTGTACGAGGCGGTCACCGTCACCAGGACGCCCACCCTGGACACCGCGCTGCGCCGGCTGTCCGCGGCCGCCGACCACTCCAAGCTCTCCTTCGCCGTCGCCGCGGGCCTGGCCCTGCGGGGCGGACGGGGGCGCCGCGCCGCCGTCCTCGGCGTCGCGGCCGTCGGCGTGGCCTCGGCCACCGCCAACCTGGCCGGCAAGCGGCTGGTACGCCGGCCGCGACCGCACCGCGCCGAGGACTCGCCGTTCCCGGGGCGCCATGTGCCGATGCCGGACTCCGCGTCCTTCCCGTCCGGGCACACCGCCTCGGCCGTCGCCTTCGCGGCCGCCGTGGGCCCGGCCCTCCCGGCCGCCGCCGTCCCGCTGGGCCTGCTCGCCTGCGCGGTGGGCTACTCGCGGGTCCACACCGGCGTGCACTACCCGGGTGACGTCGTCGCCGGCGCGCTCCTCGGCACGGGATCGGCGGCTCTGGTGCTGTCCCTCGCGTCCCGCGCCGACGTCTGAGCGCTCCCCCCCCGCCCGCAGTACGTCCCTACTCCCGCCCGCAGTACAGGAAGAGGTGCGGCTCGGGGCCGGCCTCGGGATGGTCGGGGGTGAACAGCGTGTTCTCCTCGGCCAGCACCGTCAGTCCCGCCCCGGCCACCACGTCGGCCAGGTCCGCACCGGCGAAGCTGGTGACCCGCACCGGCTGCCCCATGAAGACGGCGTCGACTCCCTCGACGTCCAGCGGCACGGTGGCGAGCACGAGACTGCCGCCCGGCAGCAGCGCCCGCGTCAGCCGGCCGAGCAGAGCGGCCTGTTCCGCGCGCTCCATCTGCAGCAGGGAGAAGTACACGCAGACCGCGTGGTACGAGCTCTCGTCCAGCGTGAGATCCCGCACATCCCCGCACCGGAACGTCGCCCCGGGCACCTGCCGGGTGGCGAGGTCCACCATCACGGGGGAGACGTCGACCCCCAGCACGTCGTGTCCCGCTCCGGCCAGGGTGGCGGCCGTCGGCCGGCCCGTCCCGCTGCCGACGTCCAGCACCCGGCTGCCCGGCGCCAGCCGGCCCAGCAGCCACTCCAGGGACCGGAGATGCGCCTCCGAGTGCGCGAACGCCTTCTCGTATCCGGACCCCAGCGCGTCGAACACCGCCGCCGCACGCCGTCCGTCGTCCTTGCCGCCCAAGCCGGCCTCCCGTTGTGGTAGCGGATCGGATCCGGCGATCCTCGCACTCAGGGGCCGGTTCACGCCATGTGCCGGGGCGGTTCCGGGAAGCGGCCGGAATCAGAGTTTCCGCTACCGACAGTAACGTGATCAACTTTCATCTTCAGGTGGGGCTACTGGCAAGTAATACCGGCCCCGACCCCGTCGTTCCGTCTGGAGGACCCCCCATGACCACTCCTGAGGATGCTCTGCACCAGGCGCGTGCCACCTATGAGGAGCACGTCCGCACCTGCCGCCAGTGCTATGTGGACACCGTGCCGTGCGCCGTCTCGAAGCACCTCCTGCGCATCTACAACAACGCCAGGAGGGGGCAGATGCGCCCGAACCCGGCCGTCCGCTAGGCCCGGCCTCAGCGCCCCGCGGACACCGCCACCGTCAGGTTCCTGATCTCGTAGCCGCCGATGTCGTCCATGAACGACACCCGCGGCTCGCCGGTCATCCGCAGGCCGTCGAGCGCGAGGAGCCGGCTGAGCAGGACGTCCGCCTCCAGTACGGCGACGGCGGCACCCGGACAGCGGTGCGCACCGTCCCCGAAGGCAGCCCGGCCGCCCCCGGCCCCAGCTCCAGGGCCCGGCCCGGACGCAGCAGGTACGGGTCGGGGCCCACGACGTCCGGGTCGGTGTTGGCCTCGTCGACGAAGACGGTGATCAGCTCGCCGGGAGGGACCGTGGTCCCGCCGTCCCGCGTGGGCAGCCGCAGGGGTGCGGTCGCCCGGCGCGACAGCCGTCCGACGACGGGTTCCAGCCGCAGGATCTCCTGCAGCAGGCCGAGCCGCTCCGGCTCGTCCGCCGCCCGGTACCGGTCGAAAAGCTCCCGGTCTTCGAAGAGGTGCCAGGCGGCGAGACAGATGAACTCGCGGGTGGTGACCATGCCCGCCGCCGCGTACGTCAGGCACTCGCCGAGGATCTCCGCGTCGGAGCACCCCTCGGAGAGCAGGTGGGAGTCTCCACCGTCTCGATGCCGAGCCCGGCCTGCACGGTCCGCGTACTGCGCAGCACCTCGCGGGTGGCCGCGTAGCCGTGGATCTGCCAGGACCCGTCCGGCCCACGGCTCACCGGGCAGCCGGGCCGTTCGCGTCCCCGGCCGACCTTGCGTACGGTCTCCCGCGCGTCCCCCATCGGGCCACCCCTCCCTCGCCGGGCCTTCGCCGTGTTCTCGCCGGGCCGGAGGCCAGTGTGACCGCCGTGCGGCGCACCGCGATGCACGCTTACCGGCCACGGCTCACCGCCAGGCGGGGGAGAGGGCACGGCGGGGAGAGGGGCGGGTAGGGGAGGGCGGACGCGCCTCAGGCGGGCCGTACCGCGCCGCGCAGCGCGCCCTCGCCGAGGTCGTGCACCGACTCCTCGCGGATGGACGCGCCGGGGCCCGGCGCGTGGATCATCATGCCGTTGCCCGTGCACAGGCCGGTGTGGCTCAGGTCGTCGAAGAAGAAGACGAGGTCGCCGGGGCGCAGATCGTCGTGGCCGACCCGGGGGAACGCCCGCGCCTGGTCGACGGATGCCCGCGGCAGCGTCACCCCGGCGGCCTTCCAGGCGGCCTGGGTGAGGCTGGAGCAGTCGTAGGACTCCGGTCCCGTCGCTCCCCACACGCACGGCCGCCCGATCTGGGCACGGGCGAAGGCGAGGGCTTTCTCCGCCTTGCCGAGGTAGGCGGGGCCGGATCCGTAGGTGGTGGCACCGGTGGGGGCTTGGACGGGGGCGGAGGGGGCGAGGGCCGGGGCCGGGGCGCTGACGGCGGCTGCGGGCACGGCGGTGCCGGGGACCGGGAGGGCGAACTCGGATGCGGGGAGGGCCGCTTGCGATGTCGGCAGGACGAACTCCGGTGCGGGGAGGGTCGCTTGCGCCGTCGGGAGGGCGACGTCCGGTGCGGACACTGCGGCTTGCGGCGTCGGAGGGGTGAAGTCGGGTGCGGGCAGGACGGCTTCCGGTGTCGGGAGGGCCAAGTCGGGTGCCGGGAGAGCGGCTTGCGGCGTCGTAAGGGCGAAGTCGGGTGCGGGGAGAGCGGCTTGCGGCGTCGGGAGCCCGGTGGAGGGTGCCATGAGGCCGTAACTGGCCGCGAGGAGGCCGGTCTCGGGGGCCGGGAAGCCGGACACGGGCGGTTGCAGGACGGGTTCCGGTGTCAGGGTGCCGCGAGCGGCGGCGGGCAAGCCGGTTCCGGTGGTCGGGGCCAGGCCGTCGGCGTCCGTCGTCCCGGACGCGTCGGAGCCGAGGCCCGTCCACTGTCCCGACCACGTGTCCGTCGTCGGCGGGTAGGCGGGCAGTTCCCCGGTGTCCCAGGTCCGCCCGACCGGCTCCCAGGTCCGCTCGGCCGGACGTGACTCGATCGCCAGGAGCGACGCCACCGGCTGCGCGACGCCGCGGGCCAGCACCTCACGGGCCGTGGTGAGCTTGCGCCGGATCTGCTCCTTGGTGTTCCGCAGCCCGGGCCGCGCCGCCGCCGGGGCGGAGGAGGGCGCGGGCAGCAGGGCCCTGGGCTCCTCCTGCCGGGGCGCGGGCGCCGCCGGCAGCGCGGCCACGGCCCGCCCCGTCGGCTCCGGCCCCCGCCGCTCGACCGCCTCGAGCTCGAGCCGGCCGCCGGCCGCCTCCAGCTCCCGTACGGCGTCGGAGCCTGCCGGTCGCTGCGGACGTGCGGGCCGGGCCGGGCGCTCGGGCAGGCGATCGGACGGCAGGGAAGCGGGGGCGGTCGGCCCGAGCCGGCTGCGCGCCACGTCGAACCACTGCCGGGCGACGGCCTCCAGCGACGGATCGGCCGCCCGGCGCCCGCTGTTGGCGACGGAGGTGACGGTCCTGCGGCGGCCGCTCTTCATGGCGCGGGTGGCGTTGAAGGTCCCGGTGTCGGTCTCGGCCCGGTCGTAGAGCGCCCTGACCCGCTGCTGGATCTCCGCATGGCTCGGCTCGCCCATGTCCTCGAAGCGTGCGGAACCCGGGCCCGTGGGGAGCGGGGTGCGATCCGTCGCCATGGAAGACGTACTCCTTCCGTGCTCCGCCGGCCGAGTGGGCGGTGGATGCGGGCCGTCCTGTCCCAGGATGCCCCGAGCTCGCTGCGCCGTAGGGCGGTCGAGCATCCCACCCCGGGGTTGGACGGTCCCCGGCTCCGGCCGTACCACTGGTGTCACGGACTCGGCGGAGGCCGCGCGGCCGGCGGGGTTCGCCGGAGTCGGTCGTGCGGCCTGGGCGTCAACCTAGCCAACGTGTGACGCTCGTGTGAAGATTCACGGGTCAAATGTCCGATACGTATTCGTGACCTTCGTCTCGCTCGGCCGCAACGAGGTTTGGCTCGCCCCGACTTGGCCGGTACGCCGTGCCGCCCTCGACTCGTACGCCGTGGCCGCTGCCCTGCGGCGCCCGGCGTCGGCGGGCCCGCGTCACGTCAGGCCCGGCGGCCGCACCCCACCTGCGTCCGGCGCAGAGGGGAGGCGTCCCCCATTCGCGTCGGGAACGGCCCCTCTGTCGCGCTCACGCCCCGTGGGCGTCGGGCTCGGGGTGCCGGGAGCGGTGGACCTCGTCGTGGACCAGCAGGGAGAGCAGGGACGCCACGGTCAGACCCGCCTCCGCCGGGTGGCGCAGTACCTTGCCGGGCTCGATCCGGTAGGTGTTGCCGCGCCCCTCGCGCGTATGGGACAGGTAGCCGTCCCGCTCGAGATCGGAAATGATTTTCTGGACGGCGCGTTCGGTGAGCCGGCAGTGCGCGGCGATGTCGCGGATCCGGGCGTGACGGTTGTCCCAGATGACCGCCAGCACGCGGGCGTGGTTGGTCAGGAACGTCCATCCGGTATGCGGCTCAGGCACTCCCTCCATGAGGCCCATCCTAGGGCCAAGTATTCACGTATACAAAAGCCTGAACTCGATTTCGTGTATCAGTTGACGTGTGATGTGCTCTCGGGTGAATCTGGAACCACATGAAAGGTGACCGGGGAGGCGGTCATGTCGGAGCCTGTGTACGACGCGAACCCTGGCGTCGGGGACGATCGCGTACCGGCCGAGACGAGCGGGGCGCCACCCGCCCGGACCGTGCTCGTGCCCGAGATCGCCCTCCGCCCGGACGGTGACCGCGTCGTCGTGGCGGTGCGCGGGGAGCTCGACCTCGAGTCCGCCGAGCAGCTCGACCACGCCCTGCGTGCGGCCCTGGCCGCCGCGGTCGGCGGCATCGACCTCGACCTCCACGAGGTGGTGTTCTGCGACTGCTCCGCCCTGAACGTGCTGATCGCCGCGCGCGAGCAGGGTCTGAAGCAGGGCAAGACCCTGACCATCCGCTCGGCCGGTCCCGTCGTCGAGCGGCTGCTCGCCCTCACCGGGACGGAGGGCCTGTTCGCCGACCCCGACCCCCACCGCGACGACGACGTGCCCCACCCGAACGGTCGGCACGACGGCGCCGGCGACGCCGAGCGGGACCTGCGCGTCGAGGTCGTACAGCTCCGCCGTGCCATGCAGACCCGCCCGGTCATCGACCTGGCCCGCGGCATCCTCATGGCGTCCTTCGCGCTGAGCGCGGAGGACGCCTGGCGGGTCCTGGTGGAGGCCTCCCAGCACACCAACACCAAACTGCACCACCTCGCCCGCGACCTGGTCGCCGCAGTGCGGGGCGCGCCCCCGGCGGAGGCCGTGCAGGAGCAGGTGGCGGCGGCGGTGACCAAGGTCAGGGCGGAGGCCCTGCCCGACGGTGGAATCGATCGCTGCGGAGAATGAGCCGATCGATTCGAGCGAGTCCACGCTCGATTCGATCGACCGGTGCTTGTTTTCCCACTGTTTCGATCGTAGATTTCGGGCACTCATCCGTCTCTCCCGTCCGGGGTGTGCCATGGACCGTGCCCGACTGCGTCAGCTGCTGGCCCGCGAGAGCGCGGAGGCCGAACGGCGCAACCCCCGCTCCCGGGCCGCCCACGCCCGCGCCGACCACCTCTTCGGCCGAGTGCCGATGACCTGGATGAACAAGACGGCCGGCGCGTTCCCCCGCTACCTTGACTCAGCGCGCGGCGCCCGGGTCCGCGACATCGACGGGCACGACTACATCGACTTCTGCCTGGGCGACACCGGCGCCATGGCGGGCCACTCCCCGGCCGCCGTCGCCGACGCGGTGCAGCACCGGTTCACCACGCTCGGCGGCGCCACCGCGATGCTGCCCACCGAGGACGCGGAGTGGGTCGGAGCGGAGCTGACCCGCCGGTTCGGACCCACCCACTGGAGCTTCGCGCTCACCGCGACCGACGCCAACCGCTGGGCCGTCCGCCTCGCCCGCGCCGTCACCGCCCGCCCCAAGATCCTCGTGAACAGCTACTGCTACCACGGCAGTGTCGACGAGTCCCTCATCGTGACCGGCCCCGACGGCCACGGCACCGCCCGCCCCGGCAACGTCGGCGCGCCCTGCGACGTCACCCTCACCAGCCGCGTCGCCGAGTTCAACGACCTGGACCACCTCGAGCGCGAACTCGCCCACCGCGACGTGGCAGCCGTCCTCATGGAACCCGCGCTCACCAACATCGGCATCGTCCTGCCGGACCCCGGCTACCTCGAGGGCGTCCGTGAGCTGACCCGCCGCCACGGCACGCTCCTGATCAACGACGAGACCCACACCTTCTCCGCCGGCCCCGGCGGCTGCACCGCAGCCTGGGACCTGGAGCCCGACGTCCTCACCATCGGCAAGGCCATCGGCGGAGGCATCCCGGCCGGCGCCTACGGCCTCTCCGCCGACCTCGCCGACCGGCTGCTCGGCCGCGCCGACCTGGACCTGGTGGACATGGGCGGCGTCGGCGGCACCCTCGCCGGCAACGCCCTGTCCGTCGCCGCGACGCGGGCCACCCTCGAACACGTCCTCACCGACGAGGCGTTCGCCCGCATGCACAAGCTGTCCGAGCGCTTCGAGGCCGGGGTGCGCGCGGGCATCGACGCCCACGCGCTGCCCTGGTCCGTCAGCCGCCTCGGCGCCCGCACCGAGTACCGCTTCACCTCCCCCGCACCCCGCACCGGCACCGACGCCGCGGCCGCCGGCGACACCGAACTGGAGGACTTCCTCCACCTCTACCTCGCCAACCGGGGCATCCTCCTCACCCCCTTCCACAACATGGCCCTCATGTGCCCCGACACGACGGAGCAGGACGTCGACACCCACACCGAGCTCTTCGCGGCGGCCCTCGCCGAACTGGCCGGCTGAGCCCCGGCACCGGGAGCCTGTCCGGCACGACCCGCCGGGCAGGCCCTCAGAGCTCCGAACAAGGGGCGCCCGGCTCGCGGCGCCCGGCACGCACGCCCGCCGCGTTGCCGGAAGGCCCTGGTATCCGCTACAAGGACCTTCCGGCGCCCCGCGATCGCACGCACCGGACGCCGCGAGCTGATCGGACTCCCCTTTTGTTCGGAGCTCTGAGGTGGGCCGGCCTGAGGGAGAGGGAAAGGACCGACACGTGGACGAGATCGACCGGGCCATCCTGCGGGAACTGCAGACCGACGGACGCATCGCGTACGCCGACCTCGGCCCCCGGGTCGGCCTGTCCGCGTCCGCCGCCCGCCAGCGCCTGCAACGGCTGCTGGACTCCCGTGCCGTCCAGGTCGTCGGCGTCACCGACCCGATGGCCATGGGCGGCCAGGCCATGGCCCTGCTCGGCATCACCGTCGACGGCGACCCGCGTCCCGTCGCCGACGCGCTCGCCACCCACCCCGAAGTGGTGTACTCCGTGTTCACCTCCGGAGGCTTCGACCTCTTCGCGGAGGTCGTCAGCCCCACCACCAAGGAGCTGCTGGACTTCGTCAACGACACCGTGCGGCCCATCGAGGGCGTCGGCGCCGTCCAGTCCTTCCCCTACTTCGCCATCCACACCCACCGCTTCCTGTGGGACGTCGGCTGAGAACAGGGCCGGTGCCGCCCCTGACATCCCGCTCCGGTAGAACTGGCTGCCATGCGCATCGACTACGCCCCCGAGTCCCTGGGCGCGGGAGCCTTCTACCGGCTCCTCACCGCCGTCGTCGTCCCCCGGCCGATCGCCTGGGTGTCGACCCTCGCGGCCGACGGCACGACCGCCAACCTCGCCCCGCACTCGTTCTTCACCGTCGCCTGCACCGACCCGCCGGTCGTCCAGTTCACCTCCGTCGGCCGCAAGGACTCGCTGCGCAACATCGAGGCCACCGGCGAGTTCGTGGTCAACCTCGCCCCCGAACCGCTCTTCGAGCAGATCAACGCCAGCGGCGTCGACTTCCCCGCCGAGGAGGACGAGTTCGACGCCATCGGTATCGAGCGGGAGCCCTCGGCCCTCGTCAAGCCGCCCCGCGTGGCCGCCTCGCCGGTGGCACTGGAGTGCCGGCTCCACTCCACCCTGGGCATCGGCAACTCCACCCTCGTCCTCGGGCAGGTGGTGCACGCCGCCGTCCACGAGGACGTCGTCGTCGACGGACACCCCGACATCCGCAGGCTGCGGCCGCTGGCCCGGCTCGGCGGCAACGAGTGGAGCACGATCGGCGAGGTCCGCGAACTGGCCCGGATCGCCTACCGCGACTGGCCGACATCCTGACCGGGGAGGGTGCGGTGCCCGCGGGCGTCGGGGTGCCGCACCCTCCGTAGAGTGATCAAGTGACGCAACACGACGCAGCCGACGCCCACTTGCCCTCCCTCACCGTCGCCCAGGCCGACCGCCTGCGCCGCCTGACCGCCGACCACTTCGCCGCCCGGTACGGCATACGCCCGGCGGTCGAGGCGGACGTCGTCGAGCACGACGGCCACCGGCATCCCCTCACCCACCTCGCCCGATGGTGCCGGGACGCGCCGGAGGAGAGCTGGGCCGGTCTCGTGCGGCAGCACTTCACCCGCCTGGAGTCCGCCTCCCGCGGCGACGAGGACCCGCAGGAACTGCTGCGCGGCACCCGCCTGCGCCTGCTGCCGTCCGACGCCCTCCCCGCCGACGCCGCGGACCACTTCCGGTACGTGCGCCCGGTGGCCGAGGACCTCCTCGCCGCCCTCGCGCTGGACACGCCCGAGTCCGTGCGGATCCTCGGCGACGCCGACCTGGCGCGGACCGGTCCCGACGCGCTGTGGGCCGCCGGACGCGCCAACCTGCTGGCCGAGCCCGTGGAGTACACCCAGGTCCCGCGCCCGTCGGGAGCGCTGCTGCACTCCGTCCACGGCGACTCCCACTTCGTCGCGAGCAAGGCACTGGTCCTGCCCGAGCTGGTCCGGGACGTCACCGGACGCGACCTGCCGGAGGCCGGCGCCCTCGTCGTCGTACCGACCCGGCACCTGCTGGCCTTCCATCCGATCGTGGACGGCACCGTCGTGGACGCGGTCAACGACCTGGCGGCGTACGCCCTCGGCGCCTACCAGGACGGCCCCGGCCCGCTCACCCCGCGCCTGTACTGGTGGCACCAGGGCCGACTGGTCTGCCTCACGGCCTTCGACCACGACAGCCGGGCGCTGTCCGTGGTGCCCCCGCCGGAACTCCTGGAGACGATGAGGAGCCTGCGGGGCGCCCCACGCCCGGCGTCCGACGAGCCGGACGCGGAGCGGCTCGCGCGGACCGTGGCCGAGTCCACCGCGCGGCTCGCGCAGGACCCGTCCGGCTTCACGCCCGCCTTCCGGGCCGCCCTGGCCCTGGCCCACGCCCGCTGCGCCGACGACCCCGACGCGGCGAAGCTCGAGACCTGGGAGGCCTGGGTCACCGCGATGCAGATCGGCAGCGCCCTGTTCACCACCACGCTCACCCGCGAGGGCACGGTGCACTGCCGCATCGGCGACCGGGTCCACCCGCTGCCCGCCACCGGCCCGGCCCCCCACGCGACCGCCCGCGCCTGGCTCGACGCCTTCTGGCTCGCCCTCGTCTGCCGCGAGAGCGACCGGCTGAGGACCCTGTGCCGGGTCCCGCTCGACGCCTTGCGCCACGCCGGCCCGCAGGACGACGAGTACGTCTTCCACTGGATCGACACCCTGCAGGGCTACTTCGACGACGTCCCCACCGCTGACATCGTGCCCCGGCTCGTCGCCACCATGGAGTCCTCCCACCCCCACGTGGCCACCCGCACCCCGGCCGACTTCCTGAACCTCGTCGACTACCAGCCCGTCGCGCTCTTCCACCGCGTCCTCACCCAGCAGCAGGACCTCTTCTCCCAGACCCTCGACGAGGCCCTCACCCACCACGCCCGCTACTACGACGGTTCCGACGACCCGCGCCGCCACGTCGCCCTGGGCCCCCTCGCCCTGGCCTGCCTCGCGCACGATCAGGGCTTCCCCGTCGTCACCGCCTCCCCCCACCTGCCGAAGCACCTCGTCCGGCGTTCCTGGTGCGGGGAGTTCGCCACCTGAGGCACGCGACCGAGGGCCTTCCGGGAGCACCGGCGCCCGACGCTCCGTACCCGCGGCGCCCCGTCCGCCGCACAGCGGACGACCCGCCGCCCGGACGCCCCTCGCCCCGGGACCGGGGTGACCCAGGCCCCGGCCCCGCCCCGTCACCCGGCCAGGGCCCGGCCAGCCGTCCCGCGCCACTCGCGCGGCGAGACGCCGTAGGCACCCCGGAAGACGCGGCTGAAGTGGGCCGGATTGGCGAAACCCCACCGCTGGGCCACCGCCGACACCGTGGGGGCCGACGCGTCCCGGCGCCCCAGTTCCCGGGCGCACTCCTCCAGCCGCCGCTGCTGGATCAGCCGGGCGACCGTGACGCCCTCGCCCTCGAACAGGCGGTGCAGGTAGCGCACGGAGATGTGGTGCGCGGCGGCGACCGTGTGCGGGGACAGCTCCGGATCACCCAGGTTGCGGTCGATGTGGTCGCGGACGCGCAGCACCAGGTGGCCGAGGGCGCCCGCCTCCTCCTTCCCTCCCCGCCGCGTCCGCTCCTCCACGAGCGTGGCGAAGAGGTCCACCACACCGGAGGCCAGCCGCGCCGCGACGGACGGCGAACACGCCGGAACCGAGGTGGTGAGAGCGGTCAGGAACGACACCAGCAGCGCACCGAACCCCTCCCGGGCGGGGATCGCCGTACCGGTGACCTGCCGTACGGACCCGTCGGGCAGCCCCACCGCGCGGCGGGGGATGTGCACCACCCGGGTGGCGAACGGCTGCGGGTAGTCCAGGGAGTACGGGCGGGTCGTGTCGTAGACGACGAGGTCGCCCACGCCGACGCCGGCGTGCCGGCCGTCCTGGACGAGGGTCGCCGTACCCGCCGTCTGGACGCCGACCGCCACGTAGTCGGCGGGCGTGCGGGCGATGTGCCGGTGGGTACGGCTGGCGCGCTGCGGGTCGGCCTCGATGGAGCAGATCCGCAGGTGTCCCAGGCGCGCGCTGGAGATCCGGCCGGAGAACGGCCCGTCGCCGCGCGCGGTGACCGCCATCGGCACCAGCGCCGTGCTCAGCGCGTCGCGCCAGTAGGCGAGTTTCTCCCCGTCGGGGACCGAAGCCGTCGTCAGCACCAGGTTCACCCGGTTCTCCTCTCCACCTGTGCGGTACCGGCGGAGACCTCGGATCCGTGGCGCGGTGAGTGACCGGGGCCCGGGGGCCCGCTGCTGCCGGTCGCCGGGGCGGGCGGCGACGCTGCGGCCCCATTTCCCCGCCGTCCTCAGCCAAGCAGGGCCCCGGGACGGTTCCCAGGCAGGAAGCAGGCAGAAACCGCCGGCGGGCCGGTGCCCGCACGGACAGTGCGCGCAGAGAACAGTCGGGTGCGCTCGCGGACAAGACGCGGGACGCACGGCGGGACGAGGATGGGGGCACGACGAGGGGAACTCGCCCGCCGGCGACGCCCGGACCCGCCGTCTTTCCCGTGCCGCGGCGGCACGGGAAAGACGGCCGGTCAGTCGGCGTCGAGGCGGGCGAGAAGGTCGCGGGCCCGGGCGACGCGCTGGGGGTCGGCGTCCAGGCCGAGCGCGACACAGCGGGCGTAGGCCTCCCGCGCCTCCCGCGGCCGGCCCGCGGAGAGCAACGCGTCGCCCAGATGGACGAGATGACGGCTCTCCATGGCGGCGTTGCCGCTCTTGCGGGAGATCGCCGCGGCCGTGCCGAAGTCGTCGACGGCCTCCGTCCACCGCCCCATCCGGGCGTGGCTGCTGCCCATGCCCGAGTGCAGCGCGCTCCGCGAGAAGTCGGCGATGTGCGGCTCGATCCGGTCGCCGAAGCGCTCCAGGAAGGCCAGCGTGCTCCGGTAGGACACCAGGGCCTCCTCGGGCCGCCCGGAGTCCAGCAGGACCATGGCGTGCCCGTGCTGCGCCTGGAGACTGCCGTGCAGGTCACCGACGGCCTCGAACATCGGCGCCGCACGGTTCATGTGGCCGGCGGCCGGAGCGTGATCGCCGAGGTGGCGCAGGGCCAGCCCGCGGTACACGTGCGCCCACGCCTCCTGCCGTACGTCGGCGGCGCGCCGCGCGGCGGCGAGGGCCTCGGCGGAACGCGCGAGACTGTCGTGCGGGCGTCCCTCGCACACCAGCAGCGCCCAGGCGTGGTAGTTGAGGTGCGTCGCCTCCAGCACCGGATCCCCCAGCGCCCGCGCCGAGCGGGCGGCGGCGCCGAACACCTCCGGCCAGTGCCCCCAGAAGATCCACTGGTCGGAGAACCAGTGCAGCGCCTCCGCCACCTCCACCACGCCGGCGTGGTCCCCGGCGGTCGCGGCCGCGCGCAGCGCCGCCAGCCAGTTGGCGCCCTCGGCCTGCAGCCACCGGCGTGCCTGGTCGGCGCTCGACAGGTCGACGGTGCCCTGCCAGGTGGGCGGGGGAGCGCCGTGGCCGGGCTCGAACCAGCGGCCCGCGACGACCGCCGTCTCCAGCAGCCACCGGTGCAGCGCGGCCCGCACCTCCTCGGCGTCCCGCGCGTTCTCCTCGGCCTCGAGCCGGGCCCGGGCGAACAGCCGCAGCAGGTCGTGCAGCCGGTAACGGTCCCCGTCCGCCCCCAGCAGACCCGTCTCGACCAGCTCCTCCAGCGTGTCCTCGGCGTCGAACACCCGCTGCCCGGTCAGCACCGCCGCACCGGCGGCCCCCACGTCCGGGCCCGGCACCAGCGCGAGCCGCCGGAACAGCCGGGCGGCCGACGGGGTGAGCTGGCGGTACGACAGCGCGAAGGCGGCGTCGACCCGGACGTCCCCGGCGGCCAGCGCGTCCAGGCGCCGGTCGTCGACCGCGAGCCGGTCCGCCAGCCGCCGTACGGTCCAACCGGTGCGGGTGGCCAGCCAGTTGCCGGCCACCCGCAGGGCCAGCGGCAGATGACCGCAGCGCTCGGCGACCTCGGCGAGGGCGGCCGGATCGGCCGCGGCCCGCTCCGCCCCGACGAGGCCGGTCAGCAACTCGGCGGCCTCCCGCGGGCTCAACTCGCCGAGCGGCAGCCGGTGCACGCTGTCCAGTCCGGTCAGCATCCGCCGGCTCGTCACCACCACCATGCCCGCACCGGCGGCCGGCAGCAGCGGGCGCACCTGGCCCTCGTCACGGGCGTTGTCGAGCACCAGCAGACAGCGCCGCTCGGCCAACAGCTGCCGGTACAGCGCCGTATGGCCCCGCGGTCCGGCCTTGACCAGGTCGCGGTCGGACACCTGGAGGGCCTTGAGGACGCCCAGCACGAGTTCGTCCGGGCCGGGCGGATCGTCGTCCGTGCCGCGCAGGTCCACGACCAGCTGGCCGTCGGGAAAACGGCCGGCCAGGTCCCGGGCGGCGTGCAGCGCGAGCGTCGTCTTGCCCGCCCCCGGCGGTCCGGACACGGCCACCACCACCGGCGGGGCGCCCTCGCCGGCGGGGTGCGCCGCGGGAGCGGACGCCGCGGGAAGGTGCGCCGCGAGCCCGGCTAGCCGCCCCAACTCCCGTGCGCGTCCCACGAAGTCGTCGATGCCGCGCGGGAACGCCCGCACGCCCACCGGGCTGTACCCGGGCGTGCGCCCGGCGCGCGCGGCCGCCAGCAGCCGCTCCCGCTGTGCCTCGTCCAGGCCGAGGCCGTCCGCGAGCGCGGCGACCGTCCGCCGCTGCGGAGCCGCCCGCCGTCCGCGCTCCAGATCCCCGATGCCGCGCACGCTCACGCCCGACGCCTCCGCCAGGCCCTCGATGGTCTGCGACACGGACAGCCGCAACTCCCGCAACAGCGCCCCGAACGCCGGCCGCTCCCCGCTCAACCCCGCCCCTCCTGCTCCCCACGCCCCGTCCGTGCCGGCCGGGCACGATCATCCGAATTCTAGGAGAGCCGGCCGGCGGGCCCGCTCCGGTCGCGCGGGCGAGGGACGTTGTCAGTGGTCGCCAGTAGTTTCGTTCTCGTCGCGCCGCTCCGGCGTGACAGCCCCCCTGTGCTGCGCCGGCCCGGCGTACGCCTTGTGCTGCAAAGGAGATGGTGCGTTGTCGGACTGGGAGAGGTCGAGCACGGCCCGGGTGGTGCCGCCCGCACGGCCACGCAAACTCGCCAAGGTCCCCTTCGTCGAACTGGCCGACGGACGCCTCCAGGGCGTGGTCTCCAGCGGCTCGGACATCGAGCGCGTCTACGTCTCGTCGGTCGCCTCCGGCAGCTACGCGTTCGCGTGCAGCACCAACAACAACCGTCCCTGCGGCGGAGCCCGCGGCTCGTTCTGCAACCACATCCGCGCCCTGATCACCGAGGCGGTCCTCCAGTACGGCGCCGAGCGCGTCGCCCGCTGTCTGCGGGTCGATCCCGAGGGCGGGGAGGTGAACGCCCCGGCCCTCACCGCCGCCATGCTCTCCGCCCGCCCCGCGCCGGCGGACGGCAAGGTCACCGCGGCCTCCGTCTTCAGCAGGTTCCTGCGCCACCTCGCCTACCTCGAACTGGCGCCGACCACCGCCCCGTTGCCGGAGATGCAGTGGTTCGCGCCCACCCGGGCGACGGCGACGGCGGTGCCCCCGGGCGAACCCGGCACGAGCGCGGGGGAGGAGCCCGGTGGGAGCGCGGGCGAGGCGCCAGGCCCGCTCACCGCGTCCGTCGACGGGCTCGGCGAGGCCCTGGCGGCGGTCGACGCCTTCGACCGGACCCTCGTCACGGGTCTGCTGCGCCCCCAGCCCGCCCGCGCCGCCGACCTGACGGAACTCGCCCGGGCCGTGGCGGGCACGCCCCTGGCCGCCCGGGCCGCCGAGGCGGCCGAGAAGGCGGCGGCCGGAACCGCGAGCGAGGACCACTTCACCGCCCTCGCCGCCGCCCGCACCGCCCTGCTCGGCGCCGCCCACGACGCGCTGGCCGCCCGTCTCGACGAGATCAGCGGCCGCACCCGCGGCGGGACGACGACACCACCCGCCGAGCGGCAGACGGTCAACCTTCTGCTGGCCGCCCGGACCTGGCTCGCCGACCTCGCCCGCGCCGGCTGGCAGGGCATCGACCACGAACTCGTCGGCGCCGCCGCGCCGATCGTCTCCGCGATGCTGCCCGACCCCGCACTGCGCCGCCTGGCCACCCTGCTCGACGGCTTCGCCGCCGAACTCGCCGCCTCCTGTCCCGGCGCGGCCCTGGACCGGTTCCCGGCCCGCCGGTGGGGAGACCTGTGGGCGCGCGCCCTGCTCCTGACCCGGCCCGGCGCCGCCGAGCCGGCCGCCGCCGGCACCGTCACCGGCCGTCTGCTGCCCCTCGGCGTCGATCTGCACGAACACGCGACCGCCGCGCAGGCCCAGGTGCACGCGGTGCTCGAGCCCGCCGACGGCACCACGCCCCGGCTGGTGCGCGCGAGCGTCTCCGTGCCCAAGCCGGACACCGTCGTCGCGGCCGGCGTCTGGCAGCTCCTGCGGCCGCACCTGTCGCTGCTGACCGCGCTCGGCGAAGGCCGGGCCATGGACCTCACCGACATGCCCCTCACCGAGGAGGGGGACCTGCTCTGGGACGAGGAGCGGGCCCGCGCGGGCGCCCCCGCCGACGCCTTCGCCACCGCCCGGGTCGCCCTGCCGACGGCGACGGCCGCGCCCACCGCACCCCTGGACCGCCATCCCGCGCGCCTCGCCGAACCGGTGTTCCTGGAGGGCTACGACGTCCTCCAGGACGGCGACGCCCTCACCTTCCGCTTCGCCGGACACTCCCTCGTCGTCGACACCGACCGCATTCCGGCCGCCGGGCCGCTCACCCCCGAGGCCGTCGCGGCCTCCGGCGCCTGCATCGGCCTGCTCCGCTGGGACGACGGGGAGTTCCGCGTCCAGCCGCTCGCCGTCGAGACGACCGTGCGCCGCAAGACCGTCGCCCTCCAGGCGGGAGCCTGGGCCGGCGGCACCACCGACAAGACCGGCGTCAAGGCGGAGAAGGCCGCCACGGACGCCGTGACCGTCCTGCGGGAGCGGGCGGGGAGGCTGCTGCGGAAATGACCGAGCACACCACTGAACACACCGCCCGGGCGACGGCGGGCCACGACAACCGCCGCCAGGTCCTCTACTGGCGGCTGCTGGCCCGGCTCTTCGACCCCGAGGAGCAGGCCGCGCTGGAGTCCGCGAGCCTCGCCGTCGTCGAGGACATCGGCCTGCCACCCGCGCTGCTCGACCCCCAGGCCTCCATCGACTCGGTCGTCCAGCGCCACCCGGAGCTGGCCGCCGAGTTCGACGGCCTGATGGTCCCGGAGCCCGACGGGGAGTCCGGCCCGGCCACCGGCGGGGGTGCCGACGGGGACTCTGGAACGAACAGCGGCCGGGGCGCCGGCGCGGCTGCCGACGGGCGCGCCGAGGAAGACGCCGGATCGGCTGCCGGCAGGGGCGTCGACGGGCCCTCCGGCTCGGAAGCCGGCGGCGCTGACCGGCACAGCGGCTCGGACACCGGCTCGGACACCGGCTCGGACACCGGCTTGGCCACCGGTACGGGCGCCGGCGGGGCCCCTGGCTCGGGTGCCGACGGGGACACCGGCGCGGACGCCGGGCGGGTCGTCGACGGTGGCGTGGGCAGGGGTACCCGCGGAGGCGACGGCGGAGGCGACGGTACCGGTGACGGTCGCGATCGTGCCGCCGAGGTGCGGCGTGCGGCGCTGGTCTCCAAGGTGCTGCTCAACGTCTTCTCCACGGGCACCGGAGCCGTCGGCGCCGGACAGTTGTCGCGGTGGCAGTCCGACGCCGGCTGGCTGGAGCGCGCCCTCGGCTGCTCGCCCGGTGACCTGCGCGGCGGCCGCGCCCCGGGCGGCCCCGGCGGCGTCAGCCCGACCGGCTCCGGCGGCAACGGCAGGACACCCGACCTCAGCCGCCTCATCCCGGCGATCGGACCGGAACGGGGCGCCCTGGAAGCCGACCTCGTCCGCCGCATGCGCCTGCGCGAAGTGCTCGCCGACCCGAAGCTCGCCGCGCGGCTCACCCCCAGCATGTCGCTCATCGAGCAGCTCCTGCGCGACAAGAACAACCTCTCCGGCGTCGCCCTCGCCAACGCCAAGGCCCTCATCCGCCGCTTCGTCGACGAGGTCGCCGAAGTGCTGCGCACCCAGGTGGAGAAGGCCACGGTCGGCGCGATCGACCGCTCGGTCCCGCCCAAGCGCGTGTTCCGCAACCTCGACCTCGACCGCACCATATGGAAGAACCTCACCAACTACAGCCCCGAAGAGGAACGCCTCTACGTCGACCGCCTCTACTACCGGCACACCGCCCGCAAGACGACCCCGCAGCGGCTCATCGTCGTGGTGGACCAGTCGGGCTCGATGGTCGACTCCATGGTCAACTGCACCATCCTGGCCTCGATCTTCGCCGGACTGCCGAAGGTGGACGTCCACCTGATCGCGTACGACACCCAGGCGCTCGACCTCACCCCCTGGGTGCACGACCCCTTCGAGACCCTGCTGCGCACCAAGCTCGGCGGCGGCACCGACGGCACCGTGGCCATGGCCCTGGCCCAGCCGAAGATCGCCGAGCCGCGCAACACCGTCGTGGTGTGGATCTCCGACTTCTACGAATGGCAGTCCCAGCCCCTGTTCGACAGCATGGCCGCCCTCCACCGCTCCGGGGTCAAGTTCATCCCCGTCGGGTCGGTCACCAGCTCCGGGCGCGGCAGCGTCAACCCCTGGTTCCGGGAGCGCTTCAAGGACCAGGGCACGCCGGTGCTCTCCGGCCACATCCGCAAGCTCGTCCACGAACTCAAGACCTTCCTCGCCTGACCCCCTCCTCTCACGAAAGGCCCTGTGATGACCGACCTGTTGCGCGCCCCCGCCGAGATCAAGTACGCCGAGGAACTGGACTGGCTGGAGTCGATCGACGACCACCCCAAGCCGTTCTCCTGGCGTCTGTCGCCGAAGATGGTCCGCCTGTTCGTCCTCGGCTCCGAGCGCGCCGACGGCCTCGACCGGGAGATCCCGCAGAAGTGGTTCGGCGACCGCAGCTTCGTGGAGCGCTCCATCGTCACCCTCGCCTCCGACCGCGGCCTGCTGCTCATCGGTGACCCCGGCACCGGCAAGAGCTGGCTGGCCGAGCTGCTGTCCGCGGCGATCTGCCGCAACTCCACCCAGGTGGTGCAGGGCACGGCCGGCACCACCGAGGACCACATCAAGTACTCGTGGAACGTGTCCATGGTGATCGCCAAGGGCCAGTCCCGGGAGTCGATGATCCCCTCACCCATCATGACCGCGATGGAGACCGGCACGATCGGCCGCTTCGAGGAGCTCACCCGGTCCACCAGCGACGTCCAGGACGCGTTGATCTCGATCCTGTCGGAGAAGTACGTCTCCGTCCCCGAACTCGACAGCGACAACATCGTCTTCGCCAAGCCGGGCTTCTCCGTCATCGCCACCGCCAACAGCCGCGACCGGGGCGTCAACGACCTGTCCTCGGCCCTCAAGCGCCGCTTCAACTTCGTCCGCATCCCGGTCGTGACCAACAAGAGGAGCGAGGCGGAGATCGTCCGCTTCCGCACCGAGGAACTGCTGCGCCGCCACCAGATCGACCTGGACGTCCCGCCGACCCTGCTGGACGTGCTGCTGCAGAGCTTCGCCGACCTGCGCGCCTCCGCGGCCGCCGCGGCCGGCGACGACGAGAAGCTGGAATCCGCGCTGTCCACCGCCGAGCAGATCGGCGTCCTGGAGGACGCCATCCTGCACAGCAACTTCTTCGGCGAGCGCGCCCTCACCGCACACACCCTCGCCTCCTCCCTCGTCGGCTCCCTGGCCCGGCGCGAACCGGAGGACCTCGCCATCCTCAACAAGTACCTGCACGGCGTCGTCGAACCGCGCAGCAAGCAAGAGGGCGGCTCCTGGCCGGAGTTCCTCGAGGGCGGCCGCGACGCGATCGCGACCCTGTCGTGAGCGCCCTGCCCGAGGGCACGTTCACCGCCCTGCGCACCCAGCTCCAGGACGCGGCCACCGCCTTCGCCGACGGTCCCGGGGCACTGGAGGGCCTCCTGCGCGGCATCGTCGACGACGTCGAACGCGCCGTGCGCGAGCCGCTGGAGATCTTCCCGGTCTGCCACCACTCACCGGCCTCGGCCCTCGCCATGGCCCGCCGGCTGCGTGAGAAACAGCCGAAGGTGATCTACCTCGAGCTGTGCGAGGACATGGCCCCCCTCCTCACCGAACTGCGCAACTGCCGCCTCCCGGTGGCCGTCCAGGCCTTCGCGACCGAGGTCGACGGCTTCCCCGCCGACTGGTCGCCGCTCTCCGTCGTCGCCCCGGTCACCGAGGCCTCCGCCGAGTACCAGGCGATCGCCTACGCCCTCGACACCCCCGGCGTCGAACTCGTCCTCGTCGACCGCTCCTCCGACCACGTCTTCCAGTGGGAGACACCGCCCGGCGAGGAGACCGGCCCCGACGCGCCGGCCGGTGACGAGGAGACCGCCCTGCACGGCGACGCCGTCGGCGTGGAGATCGGCGACCTGCGGCCCCGCTTCGCCGAACTGGAGGAGCACCTGCTGCGCCACGGACGGGTACGGCACTGGTCGGAGTGGTGGCACCAGTACGTCGAACTGCCGCTCGGCGACAGCGATCACGACACCTACCGGCAGGTCATGCTGCTCATCGGCAGCCTCTTCCGGCGTCTCGCCCCCGGTGACCCGCGACGCCTGCGGGTCGACGAGAACCGCGAGCGGTACATGTGGACGCGGATGCGCGAGCACCTCACCGCCACCGGCGCCGACCCCGCCGACTGCCTCTACGTCTGCGGCGCGTTCCACGCGGCCAGCCGCGTCGAGGAGTTCGGCGTGCACGGCAGTGACACCTTCACCATCAGCCCGCCCACCGCGACCAGGTGGCGGCACGGCCTCATCCCGTCCAGCCACGCGGCCATCGAGGCCCAGTTCGCTCTCGCCGCGGGATCGGTGTCCATCGCCGCGACGGAATGGGCGAAGAACCTCCGGCGCACCGGCGTCCGGCCCTACCGCCTGGCGGGCCAGGCGGGCGCGAAGAAGAGCGGCAGGCCGGTGAGGGCCCTGCCCGCGCCCGCGGCCCCGCCCGCCGACCGGCTCACCGGATTCCTCCAGCGCCCGCCCGCCCTGGACCCCCTCGACGAGGCCGAACTGCTCGGCTGGTCGGTGGACATCGTGCGGGCCGCCCGGCGCAACGGCTACCTGGCCTCCACCGCCGACGCGATCGCCGTGTTCGAGACGTCGATCCTGCTGGCCGGGATGCGCGACCGCGTCAGGCCGACGCCGTACGACTTCCAGGACGCGGCCGTCACCTGCATCGAGAAGGACATCGTGCCGGGGCGGCGGGACGTGCGCCGGCTGGTCGAGATCATGATGGGCGGCGACCGTGTCGGCCAGGTCGGCTACGACGCGCTGCCGCCGCTCGCCCGGGACGTGCACGACCGGCTCGCGCCGCTGAACCTCAGACTCCAGCAGCGCGGGGTGCAGCGGGCCCTGCTGGACATCACCTCCCGGCCCGAACTGGAGCGCTGCTCCGACGTGCTGTGGATGCTGCGCCGTCTGCTGCCCGAGGGCGCCGCACGGCCGATCATGGGCGACCGGCGGCTCGGCGAGCGCCCGATCCAGGAGTCCTGGGACCTGGCGCTCGGTACCCACCAGCGGGCCCTGATCGAACTCGGCTACGAGGGCGTCAGCATCGAACAGGTCCTGGAGCAGCGGCTGCGCCGGGCCGCGTACGCGCCACAGGCCACGACGGCCCAGGTCCTGGAGGCCGTCGAGGACGCCATCCGCTACCTGCGCAGCCGCCGACTCGCCGACGAACTGGGCACCCACGCCCTCCAGGTCCTGGCGGGCGAACGCACCGTCGACGGCGCACCGGAGGTGCTGCTCCGGGTCCGCCGCCTGCTGGCCTACTACCGCACCAGCGAACCGGCGCTGCCGGCCTGGATCGAGTCCTTCGTCAAGACCGGCTACGCGCACTACTGCACCCTGCTGCCGACGGCGTTCACCGACGAGGACGCGACGGTCCGCCAGGTCGCGGCCAGGCTGGGCTTCCTCTTCAGCATGGAGGGCCTGGCCCTGTCCCTCGGCTGCGACCGGACGCAGCTCGAGCTGGCCCTCGCCCAGTCCCACCCGCGGGAGCCCTCGCGGACGGCGCTGCTGTGGGCGGCGCAGACCCATCTGGGCACGCTGTCCCGCGCCGCGCTGCGCACCCGGTGCGACGAACTGCTCGCCAACCCCCTGGTGGTGCCCGCCTACCCCCGCTACCTCAGCGGCTTCGTGCACGCCCTGGAACCGGTGCCGGGGCTGGCCGACTTCGTCGTCGAGGCGGTCTCGAACGCCTTCGCCCGCCTCCCCGACCCGGTCCTGCTGCCCTGGCTGCCGACGCTGATCACCACCCTGCGCTCCGGCGGGGCCGAGCTGGCCCCGCTGCTGATCCGGGAGGCGGGCCGCGTCTTCCCGGCCCGGCTCGCGGAACTGGACGCCTGGGTGCCGCCGTGGCACCTGGCGCAGGAGCCGCCGGCCACCCACCCCCGGCAGCCCGCGCACGCCGCCCGTGGTGTCGCGTTCCTCGCCGCCCACCCGGCGGCCTGCGACGCCCTGGCGGACCTGCTCGGCTACGACGGCACCTGGACGAGCCCGGACCCCGGCGCCCCGCGGGGCTCGGCCCTCCTGACCGGCCACCCCGAGACCGCGATCGCACTGGAGGCGCTGCTGGCGGCCGCCTGACGCAAAGGGCCGCGCCACCGCTGTCATGCGGTGGCGCGGCCCCGGCGGCGGACGGCCCTGTGTCTAACGCCGGGCGGCGCCCACGGTGACCGTCCCGGTGACGGTCCCGGCGCCGTTGTCGTACACGACGTCCCCGGTGGACTCCTTCCAGATCCTGACGCGGAAGGTGTCCGGGGAGTCCGTGGCGGTGACGCGGACGGCGTAGCCGCTCACGCCGTCGACCGTGCCGGAGCCCTGGAGGACGGCCCGGGAGCCCGTGACGACCAGCCAGTCCACAGCGGTGGAGCGGAACTTCAGGCGGGCGGGGCCGAAGGCGAAGGTGACCTGGCCGGTCGGGGCGGTGGCGCCCGTGGTGTACCGCGCGGTGAAGGAGAAGTCCGCCCTGCCCGTCAGTTCGGGCCGGGCCGGGTAGGCCCCGGCGGGGGAGCGGACGAGGCCCGCCCCGGTCGCCGGGCCGGCGGCGCGGTCGTACACGATCAGTTCGGGGAGTGTCGTGCTGTCCGAGGCGCCGTCGTCGTCCGTGACGGTCACCACGGGCCGGTGGATGCCGGCCTTGGCGTAGGTGTGCTCGGCCCGGCAGCCGGAGGCGGTGACCGTGCCGGACGCCGGCGCGGTGCCGTCCCGCCAGTCGACCGCGCAGGTGTGGGTGTCGGACGTGCCCGGGTCCCCGAACACGGCGGTGACGACGGCCCGTTGACGGACGCCCACCGGGGTCTTCGGGCCGGTGGCGGAGCTGATGACCGGGGCCGCGTCGGAGACCGTCACGGTGGCGGTGTCGCTGCTGCGGCCGCCGGTCAGGGTGACCTCGAAGCTGCCGTCGTCCGTGCAGGTGAGCGTGGTCCTGGCCGACGCGGGGTCCGCGAGGGCGCAGGGCGCGCCGTCCTCGACCGTCCACTTCGGGGTGCCGGCGCCCGAGACCGTGCCGGTCAGCTCGATCGCGTCACCCTCCTTCCCGGTCGCGTCCGGTCCGGCGTGGGCGATGGTGACCGGGTCGACGCTCGTGAGGGTGGGCACCACCTTCTCGATCAAGCCGTCGGCGTCGAACTCCAGCCTGTCCACGGTCGTCTCGCGATGGGTGCCGTCTCCGCCGGGGATCGCGAAGCGGTGGTAGGCGATGTACCAGTCGTCGGTGCCCGGCACGTGGACCACCGAGTGGTGGCCGGTGCCCTTGACGCCCAGCGAGAGGTCCTTCTCCAGGATCACGCCGCGCCTGGTCCACGGGCCGGTGGGGGAGGGGCCGGTCGCGTAGGCGACGCGGTAGTTCTCGTCCCGGGTGTCGTTCTCCGACCACATGAAGTAGTAGGTGCCCTTGCGCTTGATGACGAAGGAGCCCTCGTTGTAGCCGTTCGGGGTGATGTCCTCGATCTTCGAGGCGTCGAAGGAGGTCATGTCCGCGTTGAGCGGGACGACGTATCCGCGGCCGTTGCCGAAGTACAGGTACGACTGGCCGTCGTCGTCGGTGAAGACCGCCG
Source organism: Streptomyces sp. NPDC051315 (assembly GCF_044455165.1). Taxonomy (NCBI): domain Bacteria; kingdom Bacillati; phylum Actinomycetota; class Actinomycetes; order Kitasatosporales; family Streptomycetaceae; genus Streptomyces; species Streptomyces sp. NPDC051315. Next base: position 416,027 of record NZ_JBITEN010000005.1, read on the forward strand.
GGTCGATCATCTGGCCGGTCAACTGGCCCGCCCTGAGCAGCGGTCGCCCGAGAGCGTCCTCGAAGGGGCCGGTCGGGGAGTCGGACACCGCGACACCGATGTTCGCGTCGGCGGAGAAGTAGAAGTAGTACTTCCCGTCCTTCTCCGCGATCGTCGGCGCCCACGCCCTGCTGTCCGCCCACGACACGTCCGGCCCCAGGTCGAGGATGACGCCGTGGTCCTTCCAGTGGACCAGGTCGGTGGAGCAGTACGCCTTGAACCGCGTGCCGCTCCAGCCCGCGAAGCCGTCGGTGGTCGGGTACAGGTAGAAGGTGTCGCCGAAGCGCACGATGTTCGGGTCGGCGGTGAGGCCCGGCAGCACCGGGCTCTTCATGATCAGGGCCGACACGGTCCAGGTGCGCTTGCGGCCGTCGGAGCCGGTCACCTCGTACGTCACCGGCCGGCTGAAGTCCTGGACGCTGCCGGAGGCGGGGCTGACCGCCGCGCCGTGGGCGAGCGTGAACTGCGGTGCCAGTGCGGTGACATCGGTGCCCTCGGCCAGCGGCAGGGTGATCCGGCTGTGCGCGTCGTCGACGAGCGCGTCGACCCTCAGCGCGGGGTGGGTCGCCTTCGCGACGCCCGTGGTGTTGCCGCTCAGCTCCAGCACCTCGGCGGCCGACAGCGCCCGGCCGTAGACGCGGAAGTCGTCCACCTCGCCGCCGAAGTACGGGTCGGCGGAGTACAGGGACCTGCCGACGTACCCGCTGAAGTCCTTGGTGGAGTCGTACAGTTCGGACGGCTCGATGGTGACGCCGGTGGTGCGGGCCGCCTCGACGCCGTCGACGTAGAGGACCATCGTGCCGGTCGCGCCGTCGAGCGTGACGGTGACGTGCCGCCACTCGCCGGGAGTGAGCTGCGAGCCCGCCGTGAGCTTCGACTCCGCCGACCAGCTCGCCTTGGTGATCGCCGAGTAGAGCTTCGAGGATCCGTTGGAGGGGCTGGCGAACAGGTACTTGTCGCTGTCCGGTCCGAGCCCGAACAGCCACTGCCAGCTGCTGCCGCCCTGCCACTTCGCGTACGTCGAGACGGTGACGCTGCCCGCGTTCCTCAGCACCCCGTTGGGGATCTTCACGTACGGGGAGGCGGCGGAATCGCCGGACATCCTGAAGGAACCGCCGTTCACCCCGGTGCCGAAGGCGGGCGTACGGACGTAGGTGCCGTGGTAGCCGTGGCCGCTGGAGTCGCGGGCGATGGTGCCGGAGGTCTCGTCGAAGTCGTAGTGCAGGAGCAGGTCGGCGGGCACGTCCGGGCCCTGCGCCGAGACCGTCACCTCGGCGTGGACGGTCGTGGCGGAGCGGTCGGGAAGGCTGCCGTTCACGGTGAAGGAGCCCGCCTGCGCGTACGCGGAGGCGGGGACGTCGTCCCAGGTCACGGCGGTCGGCCGGCGCGCGCCGTCGGCGTACTCGGCGATCACGGTCGCGGGCAGCACGGGGGCCTCGCCGACGCGGGTCCTCACCGCCACGTCCTCGACCTCACGCACGAGCTGGTCGGGCTGGTAGGTGCTCAGCAGCCGGTCGTACTCGGCCTGGGTGACCGGCAGGACGGTGCCGTGACGGGGCCGGGCCGGGAGGTCGTAGCCGGTGGACGGGGTCCAGGTGCCGGAGTCGAGGTCCGTCGTCTCGAACGGGATGTAGCCGCGGCCGCCGAACTCGTCGAGGAACGCGTACCACTTCTCCCCGCTGTTCGACTTGAACACCAGCGGCCCCTCGGCCGCGTTCATCGCGCCCTTGCCGATGCCCTCCGCGACCGGGGTCCAGGAGGTGTTCAGCAGCGAGTCGCTCTTCTCCTCGAAGATGAACTTGCTGTTCGGCGTGGAGGAGGTGTTGTTCCGCTCGTCCTTGGAGAGGCGGTAGTAGGTGCCGTCGTGCTGGATCACCGTGGAGTCGATGACCGAGTAGCCGCGGTCGATCCAGACCTTGGGCTCGCTGAAGGTGTGGAAGTCGCGGGTCGTCGCGTACATCATCCGGTTGTAGGTGTCGCCGGTGTGCCCGGCGTTGTCGTACAGCTTCGACGCCCAGAACACCACGTACTCACCGAGCCGCGCGTCGTAGTAGGCCTCCGGCGCCCAGGTGTTGCCGGCACTGTCGGGGGAGACCCTCACCAGACGCTGGTCCGTCCAGTGGACCAGGTCGGTGGACTCCCAGACCATGATGGACCTGCTGCCCGTGCGCTGGGCGGCGTCCCAGTCGCCGTTGCCGTAGATCCTGAGGTCGGTGGCTATCTGGTAGAACTTGTCGCCCTCCGGGGAGCGGATGATGAACGGGTCGCGCAGGCCCTGCTCGCCGAGGGACGAGGTCAGGACGGGCTTGCCGTCGTTCAGCTCGCGCCACTTCAGCGGGTCGTCGCCCTTGCTGAGCGCGAAGTAGAGCTGCTCGCCGTCGGCGGTGCCCTCGCCGGTGAAGTAGCTGAAGAGGTAGCCCTTCAGGGCGGCGGGTGCGGGGAGTTCGGGCACCTTCGCGGTGAAGACGCGGGTGGCCTGCGCGTCGCCCTTGGCGACGGTGGCGGTGAGCTCGACGGTGGTGGCGCCGGTGCCGTGCGCGGGCCGGTGGACCACGCCGTCGGCGGCGATCACCTCCGGCCGGGCGGAGGACCAGGTGACGGCGGTGGCGTGGGCGCCGGTCGCCGGGAGGGTGAGGTTGCCGCGCACGTCGTCCAGGTTGTGCACGGTCAGCGACTCGGCCGCCTGCCGGGTGGCGGTGGTGTCGTCGAACGCCGCGAGGACCGTGACGTCGAAGGACTTGGTGGCGGTCACGGTGCCCTTCTTCAGGGTCGCCGTGAGGGTGGCGCGGCCGTCGGGCTCGCCGGCGGCCGGGCGGGTCACCTCGCCGGTGTCCGAGACCAGGGCCGGGTTGTCGCTGGCCCAGGTGATGGCGGAGCCGCCCGCCGTGCCCGTCCCCGGCAGGGCCAGGTCGGCGGTCACGGCACCGGTGTCGCCCAGGGTGAGCGCGGCCTGGTCGTCGGCGACGCCCTGCGCGGCGACGGGGAGGGCGAGCTGCTCGACCTCGGAGGCCGCCAGCGCCCGGTCGTACACCCGGAAGTCGCGCATCCGGCCCTTGAACAGCTTGTCGCCGGAGTAGACCGACTTGCCGAGGTGGTTGGCGGTGGTGGTGCCGGATCCGATGGCGCCCGGGGTGATGGTGACCGACGTGTTGCGGGCGACCTCGACGCCGTCCTCGTACAGCACCCCGGTGGTGCCGGTCTGGGTGTAGGTGAGGTGCTTCCACACCGCGCGCGTCAGGTTGTGGGAGTCGGCCGGCCTGGTGGTCTGTTCGGTCGACCAGTTGCCGGTGGCGATCGAGGTGCGGAGGGAGTTGCCGGTGGTGAACAGGTAGCCGTTGCCGCTGCTCCCGCTGGAGTTGCCGAATCCGTAGAGGAAGTACGGCGTGCTCTGCGTGGCGTCGATCAGCACGTCCGTGGAGACGGTGATCGCGTTCATGCCCTTCATGACGTCGTTCGGCACCTTGACGTAGGTGTCGGTGCCGTTGAAGGAGAGGCCCTGGCCCGACCAGTCGGCGGTGCCCTGGACCGTGCCGTCGCGACCGTGACCGGAGGCGTCGGTGGCCCTGGAGGCGCCGTCGAGCTTGTACCAGAGGGCCAGGCCGTCGGTGAGGTCGGCGACTTCGGCCGCCTGCGCGGGAGCCGGGGTGCCGAGGAGCCCCAGGAACAGTGACGCGGCGGTCGCTCCGGCCAGGCGGCCCGCCCAGCGTCTCGCGCGGCTGCGAAGGCATGGGATGTGCGTCATGTCGGCCCGCCGTTTCAGCTGTGTGACGTCGTGTTGCGAGAGTGTCAGGTGGTGTGTGGTGCGGCGTCAATAGATATCGAACGATGTCCGACTGGCCGAACAGAGTGGGGTGTCCGTCAACGGCCGCCGCCGGTGCTCCGTCGCGGACGACGTACACCCGTGCGCATCCGTCCCTCGGTGGGGTGGTTGCCCGGCGCCGGATCCCGGGGCGTCGCATGACGCCGGTGGCGGCGGGGATGCCTCGCTGGAGGCTCGGCTTCCGGGGCACCGCTTCCGGGGCTCGGCCCGAGGACGAGGAGGACGCCAGTGACCGACGTCTGCTTCAGAGCCGATTTCGCTTCGCCCCGCCAGTGGATCGCCGGCCGTTCCTGGGCCTATCCCGACGGCGGGCCGGTGAACCCCGACGACAACAAGCTCGATTACCTCGTATCCGATCCCGCGTACTCCCGCGACGGCACCTTCCGGGCCACGCGCCGCGCCGACGGCCTGTGGGACACCGGACTGCTGACCACCGAGGGCAGCGAGGAGGGATTCCAGGTCCGCGCCGGAGACCGACTCGACGCCCGGGTCCGGCTGCCCGCCGAGACGGGGGCCTGGCCGGCGATCTGGACCTGGCGGGACGGCGACCAGGAGATCGACGTCTTCGAGTACCACCCCGACAACCCCGACCTGCTGGAGCTCTCCAACCACGTGCGGCCCGCCCACCGTTACCACCGCGACCCGGCGGTCCGACCCGGCGGCTGGGTCGACCTCGGCGTGGAGTTCGGCGTTCACGACGTCGTGTGGGCCCTGAACGGCAGCACCGTCTTCGCCGACCACCGGGGCGTGGGGCGACGCTGGCACGCCTACCTCATCGTCAACCTGTCGGTGTGCGCCGGCCGCTACCACCCGGCACCCGACCCCGACGTGACGGAGATGTCCTTCGAGGTGTCCGCCCTCACCGTGCGCCGGGAGACACGAGCCTGAACGAGCCTGCCACGACCGGCACCCCCCGGCCACGCGGGCTGGGCCGTTCGGGGGCGGGCTCCCCCGAACGGCCCAGCCCGACGGGACGCCGGGCGCCGTACGCGGTCTGCTGGAGACAGGCCCGGCAGAAGGGAAGAGCCGTGTACGAGATGAAGGTGGGCCTGGCGTCGGGCGGCGGTGAGCTGGTGTGGCACGTGGTGTCCCGGCAGCACGACAGCAGCCTGTGCGGAATCGTCCTCCTGGCCGCCGGAACGCCGGCCACGCACAACACCGACCGCCACTGCGCCCCATGCATGGTCCGGCTCCAGGAACTGATGGACGCCGCGCGGGACTGACGACAGCCGCACACAGCGGCACAATCCCCCAGGAGTTGTCCGGCGGTCGCGCCCATGGGCCGCCGCCGGTCTCCTGCGACCTGATCCGCCGCCGGTCTGCCGCGACCTGGTCGGCCGGACCGCACCTAACCGTCGACCGGCATCACCCGGGTCACCCGGCCCTTGGTGTCGGCCTCCAGATAGCCGCTCTCGTTGTAGTCGTTGCTGAGGTAGACGGCCATCCCGGCGGGGCTGTCGAACACCGTGCTCGGCTGCCGGACCAGCAGATAGCGGGTGTCGGCGTCGTCCACGTTCAGCTTCCGCTCCGCCTCGGCGAGCAGCGCGGGCACCCGGTCCCAGGCGAACGCGTCGAGGCCGACGGGCTGCTGCCCGCCGGACAGCGTCCCCTTGATGATGCCCTTCCGCACGCCCTCGCCGGGACGGTAGGTGTACGAGTCGTACCTGGTGTCACTGCCCTCGACCATGAGATAGGCGGAGACGTACTCGGGATACACCGAGAAGGAGCCGAAGCGGTCCCTGCCGGTCTCCGCCTCGAACGCCTTGATCGCGGTGCGGATGCCCTCAGGCGTCAGCAGGTCGGTCGTACCGGCCCGTTCCGTCTCCCCGGCGGGCAGGCCGGCCGCTCCGGTCCCGGTCGGGGAGGCGGTCGCCGCAGCCGAGGTCGCCGTGGCCGTCGTCCTGGCACCGGAGCGGGAGGACGAGGAGTCCGTGTCCCGCTCCGGCACCAGCACCCACACGAGGACACCGGCGAGCACGACCCCCGCCGCGGGCAGGACCACCGTGCCCCGGCGCGTACGCCGCCCCGGCCGTACGGGGAGGCCCGCCGGCGGGGTGGGGCCGGTCCAGGGGGCCGGGGAGGCGGGCGGGGTGGGACCGTTCCACGGCGTGGCGGACGGCGGCCCGAACACACCGGTCGCGGCCACCGGAGCACCGCCCGTGGTCACCGGCGCCCCGGCCGCCTTCCCAGGCGTACCGCCTGTGCTCGTCGGCGTACCGGCCGCGGTCACCGGCGTACCGCCTGTGGTCACCGGCGCCCCGGGCGCCCCGGCCGCGGGCGCCGGCACGTCGCCCGGCGCCGCCGGCGGAGGGGACAGACGGTAGGAGGTCCGGTCATCCGGCTCCTGCCCCCGCTGCCCCGGTCCGCGCGCCACGTCGGCCAGCGTCCGCTCGAACGCCGCCGCGTCGAGCCGGGCCGCCGGATCCCGGACGAGGACACGCATCAGGACGTCTCCCAGGGCCCCGGCCCGCGCCGGTGGGGGAACGTCCTCGCTCAGCACGGCCGCGAGCGTGGCCAGCGTCGAGGGACGGCGCAGCGGATGCCGCCCCTCGACCGCCGCGTACAGCATCATCGCCAGCGACCACAGGTCCGAGGCGGGGCCGCCCTCCTGGCCGGACACGCGCTCCGGCGCCATGTAGTCCGGGGTGCCGATGACGGATCCGGTGGCGGTCAGGGCGGTCGACTCGCGGATCGCCGCGATGCCGAAGTCGGTGAGCACCGGACGGCCGTCACGGCGCAGCAGCACGTTGGCGGGCTTGACGTCCCGGTGCTGGATGCCCGCCTCGTGCGCGGCGCGCAGCGCGGCGAGGACCTCCAGCCCGATGCGTGCCGCCTCGGTGGGATCCATCGGCCCGCGCGCGAGACGGTCGGCCAGCGAACCGCCGTCGACGAGTTCCATGACGATCCACGGGTAGCTTCCCTCACCCTCGTCGACCACATGGTGGATCGTCACGACGTTCGGATGGTCGATCCGCGCCAGCGCCCTGGCCTCGCGGAGCACCCGCTCGCGCAGCATCCGCGCCGCGGGCGGGTCGTACTCGGCCAGCCCCGGATCGGGCGGCCGGACCTCCTTGACGGCCACGCTGCGGTGCAGCACCAGATCCGTGGCACGCCACACCATGCCCATTCCGCCGCCCCCGAGCCGTGCCACCAGCTCGAAGCGACCGTCGACGACCCGTCTGTCGCTGTCCGCCTCACTCATGCGCCGGAGCTTAGTTGCCCGGACCGACAGCAGACGCACCACCGCCCGGGGCGCCCGCAACCCCGGGAGGTGACCGGTTTCCCGGGCCGGGTACCAGGGGGCCGAGTGGCCCGACTCACATGGCACTCCCGGAACGGCACCGACACGATGGTCCCGTCACCGGGCAGGCTGAAGGGATCCAGGATGTTCCGCAAGGTGCTGGTCGCCAACCGTGGCGAGATCGCGATCCGGGCGTTCCGCGCCGGCTACGAGCTGGGCGCGCGCACCGTCGCCGTCTTCCCCCACGAGGACCGCAACTCACTGCACCGGATGAAGGCCGACGAGGCCTACGAGATCGGTGAGCCGGGGCATCCGGTGCGGGCCTACCTCTCCGTCGAGGAGATCGTGGGGGCCGCTCGGCGGGCCGGCGCGGACGCCGTGTACCCGGGGTACGGGTTCCTGTCGGAGAACCCCGAACTGGCCCGCGCCTGCGAGGAGGCGGGCATCACCTTCGTCGGGCCGGACGCCCGCACCCTCGAGCTGACCGGGAACAAGGCCCGCGCGGTCGCCGCGGCCCGTGAGGCGGGCGTACCGGTGCTGGGCTCCTCGGAACCGTCCACCGACGTCGACGCCCTGGTGCGGGCCGCCGGCGACATCGGTTTCCCGGTGTTCGTCAAGGCGGTCGCGGGCGGCGGCGGGCGCGGCATGCGGCGCGTGGAGGACCCCGCGCAGCTGCGCGAGTCGATCGAGGCGGCGTCCCGTGAGGCGGCGTCCGCGTTCGGCGACCCCACCGTGTTCCTGGAGAAGGCCGTCGTCGAGCCCCGCCACATCGAGGTGCAGATCCTCGCCGACGGCGAGGGCAACGTCATCCACCTGTTCGAACGCGACTGTTCGGTCCAGCGCCGCCACCAGAAGGTCATCGAGCTGGCGCCCGCCCCCAACCTGGATCCGCAGCTGCGCGACCGCATCTGCGCCGACGCCGTCCGCTTCGCCCGCCGGATCGGCTACCGCAACGCCGGCACCGTGGAGTTCCTCCTCGACCGCGACGGCAACCACGTCTTCATCGAGATGAACCCGCGCATCCAGGTCGAGCACACGGTCACCGAGGAGGTCACCGACGTCGACCTGGTCCAGGCCCAGTTGCGCATCGCCTCCGGCGAGACGCTCGCCGGCCTCGGGCTGTCGCAGGAGACGGTCACCCTGCGCGGCGCCGCCCTCCAGTGCCGTATCACCACCGAGGACCCCGCCAACGGCTTCCGCCCCGACACCGGCCGCATCAGCGCCTACCGCTCGCCGGGCGGCTCCGGCATCCGTCTCGACGGCGGCACCACCCACGCCGGTACGGAGATCAGCGCCCACTTCGACTCGATGCTGGTCAAACTCACCTGCCGGGGCCGGGACTTCCAAGCCGCGATCGGCCGGGCCCGGCGTGCCCTCGCCGAGTTCCGCATCCGGGGCGTGGCCACCAACATCCCGTTCCTTCAGGCCGTCCTGGACGACCCCGACTTCCAGGCCGGGCGGGTGACGACCTCGTTCATCGAGCAGCGGCCGCACCTGCTGACGGCCCGCCACTCCGCCGACCGCGGCACCAAGCTGCTCACCTACCTCGCCGACGTCACGGTGAACAAGCCGCACGGCGAGCGGCCCCAGCTGATCGACCCCGCCACCAAGCTGCCCCCGCTGCCCGACACCGAGCCGCCCGCGGGCTCCCGGCAGCGGCTGGTCGACCTCGGCCCCGAGGGATTCGCCCGCTGGCTGCGCGAGTCCCCGACCATCGGCGTCACCGACACCACCTTCCGCGACGCCCACCAGTCGCTGCTCGCCACCCGCGTCCGCACCAAGGACCTCCTCGCGGCCGCCCCGGTCGTGGCCCGGACCCTGCCCGGACTGCTCTCCCTCGAGTGCTGGGGCGGCGCCACCTACGACGTCGCCCTGCGCTTCCTCGCCGAGGACCCGTGGGAGCGGCTGGCCGCCCTGCGCGAGGCCGTCCCCAACATCTGCCTCCAGATGCTGCTGCGCGGCCGCAACACCGTCGGCTACACCCCGTACCCGACCGAGGTCACCGACGCCTTCGTGCAGGAGGCCGCCGCCACCGGCATCGACATCTTCCGCATCTTCGACGCGCTCAACGACGTCGGCCAGATGCGGCCCGCCATCGACGCCGTACGCGAGACCGGCACGGCGATCGCCGAGGTCGCCCTCTGCTACACCTCCGACCTGTCCGACCCGAACGAGCGCCTCTACACCCTCGACTACTACCTGCGCCTCGCCGAGCAGATCGTCGAGGCGGGCGCCCACGTCCTGGCCGTCAAGGACATGGCGGGCCTGCTGCGCGCCCCGGCCGCCGCCACCCTGGTCTCCGCGCTGCGCCGCGAGTTCGACCTCCCGGTGCACCTGCACACCCACGACACCGCCGGCGGCCAGCTCGCCACCTACCTCGCCGCCATCCAGGCCGGCGCGGACGCCGTCGACGGCGCGGTGGCCTCCATGGCCGGGACGACCTCGCAGCCGTCGCTGTCGGCGCTCGTCGCCGCCACCGACCACTCCGCCCGCCCCACCGGCCTCGACCTCCAGGCCGTCGGCGACCTCGAGCCGTACTGGGAGGGCGTGCGCAGGATCTACGCCCCGTTCGAGGCGGGCCTCGCCTCGCCCACGGGCCGCGTCTACCACCACGAGATCCCCGGCGGACAGCTGTCCAACCTGCGCACCCAGGCCGTCGCGCTCGGCCTCGGCGACCGCTTCGAGGACATCGAGGCGATGTACGCCGCCGCCGACCGCATCCTCGGCCGCCTGGTCAAGGTCACCCCGTCCTCCAAGGTGGTCGGCGACCTCGCCCTGCACCTCGTCGGCGCCGGGGTGAACCCCGAGGACTTCGAGGCGACCCCCGACCGGTACGACATCCCCGACTCCGTCATCGGCTTCCTGCGCGGCGAACTCGGCACCCCGCCCGGCGGCTGGCCCGAGCCGTTCCGCACCAAGGCCCTCCAGGGCCGCGCCGAACCCAAGCCCGTGACGGAACTGACCGCCGAGGACCGCACCGGCCTGGAGAAGGCCCGCCGCGCCACCCTCAACCGCCTGCTGTTCCCCGGCCCGACCCGCGAGTTCGACACCCACCGCCAGGCCTACGGCGACACCAGCGTCCTGGACAGCAAGGACTTCTTCTACGGCCTGCGCCCGGGCAAGGAGTACGCAGTCGACCTCGAGCCCGGTGTGCGGCTCCTGATCGAACTCCAGGCGATCGGCGAGGCCGACGAACGCGGCATGCGCACCGTGATGTCCTCCCTCAACGGCCAGCTGCGGCCCATCCAGGTCCGTGACCGGGCGGCCGCCTCCGACGTGCCCGTCACCGAGAAGGCCGACCGGTCCAACCCCGGCCATGTCCCCGCACCGTTCGCGGGCGTCGTCACCCTGGCCGTCGCCGAGGGCGACGAGGTGGAGGCCGGAGCCACGGTCGCCACCATCGAGGCGATGAAGATGGAGGCCACCATCACCGCCCCGAAGGCCGGCCGGGTCAACCGCCTGGCCATCAACCGGATCCAGCAGGTGGAGGGCGGCGACCTGCTGGTCGAGGTCGGCTAGGCCGCTTCTTCCGGATCACCTCGCGGGCCGGATGAAGGTGCCCGCGACGTGCAAACCGGCGAGGTGGACGGTGGCGGTCTCGTCGTAGCGAGTGGCGAGACCGCGCCACTGTCCGCGCTTGTCGACGCACCGCTCGACGCTGTTGCGCTGCCGGTGGACGTCACGGTCGAAGGCCGGCGGCCTGCCGCCGCAACGGCCGCGCGGTCAGCGGCGCGAGGGAACCGACGGGCGCAGCGCGACGTCTGGCACAGGACGGCCCGGTCGTCGACGATCGGGGAACGCCTGAAAGGCAGCCCAACGTGTTCGTCCTGCTGATGTTCGGCGCCGTACTCGCCGTACCGCTCTGGGCCGTCGCGGTCGTGGTGAAGCTGATATCGGTCGTCGTGCCCGGGCGCCGACCGGACTGGCTCAGGGGCCTGCTGCGTTGGAGCGCGGGCATGGCCGCTGCCGCAGCCGTCATCGTGTACACGATCGGGCTCGGCCTGGTCCAGTGGGACGCGAGCGACGCCGAGTCCGGCGCGGGGTCCTCTCCCGCCGTTCCCTGCCGCTCGCTCCCGCCCGACGCACTCGACCAACTCGCCGGACACGAACCGTCCTTCTTCCCGTTGGGGTTCGATTGTCTGCTGGACGGCGGTCGCGTCGTCGAGGCCGGCGGCCCCTACAGCTTGCTGAACGTCCTGGCCGCCGCCTTCGCCCTTGCAGCGGTGCTGTCGGTGCTCGCAGGGGGGATCCTGGACGAGTATCGGGCGCGGGCAGGGACGAAGGCGGGGCGGATGGATGATCCAGACGAAACCGCCTAGTTCCCCAGTCAGACATCGCTGCCTGAGCTGGTCGGCCTCGTGTCCCAGGCATGGTGGGCACGGGCGAGGCCTGTTGGTGAGCCGGGGAGTCGGAGCCGGTGGTCGCGCGTGTGGCGGGCCGGTTGTCCCGGGTGGATCCGCGGTGGCGGATGCGGGACGACGTGCGGGGTCCGCCGGCTCCGGTGGAACGGAAGGCATCCGAACCGGCCCGCTCCCTGCTCGCCTACCTCGACGGGTTCGGTGACGTCGCGCGGAGCGCCGAGGCGCTCAACGTCCACCCGAACACCCTCCGCTACGTCGCTTCCTACCTGCGTCGTCTGCTCTACCTACGGTGGTGGGCTTCGGGCCGGCCCCCGGTGACGGGAGTACCAGACCTCCGCCGACGAGTGACCGCCGGTCTCCCGCGACGTGATCCGCCGGACGGGCCCCTACTCGCCGGCGGCCACGTACCGCCCGTACTCGCTGTCCCGTTCCCGTTCGCCGAGGTCGACCCGCACGCCGGAGGGCTCCAGCGCTTCGCGCAGGCGGGTCATCATCGGCTCCGACAGGTAGTGGTGGTGGAGGTCGAGCTCCTGGAGGTGCGTCAGGGGCCGGCCGCCGAGCAGTGCCTCGGCGCCCGCGTCGCCGAGGGTGCCGAGGCTCAGGTCCAGGTGGCTGAGCCGGGCCACGACGGGAGCGCTCGCGACGGCGGCGGCCACCTCGTCCTGGAGGTCGCAGTTGCGCAGGCCGAGGCGGCGCAGCGAGGGCAGCCGGCCGCCGTCCAGCAGGGGCGCGAGGTCGGCGACGGTGGCGGTGCGGCCGTAGTCCTCCGTGCCGATCCACAGGTCCAGGTGCTCCAGCCGGGGCAGGTCCGAGGCGGCGACGCCCCGGGCCACCTCGGCGGGCAGGCCGCCGTTCTCGAGGCGCAGGACGCGCAGGTGTTCGTGGCGCAGGGCCTCGAAACGCAGCCCGGGGTCGTCGCCGAAGCCGCCGCCGGAGCCTCGGACACCGAGTTCCCGCAGACGCGGGTAGGCGGCGAGGACCGGGGTCACGTCGTCCTGCACGATCCAGGAGAGCTCCGCCTCCTCGAAGGTCAGGTCGGCGAGGTAGAGGGCCTCCAGCCCGGTGAGGCGGTCGGCGGCCCCGGCGAGCAGCTCCACCGTCTTCGCGGGGTGGGCGTGGTCATGTTCGGTGCCGTAGGCGCCGACGCCCAGCACCAGGGCCCGTACCCGCGCGGGATCGACGGTGTCCAGGAAGCGCTGCCAGCCCTCCTCGAAGCTCTCCCCGCCCCGGCCCTCGTCCATCGACAGCCGCCAGGCGACCGTCTCCTCGGCCGGTGACGGCGAGGGCGGCTCCTCGAGCGCGGGGAAGGTGTGAACGGGCAGTCCGTGCAGGTGAGTGAGGTGATCGAGGGTCAAGGCCCCGGCCTTCCATGATCCGACGGCGGCCGACGCCCGTGCGCCGGCCGATGGCCGCCCTTTCTGCCAAGGGCCGCCGACAGCGCTACACGTCCGGCGCGCCGCGCGGCCTGACCAGCCCGCTCTCGTACGCCAGGATCGTCGCCTGGACCCGGTCGCGCAGCCCCAGCTTGGACAGCAGCGCGTTCACATGCGTCTTCACGGTCCCGGTGGTCACCCCGAGCGCCGCCCCGATCTCGGCGTTGGTTAGACCCGAGGCGATGTGCAGCAGCACCTCCCGCTCCCGGGCCGTGAGGGTGCCGAGCGCACCGGTCACGGACGGCGGCCGCGGAGCTCCCCGCGCGAACGTGTCGATCAGCCGGCGGGTCACCGTCGGGGCCAGGATGCCCTCCCCGGCGGCGACGACACGGATCGCGGACAACAGGTCCTCCGGCTGCGCGTCCTTGAGCAGGAACCCCGACGATCCGGCGCGCAACGCCTCGTACACGTACGCGTCGAGGTCGAAGGTCGTCAGTACCAGCACCCGCGGCCGGCACTCCAGCGCGGTGACGAGCCGGGTCGCGGTGAGACCGTCCATCCCCGGCATGCGGATGTCCATCAGCACCAGGTCGGGAGTGGTCGCGGCGGCCAGCTCCACCGCCGACGCCCCGTCACCGGCCTCGCCGACGACGGTCAGGTCCGGTTCGGCGTCCACGATCGCGGCGAATCCGGCACGGACCACCGCCTGGTCGTCGACGACCATCACACGTACGGCGACGGGGACACCTCCTGGACGGGCGCCGGATCAGGGCCTTCCGGCAGCAACACCCGTACGATACCGCGCTGTTCGAACGCGATACGGTCCGGTCCCGGGCCGGCCTGCACACGCAGCCGCTCGGCGACCGGACCCGTCACGGCCAGCCGTACGCCCGTCACCGTGATCCGCAGGCCGTCCCGCCGCCGCTTCAGGGTGACCCGGGCGGGGCCCCGGTCGCCCGCGCCGAGGGCCGCCTCCACGATCCGGTACGCCGACAACGCCACCGAGGCGGGCAGGTCCCGCCCGGCCTCCGGCAGACCCCGCAGGGTGACGTCCCGGCCGGCCGCGCGCAGACCACGGCAGAGCGCGTCGAGGTCCCCGACCGTGGGCGCCGGGGCGAGTCCCCGCCCCGACTCGTCCGGCGTGCCCAGGCCGTGCAGGAGTTCACGCATCGCGGCGAGGGCCGACCGGGCCTCGGCGGCCACCTCCTCCAGCCGTCCCCGGCGGGCCTGCTCGACCAGGGCGGCCGTACGGTCCAGCACGGCGTCCCGCAGCTTCGCCGCCAGCAGCCGCCGTTCGGCGTCCGCGGCCCGTTCCGCCTGCCACAGCGAACTCGCGAGCGCGAAGTCCTCCCGCCCCAGGACCCGCAACCGCCGGCGCCGCACCGCGAGCCCGGCGGCCCACACGAGGCCGGACACGGCGGCCAGCACCCCGCACAGCAGCACGAACATCACCACGGCGGCGATCCACTCGGAGCCGCCGCCCACCCCCTCCCCGTCCGCGCCCGCCGTCGCGAGGAGCACCCCGGCGAGCGAGGCCGCCGCCGCGCCCACCGCGGGCCAGGTACGGGCCGCGCCACGGCCGTAGACCGCCAGCGCGTACACCGCCAGCAGCTCGGCGATCATGCCGCCGGCGAAGAACTGGGACACCCGCGACGGCAGGGACGCCCCGGCGACGGCGAGCGGCCACAGCCACGCCGTGCCCAGCACGCCGAAGAACGCGGCCCACGGCGCACGCCGGCGCCACAGCAGCGGCACCGCGTGGACGGCGAGCAGCGCGGCCGCCACGAGCAGACCCGGCACCGCGCCGCGCAGCCGCGCGCCCGACCACTCCTCCGCGGTCACCAGCGCGAACGCCAGGGGCAGGGCCGCCGCGGCGAACACCAGCGCGGGGTCGGCCAGCCGCTGCTCGCGCAGCACGTCACGCCGGTCCGCTCCCTCGGCCGGCTGCCACGGCCCGGTGCCGTCCGGCAGCGTAGCCCGCACCCGCCAGCCCCCGCCGGGCCCCGGACCGGCCGTCAGCTCACCGCCGGCCGCGGCCGCCCGCTCCCGCATCCCGGCGATGCCGCGGCCCGACCCCAGGCCCCCCACGGCGTGCGACACCGGACCGCGCGGGGCGGCGTTGTCCACGGTCAGTTCCAGTACGCCGTCCCCGCGCCGGACGCTCACGCGCGCGGCGGAGCCCGGGGCGTGCCGCAGGGCGTTGGTGAGGGCCTCGCGGACGATCCCGTGGACCGCCTCCGCCGCCGGACCGGCCAGGTCCTCGGGGAGCTCGGCGGCGATCGGCCGCCCCAACCGGCCGAATCCCGCGATCAGTTCCTCGACGCGCGCGGTCATCGGACGCGGATCGGGGCGGTCGGCGTCCCGCATGAGTCCGACCAGCCGTCGCAGGGACGTCAGGGTCTCCGTACCGGTGCGCTCCGCGAACGTCAGCGCCTCGGCGGTCATCTCGGGCCTGCCGCCGCCCAGTCGGCGCGCGGCGTCGGCCGTGATGACGACGGACGTCAGGTGGTGGGCGCTCACGTCGTGCAACTCGCGGGCGAGCCGCCGCCGTTCCGTGTCGCCCGCCCGCCGCCGGGCCTCCTCCGCCCCGGCCAGCCGGCGCGCGGCGCTCGACCGGCCCTTGAGCCACTGGCGCCGGCCCTCGCCCAGCCCCGCGCAGACGACGTACACGAGCGCGCCCAGCGCCCACTCCGAGGCGAGCGCGGGCCGCCACCCCACGTGGACGAGGGACAGCAGCCACTCGGCGGCCACGACCGCGGCGACCGCGCGCAGCGTCACCGCCGGCGGGCGGCGGACCGCGACGGAGTACAGCGCGACCAGCGGGCCCAGCCCGAAGTAGCCGTCCTGCCACACCATCTGGCCCACCACCAGCGTGCCCAGTGTCCACGCCAGCGCCTCTACCGGTGCCTGTCGCCGCCGGCCCAGCGCGGCCGTCTCCAGGGCCAGCGCGCACACCACGGCGAGCAGGCCGGCCACCCCGGGCACCGTCTCGCCGGCCAGGGCGGCCCCGGGCCACAGCCAGGCAACCTGTCCGGCCGCGAGCAGGGCGGGGAGCAGCCGGTTCCGTGTCGTCTCCATGTCGGCACGAGCGTAGGACGGGCCGGAGCACGGCGGCACCCGCCCCCGGGACGAGGCCGGTCTCTACCCTGCGATGGAGACGCCGTTCGTGCCCGGGGCCGATGCCCCAAGGCCGGCCGCCGGAGAGGCTTGCTGCCATGACGCATCCGCTGCCGGCCGTGCCGCATCCGCTCGCTCCCGCGGGACATCCGCAGAGCCCGCCCCCGCCCGAACCGCTCGCGTACCACCGCCTGGCCCGCGTGTCGGCCCGTCACCGATGGTGGCGTCCCGTCGTGGGCACCCTGTTCGTGGCCGTCGCGTACGTGCTCGTCGTGGGCCTGCTCGACCTCCTCCTGTTCGCCCTGGGAACCGCGAAGGGCTACCCCGAGAACCCCGACGGCACCCTGGAGTTCGGCCCCGTCGCGGGGACGGCCGTGGACCTGCTGATGCTCGCCGTGGCCATCCCCGTGGTCCTGCTCGCGGTGCGCTGGATCGGCCGCCGCCCGGCCGGCACCGTCTCCTCCGTGACCGGCGGCCTGCGGTGGCGCCTCCTGGGCCGGTGCGTCCTGGCCGCCCTTCCCGTCCTCGCCGTGGGCACCGGGGTGATGCTCGTGCTGCCCGGGGACGACGGCCCGCCGGTCCGGTGGGCGGGCTGGGAGACCTTCGCGCCCGCGCTGGCCGTGCTGATCCTCCTCGTGCCCCTGCAGGCGGCGGCCGAGGAGTACGTGTTCCGCGGCTGGCTGACCCAGGCCGTGGGCGGCTTCCTCCGCTCGCCCTGGTGGGCGATCGTGCCGCAGGCGGTCCTGTTCGCCGCCGCCCACGGCTGGGGCACCCCGTGGGGCTTCGCCGACCTGGCCGTGTTCGGCGTGGTGGCGGGCTGGCTGACCGTGCGCACCGGCGGGCTGGAGGCGGCCATCGGGCTGCACGCCGTCAACAACCTGCTGGCGTTCGGCTTCTCGGCCGCCGTCGTCGACGGCCTCACGAGCGACGAGACCGCCGCCGACGCCCCCTGGCAGTTCGTGGTGGTCGACGTGGCAAGCATCGCCCTCTACGCGGCGGCCGTGCTGTGGCTCGCCCGTCGCCGTCCGCCGACCCGGACCGCCCAGGCACCGGTGCCCTTCCCGGGCGCGCCCGCCCGCCCTCCGTTCCCCTACGGCCCCGTCCCCGGCTTTCCCGTCCCGTACGGCGGTCAGGGGGCCGGCGGTCCGGTCGCGTACGGGGGGCACGGGGGGCAGGGGACTGGCGTCCCGGTCGCGTACGGCGGGCACCCCTCGGCCCTTGTGCCGCCCGCCGGTCATGCCTACGGCGTGCCTGGTCCGACGGCCGGTCAGCCCTCCGGTGTTCCGGTGCCGCCCGCTGGCCGGCCTCCCGGTGGTCCCGTCCCGTCCGTCGGTCACCCCACCGGCGCCCCGCTCCCGGCCATCGGTGCGGACACCGGCCGGGCGGACGCGGGCGGTCTGCCCCCGGGGGCAGTGCCCTCTGCCCTCACGTCCGATGACACCCCGCGCGCCCCGCGCTAGCGTCCGCCCGTGAGCAACAGCATCTCCCCCTGGCGGCCGGTGGCGTGAGCGACGACGGCGCCCTCGACACCCGGCCGCACGAGGCGCACACCGCCGAGGAACCAACGGAGGCGGCCGGGCCGACGCCCGCCCCGCCCCGTCCCGGACCGACCGCGGCACGCAGTCCCCGGCGCGGCCCGGGCCCCTTCACCCTGCTGGTACTGCCCGGCCTGCTGACCCTGTCCGCGGTGGCCGGTTTCCTCGCCCTGACCGGCGGGCTCCCCGCGGACTGGAGCTCGGACGCGGACTCCGGACAGCACACGACGAGCGGCGTCGACGAGAGCTACGTGCCGTGGCTGCGCGAGGCCGCCGCGGCCTGCACGGTCGTCACGCCGTCCGTCCTCGCCGCCCAGATCGACCAGCTCTCCGGCTGGCGGAACGACACCGGCGGCGCCTCCGGCGAACAGGGCATCGCCGGCTTCACGGACGCCGAGTGGCGGACCTGGGGCAGGGACGACGACGGCAGCGGGACCTCCTCGCCGCGTGATCAGGCCGACGCCATCATGGCGCTCGGCCGGCAGGACTGCTCCCTCGCCCGGAAGGTCACGGACCTGCGCACCGAGGGCACCGTCACCGGCGACCTCGTCGATCTGACCCTCGCGGCCTACGCGGTCGGCACGGACGCGGTGGCCGAGGCCGGAGGCGTGCCCGCCGGGGCCCGGACCTACCTCACCGAGGTGAGGCAGCTGCTGCCGCGTTACGAGGCGTTCGACCGGGAGACGCCGACCGGCGGGGGCGCGGCGGGCGCGATCCTGGCCGCCCCCGTCAGCGCCCTCACCGTCACCTCCCCGTACGGCTCACGCGAGCACCCCCTGACCGGCGTGACCAAACTCCACACCGGTGTCGACTTCGCCGCGCCCCAGGGAGCCCCGGTCCTCGCCGCACGCCAGGGCCGGGTCGTCTTCGCCGCCCTGACGAAGGCGTACGGCAACCGCGTCGTGATCGACCACGGCACCATCGACGGCAAGCGGCTGGAGACGACGTACAGTCACCTCTCCGCCCTGGACGTCGCCTTGGGACAGAGCGTGCAGGCCGGAACCCTCGTCGGCCGGGCCGGCTCGACCGGCCTGTCCACCGGCCCGCACCTGCACTTCGAGGTCATCTACGACGGCTACTACACCGACCCGCAGCCCTGGCTGGCCGCAGGCGACTGATCCGGCCGGGGCCCGCAGGGTCAGCGCAGCACCGCCTCCCACGTGTCGACGGCGTAGTGGACGGTCATCCCGTGGCGCGCGTACAGCTCGGGCGCTCCGGTGGCGTTCGCGGTGTCCACGCCGAGCCCCACCTGGTCCCGGCCGCGCGCGGCGAAGGCCGCGAAGGCGTGTCGCAGCAGCAGCCCGGCCAGACCGCGCCCGCGGGCCTCGGGCAGCACACCGATGCTGCGGATCCACCCCATGGCCTCCCGGTCGTCGCGGGCCAGCAGGAACCCGGCGTCCCCGAGGTCGTGCGTGCCGGCGATCCACACCAGCGACCAGTCGAGCCCTCCGGCGTCGATGTCGTGCAGCCACGGCTCGTAGCCGCGCGGCTGGAAGTCGAAGTGCTCGGCGAAGGTCGACTGGTACAGCTCGTGGACGCGCAGCCGGTCCGCCTCGGTGGCACAGGGCCGCACCAGGACGCCGTCGGGCAGGGCCGGCGCGAGATCCGCCGCGGGATCCAGGGACCGGCGCAGCACGTGGTAGCGGCGTACGACCGACCAGCCCCGGGCGCGGATCAGGCCGGTGTCGAGTGTGGGCCGCACGTTCAGGTGCAGGTGCACCACCGCGCGCGTGACGCCGTTGTCGTGCGCCTTGCGCACCGCCCGGGCCTCCAGCGCGTCGAAAACCAGCCGCCCGGCCTCCTGGTGGTCGGGCAGCACGTAGTGGTCGACGTCGACGCGCTCACCGCCCGACTCGTCCCACAGCAGCCCGTAGGCCACCAGCCGGTCCCCGTCGAAGACCAGCCAGGAGTCCTGCGCCAGGTCGACCTCCGGATGTTTCAGGTCCGCCTCGACGGTGTGCAGGTCCGTCTCCGGCCGGCCGATCTCGATCAGGTCGATCGCGTTGAGCAGGTCGGTGACGGCGGGAGCGTCGGCGAGCGTGGCGGGGCGCAGGACATAGGACATGGGGCCAGCGTCCGGGCCCAAGGCGCGCGTCCGCAACGGGTTTTCGCCACGAGGGGCGCAGGGACGGTGGCTGCGTGCGCCCTGTACGCGCCCCCGTAGCCATGGGCAGAATCCGGACTGCCAGTGATCACCTGGCGGAGGAGTACGTCTCCTTTCCGCCACTGTCCCGGGAAGGCAGGTCGGTTGCCGTGTTGTTGCGTCTTCCCACCTCCGTGTCCGAAGCACAGGAGTGCCTCGCCGAAGGAGCCGTGCCGATCGGGGGAGCCAGCCTGGTGTGGGCGACCTGGCAACGGGACGGCTTTCCCGAACTGGCCGTGTCCCTGCGGGAGGTGCCCGAGGCCAACGTGATCGGGCGCGGGACGCTCGGCGCGGCCGTCGTGCTCCACCGGATCGACGACACGGTGCCGGAGGTGCTGCGGCGTGCGGCCGCCACGGTGGGCACGGGAGCGGTCCGCCGCACGGCCACGGTCGGCGGCAACATCGTCGGCAGCACCCTGCGCTGTCTGCTGCCCGCCGCGCTCGTCCTCGACGCCCGCGCCACGGTGCTGGAACCCGACCGCGTCCACGTCACCGATCTCGCCGAAGTCATCACCAAACGTCCCCTCATGCTCGACATCCACTGGCAGGAGCCGCTGGTCAGCGGCTACCGCAAGATGCCCGCCGAAGCGGGCGGTCCGCCGCCGCTCGTGGTCGCCGTCGCCGTGCACGCGGACGACGACGGACGCAGGCTGCTGCGCGTGGCCGTCCGCGACGGCTACGAGGTGCTCAGCGAGAGCGTCCCCTGCGACGAGGGCCCCGGGCAGGCCCTCGACGCCCTGGAGCGGACATCCGTCGCGGCGCTTCCGGCGGAGGCCGGGCAAGCCGTCCACGACCAGGTCACCGATGTCCTGAACCGCCTCTCCCAGGGCTGAGGCCGCAGGTTCACCTGAGGGGCGGGCTCCGACCGGATCCCGACCGCGGGATCACCGGGGGCGGCGGCCCCACGACCCCCCGGGCGGCGACGACCTTCCGGGACCACCCGCCCGCCCTCGCCTACGTCTCCCGCAGCGGCGCGTACACCTCCGGCTGCAGACCGAACGTCCAGGCGACCCCCTGCCGGGCCGTCCGTGTCGACGGCGGCACCCGCAGCCAGTACGTGCGCCGGCTCCCGTCCGGCTCCGGCGTGGAGTTGAGGACCTCCACCATCACGACCGGCTCGTCACCGTCGAGGTCGATCCGCCAGAGCGTGCCCGTCCCGTCCCGGTGGAGGGGACGGGCCCCGGAGTCGGCGAGATAGCGCTCGTAGCCGTAGTGCTCCAGCATCACGCGGCGCAGCTCGGCGTTCTCCTCGGAGCGGATCCGCTCCGGCGTCAGCGTGCGCAGCTCGCTGAGGAAGGCGGCCGGAACCGGCATGCCGCGCCAGGCGTACAGGGCGAAGCCGTCCGGGTAGGCGAGCGCCGGGCCGTCGCCGCGGTCCAGACGGCCCGCCTCGTCGCGGTGCAGGGCCACGGGCCGTTCGCACACGACGGCCACCTCGGCGAACGGCCACCACCAGCCGGCGCTGCGGCACACCTCGGCCAGTCCGGCGAGCGGACCGTCGTCCGTGGGGAACGCGGCGAGCCACGGCGCGTCGTGCTGTCCCAGCACCGCGTCCAGCAGCAGCAGCCGGATCGCCACCTCCTCGCCGCGGCCGTCGGCCGACTCCTCCAGCACGCCCCCGCGGATCCGCTCGACGAGCGCCCGCGTGGACTCCCACAGCCGGCCACCGGTCGCCGCCCAGTGCGCCGACCAGCCCGCGGCACCCAACTCCTCGTGCCTTAGCCGCCGTTCCAGCGCCCAGGGCGCGGTCCGCACCGCCTCGCGCACACTGGGACCCCGGTCCCGCAGTCCCTGTATCAGCGCGACCGCCGCACGCGGCGAGTCGGCCCACACCACCCGCTCCGGCTCCGTGAGACCGGCCTGCCGGTAGGCCCGGCGGACACCGGCCTCGGCGCGCGCCCGGTCGGCGGGCACGGCCGCCGCGGCGCACGCGCGCCAGAACTCCACCCCGTCACCGGTCGCGCCGCCCGCGCCCGCACCCACCCGTTCGTCCGTCAACGTCGTCCGTCCCTCGGTCACGTCCGCCCCACCCCGCTCAGTCCGCCACGATCCGCACCGACCCGGGCACGTACTCCCGCTGCCGGATCACCCGGTACCAGCCCCGGGGGAGGGAGATGGCCGCGTGTTCCTCGTGGACCACCCGGCCGC
Source organism: Streptomyces sp. NPDC051315 (assembly GCF_044455165.1). Taxonomy (NCBI): domain Bacteria; kingdom Bacillati; phylum Actinomycetota; class Actinomycetes; order Kitasatosporales; family Streptomycetaceae; genus Streptomyces; species Streptomyces sp. NPDC051315. The sequence goes on from NZ_JBITEN010000005.1 coordinate 437,804, forward strand.
CCTGGGGCAGACGCAGCAGCAGCGGCCCGAACGGCCCCGGCTCCCGCACCAGTTCGCCGGGACCGACCACCGCGTGGGCGTGACCGGTGACCTCGCCCAGCGCCAGCACGAGCCGTCCGCGCCCGTCACGCGGCTCCCTCGCGGCGGTGGCCACATGCGGCGGCACCGCCTCCTCGGCCACGGGCACGATCAACACGTCTCCCTGCCGGTACACGGAGCCCTCCCCTCCGCCGGCGCACCGCGCACCGGCCTCATGTCGACGACGGTAGGGGCCGCCACTGACAACGGCCCGAACCGCTGCCCCGCCCCGGGCCCTGTCAGTGGCTGTTGGTAGAACTGCGGTCATCACAGCAAGCACCCGTCCTCTCCACAGGAGCAGCCGCATGACCATCGGTGACCACCTCCACACGCTGTACCGGCTGCCCGCCCACACCTTCCCCGGCCCCGACGCGCGCACGGACGACCTGCCCGAGGCGGACTCCTGCGCCTGGCGGATCACCAGCGACGTGTACGACGCCGACGAGGACTGGACGCAGGCCTTCGCCCGCTTCTGCGCCGCCGTCGACACCACCCGCGTGCGCGCCCTGATCGTCGGCGCCTGGCAGGAGGCGTACGACACGGACCCCTCCGCCGTCATCGGGGCGCTGCTGGCCGCCCGGGACCGCTTCCCCGCCCTGCGGGCGCTGTTCCTCGGCGACATGGTGATGGAGGAGTGCGAGATCTCCTGGATCAACCAGACCGACGTCACGCCGCTGCTGACGGGCTTCCCCGAGCTGGAGGAGTTCGGCGTCCGCGGCGGCTCCGGCCTGCGTTTCCCCGCCCTGCGCCACACCGGCCTGCGCAGACTGACCATCGAGACCGGAGGCCTGCCCGCGGCGGCCGTGCGGGGCGTCGCCGCGAGCGACCTGCCCGCGCTGGAACACCTCGACCTGTGGCTGGGCACCCCCGAGTACGGCGGCGACAGCGAGGCCGCCGACCTGGAGCCGATCCTGTCCGGCGCCCGCCTGCCGCGCCTGCGCCACCTGGCCCTGCGCAACAGCGAGATGCAGGACGCCGTCGCCGCCGCCGTCGCCTCCGCCCCGGTGGTCGCCCGCCTGGAGGTGCTGGACCTGTCCATGGGCGTCCTGACCGACGAGGGCGCCTCCGCCCTCCTCGCCGGGCAGCCGCTCACCCACCTGAAGAAGCTCGACCTCCACCACCACTACCTCAGCGAGCCCCTCCAGGAACGCCTCCGCCGGACCCTGGAATCCGCCGGCGTCGAGGTGGACCTCGACCGCGACGACGCCGACGAGGACCACGACGACGACGGCACGGTGTGGCGGTACGTGGCCGTGGCGGAGTGAACCCGACCCCCATGCGCCGACCCGCCACCCCGCCCCGGTCCACCGCGAGCATCCCCGGCCGGGACACCAGGGCCGCCTCCCGGCCACGCTTCGCGGTCGTGGGCAACCCGGAGAACCGCCGCGTCACCCTCTTCGCGGACGCGGTGCGCGCGGCCGGCCTGCCGAGCCCGCGCGTTCTGCCCTGGACGGACGTACTCGGCGCCGGCGGAGCCGAGTTCGGCCCGCAGGAGATCGTCCGCGTCGACTCCCCCGGGGAGAACGCGCAGGTCGACCGGCTGCTGCGCGGCACCCAGGACCCCACCCGGGTGGAGGGCTCCGCCCGCTGGTACGCCGGATTCACCGCCGCCCTGCGCGGACTGCGCGGCGGCATCCGGCTCGACGACCCGGACGACCTCGCCGTGCTGTTCGACAAACGGCGCTGCCACGCCGTCCTCGACACGGCGGGCGTACCGGTCCCCGCCTCGCCCACCTCGGGGCCACGGGCCGCGCCGGTGCGCGGCTGGGACGACGTACGGGCCCTGATGCGGGAGCACCGGATGCCCCGGCTGTTCGTCAAGCCCGCGCACGGCTCCTCCGCGTCGGGCGTGCTCGCCGTGGAGACGGGCGGCGCCGGACGGATCAGAGCCACCACCTCCGTGGAACTGGCCGCGGACGGCGCTCTGTTCAACTCCCTCAAGGTGCGCCGCTACGAGCGCGAGCGGGACATCGCCGCCATCGTCGACGCGCTCGCCCCGGACGGGCTGCACCTGGAGCGCTGGCTGCCGAAGGCCTCCCAGCAGGGCCGCGCCGCCGACCTGAGGGTGGTCGTGGTGGCCGGCCGGGCCACCCACGCCGTGGTCCGCACCAGCCGCACCCCGCTGACCAACCTCCACCTCGGCGGCGGTCGCGGCGACCTCGACACGGCACGGCGGGCCGTCGAGGCGGCGGGCGCCCGCTGGAGCGACCTGCTCGGGGTGTGCGAACAGGCCGCGGCCTGCTTCCCGCGCACCCTGTGCGTCGGCGTCGACCTGCTGCCGGCCGTCGGCTGGCGCAGAGCCGCCGTCGGCGAGGTCAACGCGTTCGGTGACCTGCTGCCCCGCCTCACCGGCCTGCCCGGCAGCGGGGCCGAGGGCCTCGACACCTACGCCACGCAGGTCGCCGCCGCCCTGCTCGCCCACGCCCCCTCGCACCACCGGCACGGAAACAGAACAGGACCCACCCATGCCCTCGCCCGCCCCGACGCCTGAGCCGCTCCCGCCCACCCCGCCCCCGGCACCGGGCGAGCCGCACCCGCGCGAGCAGGACGCGAACGAGCCTGGCGCGCGCGAGCCGGACATGAACGAGCCGGACATGAACGAGATCGTGGGCAGCCACGACCTCCTCCTGGTCACGCTCGACACCCTGCGCCACGACGTGGCCGCCGAGCTGGCCGAGGCGGGCCGCATCCCGAACCTCGCCCGCCACCTCCCCGGCGGCCGCTGGGAGCGGCGACACGCCCCCGGCAGCTTCACCTACGCCTCCCACCAGGCGATCTTCGCCGGCTTCCTGCCGACCCCGGCCGCCCCCGGGCCCCACCCGCGCCTGTTCGCGGCGAGCTTCGCGGGAAGCGAGACCACCGCCGACAGGACCTTCGTCTACGACACCCCCGACCTCGTCTCCGGCCTGGCGAAGGCGGGCTACCACACCGTGTGCGTCGGGGGAGTCGGCTTCTTCAACAAGCAGGGCCCTCTCGGCTCGGTCCTGCCCGGCCTGTTCCACGAGTCCCACTGGGCGCCGGAGTTCGGCGTGACCTCGCCCGCCTCCTTCGAGAACCAGGTGGCCCGCGCCGAACAGGTCGTCAGCCGGCTCCCCGCCGACCGGAGGCTGTTCCTCTTCGTCAACGTGTCCGCCCTGCACCAGCCGAACTGGTTCCACCTGCCCGGCGCCACCCGCGAGGCCGGAGACACCCGGGAGACCCACGCCGCCGCCCTGGAGTACGTCGACCGGCACATCGGACGCCTCTTCGCCGCCGCGAGCAGCAGACGCCGCTGCTTCGCCATCGTCTGCTCCGACCACGGCACCGCCTACGGCGACGGCGGCTACACCGGCCACCGCCTCGGCCACGAGTCCGTCTGGACCGTGCCCTACGCCCACTTCTTCCTCGACCCCGCCGAGGCCGCCCGATGACCACCGCGCCCCAGCCCACCCGCACCAGCCCCTACCAGAGCTACGTCTACGCCTACCCCCACAAGACCGCCTACCGGGCACTCGCCGACCGGCCCGCGCTCAGGGACCTCTGGGCCGCCGAACCCAAGGACGCCCTCTCCCTCTACCTGCACATACCGTTCTGCGAGGTCCGCTGCGGCTTCTGCAACCTCTTCACCCGCATCGGCGCCCCGGACGGCCTGACCGGCGCCTACCTGGACGCGCTGGAACGCCAGGCGACGACCGTGCGCGAGGCGCTGGGAGAGGGGGACGGGATCCGCTTCGCCACCGCGGCCTTCGGCGGCGGCACCCCCACCTTCCTGACCGCCGCCGAACTGGAGCGCCTGTGCGACATCGCCGAGCACCGCATGGGCGCCGACCTCCGGGCCGTCCCCCTGTCGGTCGAGGCCTCGCCCGCCACCGCCACCGCCGACCGGCTCACGCTCCTCGCCGCCCGCGGCGCCACCCGGCTGAGCCTGGGCGTGCAGAGCTTCGTCGACTCCGAGGCCCGGGCCGCCGTACGCCCGCAGCGCCGCGCCGACGTCGAGGAGGCCCTCGCCCGCGTCCGCGAGGCCCGCATCCCGGTCCTCAACATCGACCTCATCTACGGCATCGACGGCCAGACCGAGAGGACATGGCGGCACTCCCTGGACGCGGCCCTGGCCTGGCGCCCCGAGGAGCTCTACCTCTACCCCCTCTATGTCCGCCCCCTCACCGGCCTCGACCGCCGTCGCACCGGCCCCGACCCCGCCTGGGACGAGCAGCGGCTGCGCCTGTACCGGGCCGGCCGCGACCACCTCCTCGCCCACGGCTACACCCAGCAGTCCATGCGGATGTTCCGCCGAGCGGACGCCCCGCCCCAGGGCGCGGACGACTACGCCTGCCAGACCGACGGCATGATCGGCCTCGGCTGCGGCGCCCGCTCCTACACGGCGGGCCTGCACTACTCCTTCGACTACGCCGTCGGCATGCACGAGATCCGCGGGATCATCGACGACTACGTCTCCCGGCCCGCCGCCGACTTCGCCCACGCCGAGATCGGCCACCCCATGGACGCCGGCGAGGCCCGCCGCCGGCACCTCCTCCAGTCCCTCCTCCAGGCCGAGGGCCTGCCCCTGGACGACTACCGCGCCCGCTTCGGCAGCACCCCCGCCGACGACTTCGGCCCCGAACTCGCCCGCCTGGCCGACCGCGGCTGGCTCAGCGACGACGACCCGGCCACCCTGAAGCTCACCCCGGAGGGCCTCGCCCACTCCGACGCCGTCGGCCCGGACCTCTTCTCACCCGCCGTCCGCGCCGCCATGGCCGCCTACGAGAGGAAGTGACCGGCCCGCCATGGACCTCACCCTCCTCTACCGCGGTCCCCTCGCCTCCTGCGACTACGACTGTCCGTACTGCCCCTTCGCCAAGCGGCGCGACACCGGCGCCCAGCTCCGCGCCGACCGCGCCGCCCTCGCCCGGTTCGCCGCCTGGGCCGCCGACCAGACCGGCGACCGGCTCTCCCTCCTGTTCACCCCCTGGGGCGAGGGCCTGGTCCGCTCCTGGTACCGGCGCACCCTCACCGAGCTGTCCCACCTGCCGCACATCCGGCGGGTGGCGATCCAGACCAACCTCAGCTGCCGCACCGACTGGCTCGCCGACGCCGACCCCGACACCCTCGCCCTGTGGTGCACCTACCACCCCGGTCAGACCCCTTACGACCGCTTCCTCACCAAGTGCCGCGAGCTGACCGCGGGCGGCATCCGCTTCAGCGTCGGCGTCGTCGGCCTCCCCGACCACCTGGAGGCGGCCCGCCGCCTGCGCGCCGACCTCCCCGACCACGTCTACCTGTGGGTGAACGCCGCCGAGGGCCACACCTACACGGACGCCGACGCCGACCGGTGGACCGCCCTGGACCCGCTCTTCCCCTACAGCCGCCACCCGCACCCCAGTGCCGGCCTGCCCTGCCGCACCGGCGACTCGGTGATCTCCGTCGACGGAGACGGCACCGTCCGCCGATGCCACTTCGTCCGGACCGAGCTGGGCAACCTCTACGACGGCTCCTACCGCGCCGCCCTGCGTCCCCGCCCCTGCCCGCTGACCGTCTGCGACTGCCACATCGGCTACGTCCACCTCGAGACGCTGCCGCTGTACGACGTCTTCGCGGGCGGAGTCCTGGAGCGCATCCCCGCGGCACGCACCGACAGGACGCCCGTTGACCTGCCGCATCCCGCGCGGACGGGCGTCGCGGAGGTTTGATTCCGGGCATCGGGTCAACCGGGAATACATGAGCCAGTCGACACGGGAGACGGAACGAAAATACGAGGTGCCGGACCCGGGAGACTTCCCCCGGCTGTCCGGCCTGACCGGCGAGGGGGGCACCTCCCTCGTCGACGCGGGCACCCACGACCTGGACGCGGTGTACTACGACACCCCCGACCTGCGCCTGACCCGCACCTCCGCGACCCTGCGCCGCCGCACGGGCGGCTCCGACGCCGGCTGGCACCTCAAGCTGCCGCTGGCCGGCGACTCCCGTGAGGAGATCCGCGCCCCCCTCCAGGAGGAGATCCCCGACCAGCTCCGGGACCTGGCGCTCTCCCGCACCCGCGGCGCCCGCCTCGAGCCGGTGGTCCGCATCCACTCCCACCGGGCGGTGCGCGAGCTCGTCGACGCCGACGGATCCCTCGTCGCCGAGGTCGTCCTCGACCGGGTGGAGGCCGACTCCCTGCGCCCCGAGGGCGGACACACGAGCTGGGCGGAACTGGAGGTCGAACTCGTCGAGGCGGGCGACACCGCACTTCTCGACCGCGTCGACAAGGCACTCGGCAAGGAGGGCTTCGCCCGGCTGAGGACCCCGAACAAGCTGACCCGCGCCCTCACGGAGACGACCCCCGGCCAGGAGACGCTCACGGACACCGGGCCCGCACCGGCCCGGCCCGCCGGCGTGACCGCGGGCTCGGCGGGCGAGCACGTGCTCGCCTACGTCACCGAGCAGGTCCGCACCCTCGTGGACCTCGACCCGGCCGTACGGCGCGGGCTGCCCGACGCGGTGCACCGGATGCGGGTCGCCTGCCGGCGCCTGCGCAGCTGCCTGCGCTCCTACCGCTCGCTCTTCGACCGCGAGGCCACCGACCCCGTCCGCGCGGAGCTGCAGTGGCTCGGCGGCGAGCTGGGCGTCGAACGCGACCAGGAGGTCCTGCTGGAGCGGCTGCGCGAAGGGGTGGAAGGGCTGCCCCCCGAACTCGTCCTCGGCCCCGTCTCCGCGCGCCTCCAGGCCTGGGACGCCACCCGGTCCGCCGCGGCCCGCGAACGCTCCCTGGCGGCGCTGTCCTCACCCCGTTACGTCGCCCTCCTGGAGACGCTGAACCGGCTGACGACCCACCCGCCGCTGCGCTCGAAGGCCTCCCGGAAACCGGCCAAGGCCCTGCCCAGGGCGATGCTGAAGGAGTACGACCGGCTCGCCGCCCGTATCGAACGCGCCCGGCGCACGCCGCCCGGCCCGGAGCGCGACGCCGCCCTCCACCACGCCCGCAAGGGAGCCAAACGCCTTCGCTACGCCGCCGAGGCGGCCCACCCCGCCCTCGGCAAGCCCGCCCAGCGCCTGGCCAAGGAGGTCAAGGCGGTGCAGAAGGCGCTCGGCGACCACCACGACAGCGTCGTGGCCCGCGAGGCCCTGCGCCGCCAGGCCGTGGCCGCCCACGGCGCGGGCGAAGCCGGCTTCACCTGGGGCCTGCTGTACGGCCAGGAGCAGGCCGCGGCCGCCGACCGGGAGCGGGAGCTGCCGAAGCTGTGGGCGCAGACCCCGCGCGGCCGCCTGCGCAAGGCGCTGCGCTCCTGACGGACACGCCGACGCCCGCACCGTGACGGACACGGTGCGGGCGCGGGCATGTCACTGCGACGCCGGAGACGTCAGGGGGCGTCGGTGACGTCCGTGACCCTCCAGCGCTGGTTGGCACCGGAGTTGGGCTGCCACGTGGTGACGGCGGCTCCCTCGTTCGTGGCCTGGCCGCCGACCTCGAGGACGCGGCCGGTGGCGACGTTCACCAGCGTCCAGGTGCCGTCCCCGGTGGTCGACATGATCCACTCGGTGGCCGGGTCCCGCTCACCGGTGTCGGGCTCCACCACGGGCACGTTGTCCCGGACGGCCAGCCGCTTGCCCTCGGCCGGGTTGGCGAACACGTACCGCTGGCGGGCGCCGGTCTCGCCGTACCGGGCGTCCAGCTGCCACTGCTGCGCGGTGGTGCCGGTGCCGGTGCCGATGACCAGGCGGGTGCCGTCGGCGGCGACGGTGACCGCCTTGCCGCTCTGCACGCCGGTCAGGGTGTAGGTGTGGCCCTTGCGGATCAGCGGGGCGTCCTTCGCGACGCCGGACACGCCCTTGACCGCGAAGGAGGTCACCGACTGGGCGGGCACGGTGAAGGACGCCTTGCCGTCGACGACCCTGACCGGAGCCTGCTGCTGCAGCTTGCCGTCGGCGCTGGTGACGACCGGGGTGACGGTCGCGTCGTCGCCGATCCTGCGGAACTTCGACAGGTCGATGACGACCGTGCGGGCCTCGGTGGTGCTGTTGACGTGGACCAGCGAGGCGCCCTTGCCGTTCGCGGTGACGGCGGCGGCGCTGGAGGTGTCGTTCACCTTGATCAGCTTGTCGCCGGGCTTGATGAAGTGGGTGAAGTTGCGGGCGGTGTCGAACTTCGTGTTCGTGTAGACCGGGCAGGACTCCAGGGTGTCCGTCGAGGTGCAGCTGAACGGGACCTGGATGCTGCCCCAGTTACCGCCCTTGGCGGACTCGCCGCCGGGCTTCATGTTGTCGTAGTCCTCGACCGGCTGCCAGAACACCCAGGCCCTCGGCTCCAGCTCGCGCAGGTCGTCGACGATGCGCTGGGCGAGCCCGAGGCCGGGGCGCATGTCGGTGAAGCTCTGCCCGTCGCCCCAGTCGCCCTCGACCTCGCTCATCCACAGCGGCTTGTCGGCGGCCTTGGCCAGGTCGCGGACGGTGGTGCGCTGCCCGGTGCCGTAGGTGTGGACGTTCATCTGGTCGACCAGGTCGCGGGAGGCCTGCGTGTAGGCGTTCCAGTTCTGCGCGAAGATCGACGGGTTGGTCTCGTCCATCGCGGAGATCTCCGCCTTGACCTTCGCCTTCCTCAGCGCGGGAGCCAGGGCGGCGAGGACCTTCTGCTGGAGCTCGGGGCCCATGTGGGCGCCCTCCTGACGGCCGCCGACCGGCTCGCCGTCCGCGCCCAGCCGGGTGCCCCAGTAGCCGGTGTTCGGCTCGTTGAACGGGTCGACGGTGTCGACCTTGATGCCCTCCGCCTTCTCCAGCCGTTTGGTCGCGCCCGCCAGGTAGGCGGCGAAGTCGTCGACCGACTCCGTCTTCAGCTGGTCGGCGTTGGCGTCGAAGCCGCCGGAGACGTAGCCGCTGACGGTCATGAACCACGGCGGGGAGTTGCTGAACGTCTCCCAGTGGGTGATGTCGTCCTTGATGCGGTCCACCCACCAGCGCTGGGTGGCGTCGGCGTTCTCGTTCCAGTCGGCCGGGTCCTCGGCGCTCCACCAGTCGGTGTCCTCGCGGGTGGTGCCCTCGGGCGCCTTCCACCAGCCCTCGACGGCACCGCCGGCGCGCAGGTAGTCCTTGACGTCCGGGGCGTTGCCGCCGCCGATGTTGTACCGGGCGATGTTCAGCGCCAGCCCGTCGTCGTCGAAGAGGAGCCGGGCGAGCTTCTCGCGTATCTCCGGCGGGTAGTCGCCGGTCGCGTTGGCGAACCAGACCAGGCTGGTGCCCCAGCCCTCGAACTTCTCCTGCTGGTACGACGGGTCCGGCTGGACGGTGACGGAGGCGGCGGCCTCGGCCTGCGCGGGGACGCCGAGCAGGGCGGCCCCGGTGGCCAGGGCGGTCAGGGTGGCGGCCCCGAGGGACCGTCTGCTGCGGGTACGGCGAGCCATCTGTGCTCCCAACTGCGGTGCGGTCGCTGCATGGGCCCCTCCCGCCGGCGGGGCGGAAGGGGATGGCCCCCGACACGGGTGCGTGCCGTGCCGAGGAGTCGGAGGTGGGTGGTGCGGGTGCGGGTGCGGGTACGGCCGGAGGTCAGCCGGCCGGCCGGCGCAGCACGGCGACCTCCCTCGGCCCGAGGACCAGGGCGCCGTCGGCCTCGGTGCCGCCGTGCAGGACCTCGCCGTCCAGGCCGGTCACCGGCACGGTGTCGTCGGTCCGGTTGACGACGAACAGGAAACGGTCGCTCGCACCGCGCCGGACGGTCAGCTCGACCCGTCCGCGCAGGCCGGCCGGGAGTTCGCTGGTCACGCCGGCCGGCTCCAGCAGCCGCGGCAGCAGGGCGACCAGCCCGTCGACGCCGAGACGCGTGGAGACGTAGGAGGCCGAACCGCCGCCCGTGGCGCGCCGGGTGACGGCCGGGCGGCCGGCGTGCGTTCCCGTCCGGTAGCGGGCCAGAACCTGTGTGCCGGCGTCGGTCACGGTGACCTGGTCGGTCCACAGGGTGCCCGTGGTCGCGTCGTCCAGTTCCACGCTCTCCCCGGCCAGGAGCGGCCCGAACTCCTCGACCCGGATGCCGAGCAGCTCGCGCAGGGCCCCCGGGTAGCCGCCGAGCCAGACGTGGTCGTTCTCGTCGACGACTCCGGAGAAGTACGTGGTGACGAGGTGGCCGCCCTGCTCGGCGTAGCGTGTCAGCTCCTTGGCGAGCCCGGCCGGGACGACGTGCAGGACCGGGGCGATCAGCAGGCCGTAGCGGGCGAGGTCGGCGCGGGTGGTGACGAGGTCGGCGCGGACGCCGAGGGCCAGCAGCGCCGAGTACCAGTCGAGCGCCTCCTGGCGGTAGTCCAGCAGGGAGGTGGGGTGGGAGTCCTGCTCGCTCGCCCACCACGACTCCCAGTCGTAGAGGATGCCGACCCGGGCGGGTTCCCGTTCGGACCCGGCGACCGGCGCGAGCGCCTTCAGGGTGGCGCCGAGGCCGGTCACCGCGCGGAAGACGTCGCTGTCGGCGCCGGCGTGCGGGACCATCGCCGAGTGGTACTTCTCGGCGCCGGCCGCCGACTGCCGCCACTGGAAGAAGCAGACCGCGTCCGCGCCGTGCGCCACGTGCAGCAGCGCGTCGCGGGCCAGGTCGCCGGGGCGCTTGGCCACGTTGACGGGCTGCCAGTTGACGGCGCTGGTGGAGTGCTCCATCAGGAACCACGGCCGCCCGCCCGCGATGCCGCTGACGAGGTTCGCCGAGAAGGACAGCTCGTCGCGGTCCTGCGGACCGGGGTGGACGTAGTGGTCGTTGGAGACGAAGTCGATCTCGCCCGCCCAGTCCGGGTAGTTCATGCCCTTGGTGCCGCCCATCACCATGAAGTTGGTGGTGACCGGCACGTCGGGGGTGATCTCCCGCAGGATGTCCCGCTCCGCGCGCAGATGGTCCTTCAGCGCGTCCGAGGAGAAGCGCTTGAAGTCCAGCTGCTGCGTCGGGTTGGGGTGCGAGGCGGTGAGCCGCGGCGGCAGGATCTGCTCCCAGTCGCTGTAGCGCTGCGACCAGAACGCCGTCCCCCAGGCGTGGTTGAGGGCGTCGAGCGAGCCGTATCGGGCGCGCAGCCAGACGCGGAAGGCGCGGGCCGCGTCGTCGGAGTAGTCGTAGATGTTGTGGCAGCCCAGCTCGTTGGAGACGTGCCAGGCCACCAGCGCCGGATGGTCCCGGTAGCGGGTCGCGATCTCCCGGACCAGGCGCAGGGCGTGGTCGCGGAAGACGGGGGAGGTGGGCCGCCAGTGCTGTCGCGCGCCCGGCCACACCGTCTCGCCGTTCGCCGTCACCGGCAGGATCTCCGGGTGGGCGGTGGTGAGCCAGGGCGGCGGGGAGGCGGTCGCGGTGGCCAGGTCGACCCCGATGCCGCCCGCGTGCAGCAGGTCCATGACCTCGTCGAGCCAGCCGAAGTCCCAGGTGTCGGGGCCGGGCTGGATGCGCGCCCAGGAGAAGATCCCGACGGACACGACGGTGACGCCGGCCTCCCGCATCAGCCGGACGTCCTCCTCCCACACGTCCCGGGGCCACTGCTCGGGGTTGTAGTCGGCGCCGTAGGCCAGACGCGGGGCGGGGTCACCGTCCGTCCCGCGGCGGCGGGAGTGGAGGGTGGAGATCATGGCGGTCCTTCCGGGTGTGGTGCACGGGGGCGGCGCGACCCAGCGCCGCGCCGCCCTTCGTTTCCTGCCTGCCGACTACTTCTCGACGGTGAAGCCCTGCTCCTCGCCGTACTTGACCGAGGCGTCCTGCCAGGCCTTCAGACCGTCCGCCAGCTTGGTGCCGGAGACGTAGGCCTTGCCGACCGTGTCGTTGAAGATCGAGTTGGCGTACTGCTGGAAGGGCAGGTACGACCAGTCGCTGGCGACGTTCGCGGCCGACTCGGCGAAGATCTTGTTCGCCTCCTGGCCGCCGAAGTAGTCGAACTTGGTGGTCTGGAACTCGGTGGACTGCAGCTCCGCGGTGGTCGCGGGGAAGGCGCCCTGCTTGACCCGGGTCTGCACGCCGTCACCGGCGTTCGCGTACTCGGCGAAGGCGTAGGCCAGTTCCTTGTTCTTTCCCAGCGTGGGCAGCGTCAGGGAGCTGCCGCCGTTCTCCGCGCTCGCCTTGTCGCCCTTGGTCCAGGCCGGCATCGGGGCCGCGCGCCAGTCGCCGGCCGCGTTCGGCACGCCGGTGACGAAGTTGGCGGGCATCCAGGCGCCGCTGGCCAGGGTGGCGATGGTGCCGTCGCCCAGCCCCTTGTACCAGTCGTCGGTCCAGCCGTTGATGGGCGCGAGGAGCTTCTCGTCGATCAGCTTCTGCCAGGTGTCGGTGTACTTCTTGGCGCCCGCGTCGGAGAAGTCGACCTTCACCTTGGTGCCGTCGACCTTGTAGGGGCGCGACCCGGCCTGCCACAGCATGCTGGTGGTGAAACCGGCGTCGCCGGCGTCGTTGGCGATGTAGACCTTGGGGTCGGCCTTGTGCAGCTTGCGGGCCGCGTCGACGTACTCGTCCCAGGTGGTCGGGACGGCGATCTTGTACTTGTCGAAGACCGTCTTGTTGTAGAACAGCGCCATCGGGCCGGAGTCCATCGGCAGGCCGTAGACGGCCTCGCCCTCGCTGACGGCGTTCCACGGGCCCGGGGTGTACCGGGAGGCGAGCTTGCCGGCGCCGAAGGGGGCCAGGTCGGTGAGGCCCTTGGTGAGCGCGTACTGGCTCAGCGCGAAGTACTCGACCTGGGCCACGTCGGGCACGCCCTTCTCGGCCGATATGGCGTTCGACAGGGCGGTGTAGTGCTTGTCGCCGGACCGCTCGCTGACCAGGTTGATCTTGACCTTGGGGTACTTCTTCTCGAAGTCGGCGGCGACCGTCTTGAGTGTCGGCTCCCAGGCCCAGACCGTGACCGTGCCGCCCTTCTTCAGGGCCGCCTGGATGTCCGAGGCGGAGACCGCCTTCTGGTCGGAGCCGTCGTCGGAGCCACCGCAGGCGGTGGAGCCCAGGGCGAGAGCGGAGAGGAGGGCGATGCCGCGCAGCAGGCGGCTGGTCTTTCTGCGCATGGAGGTGCTTCCACTTCTTCGTGGGTGGGACAGGTGAGGGTGGGGGTGCGCGATGTGGGGCTCAGGTGAGGGGCGCCGGGCGCGGTGTCACTCCTTGACGCTTCCGGCGGCGAGTCCGGACTGCCAGTACTTCTGCAGCAGCAGGAACGCGGCGATCAGCGGCAGGATGGTGAGCAGCGAACCGGTGATCACCAGGTTGAAGATCACGTCACCGCCGATCGTCTCGGCCTGGGAGTTCCAGACGCTCAGGCCCAGGGTCAGGGGGTACCAGTCCGAGTCCTTGAGCATGATCAGCGGCAGGAAGTAGTTGTTCCAGGTCGCGACCGTGGTGAACAGCAGCACGGTGACGATGCCGGGGGCGAGCAGCGGCAGGGCGACCGTGAAGAAGGTGCGCGCCTCGCCGGCCCCGTCGATCCGGGCGGCTTCCAGCAGCTCGGTGGGGATCGCCTCGGCGGCGAACACCCACATCAGGTACAGGCCGAACGGCGAGACCAGCGACGGGATGATCACCGCCCACGGGGTGTCGGTCAGGCCCATCTTGCTGAACATCAGGAAGGTGGGCACCGCGAGGGCCGTGCCCGGTACGGCGACGGCCCCGATGACCACGGCGAAGATGCCGCGCTTGCCGGGGAAGTCGAACTTCGCCAGCGCGTAACCGCCCAGGATCGCCAGGAAGGTGGCACCGCCGGCGCCGAGCACCACGTACATCAGGGTGTTGAGGAGCCAGCGCGTGAACACGCCGTCGTCGTACGTGAACGTGTCGCGGATGTTGTCCCACAGGGCGAAGTCGTCGCTGAACCACAGTCCCGACGAATCGGCCAGGCCCGCCTGCGTCTTGGTGGCGTTGATGGCCAGCCAGATCAGCGGCACCACGGTGTAGAGGACGACCAGCGAGGTCAGCACCGTCAGCAGCAGGCTGCGCCGGGGCTGCCCGGCGGTGTGCCTGCGCGGGCTGCGCAGACGCGGCGCGCTCTTGCCGGCACCCGAGGTCCTGGCCGGCGCGGCGGGGGAGGCGGTGGTGAGAGGGCTGCTCATCGGGTCACGCTCCCTTGCGCATGCCGCGCAGCTGCACGATGTAGGCGATCACCATGGTGATCACGCCCATGATGATGGCCACCGTGGCGGAGTAGTTGTGCTGCTGGCCGTTGAAGGACAGCGAGTACGTGTAGTAGTTCGGGGTGTAGTCCGTCGTGATGGCGTTGCGTGCCAACGGCCGCAGGATGTTCGGCTCGTTGAACAGCTGGAAGCTGCCGATGATGGAGAAGATCGTCGCGATGACGAGGGCACCCCGGATCGCGGGCAGCTTGATCGCGGTGATGACCCGGAACTGCCCGGCGCCGTCGATCTCCGCCGCCTCGTAGAGCGAGTTCGGGATGACGCGCAGCGCCGAGTAGAAGATCAGCATGTTGTAGCCGACGAACTCCCAGGTGACGATGTTGCCGATCGACGCCAGCACCAGGTCGGGCGAGAGCGGGTCGGGCAGGGTGACGTCGAAGGCCTGGTTGATGTCGCCGACCAGTCCGTACTTCGTGCCGTACATGAAGCCCCACATCAGGGTGGCGACCACGGCGGGCACCGCGTACGGCAGGAAGATCGTGATCCGGAAGAAGCTCTTGCCGTAGAGCCGCCCGCTGTCCAGGGCCAGGGCCACCAGCAGGGCGATGCCCAGCATGATGGGGACCTGGACGGCCAGGAAGAGGGAGACCCGGCCCAGGGAGGCCCAGAATTGGTCGTCCTTCAGCGCCTGTGTGTAGTTGTCCAGGCCGACGAAGGTGGTGCCGCCGATGAGCTGGTCCCGGAAGAGGCTGAGATAGATCGAATACGCGATCGGGGCCAGGAAGACCAGGGCGAACACGGCCACGAAGGGACCGATGAAACCCCACCCCGTCCAGGAGCGGCGGTCCCGTCTCGCCGGAGGAGGTGCCGGCCGCGGCTCGGCGGCCGCCGGCGGTTGCAGCGTCGTCATGTCGTTCCTCGCTCGTCCAGTCCTGGAACCGGCGGTGCCGCACCGAGGGACAGGCCGCACCGCCACGATGTTTGCGTAAACATCCGTCACCGCAAGAACCCGATGGGCTGTTATGTTTACGTAAACATCTGATGGCGGCATGTCTACACTGCCCCGATGACCACGGTCAAGGGTCCCCTGGGGCAACGGTGGAACCCGCGACGACGGAGAGGTGGAGCGACGGGTGGAGATGGCTGAAAGAGCCCCGGCGCAGGGAGCCGGGACGGTCGGCGCACCGGCCGGGGGCCCTGCGGAGCCCGGCGGCGCCCCCACGCGCACCCGCACCCGCAGCCGCGCCCGCGGCCGCGCCACCGCCTCCATGGCGGACGTGGCCCGCCTGGCGGGCGTCTCGTCGCAGACGGTGTCCCGCGTGTCCAACGGGTATGCCGGGGTGAACGAGGAGACCCGGCAGCAGGTGCTCGCGGCCATGAAGGAGCTGGGCTACCGCCCCAACAGCGCGGCGCGGGCGCTCAAGAGGGGTGAGTTCCGCACCATCGGCGTCATCACCTTCACGCTGTCCACCACCGGCAACGTGCGCACCCTGGAGGCGATCGCCACCTCCGCCGCCGCCGAGGGGTACGCCGTGACGCTGCTGCCGGTCGCCGTCCCCACCCAGGACGAGGTGCGCGGCGCGTTCTCCCGGCTGGAGGAGCTCGCCGTCGACGCGGTGATCGTCATCATGGAGGTGCACCTGCTGGACGCGGCGATCGTCACCCTCCCGCCGCACGTCCAGGTCGTGGTCGTCGACTCCGACGCCGGCAGCCACTACACGGTCGTCGACACCGACCAGGCCGGCGGCACCCGCACCGCCGTCCAGCACCTGCTCGACCTCGGCCACCGCACCGTCTGGCACCTGGGCGGTCCGGAGGACTCGTTCGCCGCCCAGCGGCGCGCGGACGCCTGGCGCGAGGCCCTCGTCGAGGCCGGCCGCACCCCACCGCCCCTCGTCCGCGGCGACTGGTCGGCGGAGTCCGGCTACCACGCCGGCCTCGACCTCGTGGCCCGCGAGGACTGCACGGCCGTCTTCGCCGCCAACGACCAGATGGCCCTGGGCCTGCTGCGCGCCCTGCACGAAGGCGGCCGGCGCGTCCCCGAGGACGTCAGCGTCATCGGCTTCGACGACATCCCCGAGGCGAGCTCCTTCCTGCCGCCCCTGACCACCCTCCACCAGGACTTCGCCGAGGTGGGCCGCCTCTGCGTCCAGGCCGTCCTGCGCAAGATGCGCCACGAGGGCCCCGAACACGGCACGACGCTCGTGCCGACGCGGCTGGTCCTGCGGCAGAGCACGGCACCGCCGCCTCGGGGGGACTGAGACAGGGGGCGAGGCGGGAGGGCGGGGGCGTGGGTTCCACCGGGTGCTGAGCCGGTGCGGGTGACGGTGTTGGGGCGGCGCGGCGCGGGTGACGTCGCTGGCGCCGGGCCGCAGGCCGCACGCCGCCGCCGACGCGGTGCGCTGTCGTCGTACGGGCCGGGTCGCGGCGTCCCCGGACGGTTGCGACCGGGCCGGGGTGTGGTGTCCTCGGGTGGTTGTGACCGGGCTGGGTTGTGGTGCCTTCGGGTGGTTACGGCCGGGCCGGGTCATGGCACCCCTGGACGGTTGTGCCGGGCGGTCACGGTGCCCTCGGGCGGTTGTGCCGGGCGGTCACGGTGCCCTCGGGCGGCTCTGCCGAGCCGGGCTGAGGCGGCCCTGGACGGTGACGCCGGGGTAAGCTGCGGCGCCCTCGCGCGGTCACGCCCTGCGCTGTTCCGCGTAGCGCTCGCCCATGGCCTGTTCGCCCACACCCCGGTGGACCGTACCCCGTGGGCCCAAAGCCCCTTCGCACGCATGCTGTTCGCACCCACCTCGTTCGTCCACCGCTCGTTCGCCCACCGCCCGTACCGCCGTGCGCCAGGCCGCCGCGACGGCACGCCGGGCGGCCGCCGTACCGGTGCCCACCTCCGTCGGCAGCCGCAGCGGGGCGCCGACGTGGACGTGGCAGCGGGGACGGCGCAGGGGCGCGGTGACGGCGCCCGCCAGTTGCTTCGGTGCGGAACCGGAGGAGATGCGCCGGGCGCCGACGTGCCCCACCGGCACCACCAGCGCGCCGGAGACGTGCGCGAGGCGCGCGAGTCCGGTACGGAACGCCTCGGGCGGACCGGGGGCCGCGTCCAGGCGGTCCGGCAGCCCGCCCTCCCCGTAGAGCAGGACGTGCCGGCCGCCGGCGAGCGCCTCGGCGGCGGCGTCGAGCGCGTGCGCGGCGCGCGCCGACCGGCGGTGGACGGGGATGTGCCCCTCACGCGCCAGCGCGCGCCCCAGCAGCGGGACCCGCCACAGGCCCGCGGTCGCCATGATCGCCGGCTCCACGCCCAGCCCCCGCAGCGCGGCCAGGACGACGGCGGGGTCGGCCAGGGAGTCGTGGTTGGCCACGAAGATGGTGCCCGCGGGCAGGCGCATCCGCAGCTCGCTGGTCACGGTGAGGCGTCCGAAGAGGGGCGTCAGGGCGGCGGCGGCACGGCTGAGCACAAAGAGGCCTTTCCGTAGGGGCGATGTGTTCCACAGTCTCGCGGCGGCACGACCGCCGCGCCTGAGTACGGCTACTCAGGCCGCCCCGGCGACGTCCTGGGTGTTCCGCCGTGTTCACGGCCCGGTCGGGGGCATCCGGAGGAGAACGAACGAGCGTACCGACACCCGAAGGGACGGACATCGTGCTGGCCATCATCGCGGCTGTGGCATTCTTCATCGCTTTCCTGATCAACGCGGCGGAGATCTCGACCAACGACACCTTCACCTCCACCAACGTCATGCTCCTCGGCCTCACCCTTTTGGCCCTTCACGTCGCCGGCGTCGGCGCCGGCTGGTCGGCACGCGGCCGCAGAGGCTGAGGCGACGGCACGAGGTTCACCGTCCCCCGCCGGAAGGACATCGCGGATCGCGGGTAGGCGGGGACGACAGCCGAGGAAGGGATCTCCATGACGACCTACGTGATCACCGTGCCCGGTACCTTCACCTCCGGTATCGAGGAGGACGCGCGGGCGCTGCTGAGCCGCACCCTGCGTCCGGCCGATCCGCACCACACCCGGATGGGGAACACCGAGGATCTCGACGCGCTCACCGTGAACGAGGACGACACGTTCACCATCCGCCTCACCATCGAGGCGGACAGCGCGCCGCATGCCGAGGAGGCCGCCCGGCGGCTCGCCGACTCCGCCCTGCGGGAGGCGGGCCTCGACGACACCAGCGCGCCCCTCGGACCCGCGGTGGTCACGGGCATCGACTCCGAGATCTGACCCGGCGCGCGCAGGGCCCGCACCGCGTGTCGTGGTCGCCCCGACCCGCGGTGCGGGCCCTGCGCATCTCCGGCAGGTCCGCGGCACGCCTCCGGCAGGTCCGCGGCGGGCCGTCGGCGGACACACAGCAAGAGCACAGCAGGGAGAACACCGTGAGTGAATTCAGCGACAGCCACGTGCCCACGGCCGGGCACACACCGGACGACGACCTGACGGGCTACCAGGTGATCGCCCTGGACGGGCCCGCGGGGAAGGTCAGCAAGTACTCCCGGGACCTCGGCCGGAACTTCCTCGTGGTGCGCACGGGAAGCAGGCTCTTCGGCAGGGACGTGGTCCTCGGGTCGGACGTGGTCGTCGGCGTCCGGCACGAGGACAGGACCGTCCGGCTGTCCCGCACCAAGAGCGAGATCAGGTCGGCCCCGGCCTTCGACGTGGACAGGTACCTCGGCGACCCGGCCCACCGCGACCAACTGGGCGGCCGGCACGGCTCCGGCCACTGAGTCACGGTGTCCCGCCGGGTCGGCCGGGGAGTCCGTGGAAGGAGAGCGTCCGAGCGTCCAGGCCGGTCCGGGCAGGGGCAGGTGAGCCTGACAAGGGACTCGACGAGCCCGCACGACGTCCCGCCGGCGCCGGCCGGGCGGACCCGCCGCCTTCCTGACACCGCGTCGGGCCGTCCGGGGCGCCGACCCGGGCAGTGGTCCGCGGCACGGTCCGAACCGGTCACCACGGACGGACCCGCCCTCGCGTACCGGCGTCGTGACGAGGAAAGATGAGACGTCGAGCGACGGATCAACCCATGCGGAGGAACGGACCATGCAGCACGAACGAGCGGGCCGGCCGGCCGGCCCCGAGGACCTCGTCGACGTCGCCCGGCTGGTCACCGCGTACTACGCGCTGCACCCCGACCCGGCCGACCCGGCACAGCGGGTGGCGTTCGGCACGTCGGGACACCGGGGATCGTCCCTGAACACGGCGTTCAACGAGGACCACATCGCCGCCACCAGCCAGGCCATCTGCGAGTACCGCACCGCCCAGGGCACCGACGGCCCGCTCTTCCTCGGCGCCGACACCCACGCCCTGTCCGAGCCCGCCCGGGTCACGGCCCTGGAGGTGTTCGCCGCCAACGACGTCACCGTGCTCATCGACAGCGCCGACGGCTACACGCCCACCCCGGCCGTCTCGCACGCCATCCTCACCCACAACCGCGGCCGGACCGCCGGCCTCGCCGACGGTGTCGTCGTCACCCCGTCCCACAACCCGCCCGGCGACGGCGGCTTCAAGTACAACCCGCCCAGCGGCGGCCCCGCCGGCTCCGACGCCACCTCCTGGATCCAGGACCGGGCCAACGAGATCATCGCCGCCGGCCTCAAGGACGTACGCCGCGTGCCCCACACCCAGGCGCTCGCCGCTCCCGGCACGGGCCGCTACGACTTCCTCGGCACCTATGTCGCCGACCTGCCGAACGTCCTGGACCTCGACGCGATCCGGGCCGCCGGCGTCCGCATCGGCGCGGACCCGCTCGGCGGCGCCTCCGTCGCGTACTGGGGCCGTATCGCAGAACAGCACCGGCTCGACCTGACCGTGGTCAATCCGCTCACGGACCCCACCTGGCGGTTCATGACGCTGGACTGGGACGGCAAGATCCGCATGGACTGCTCGTCGCCGTACGCGATGGCCTCCCTCATCGGCCAGCGGGACCGGTTCCGGATCGCCACGGGCAACGACGCCGACGCCGACCGGCACGGCATCGTCACGCCGGACGCGGGTCTGATGAACCCCAACCACTACCTGGCCGCCGCCATCGCCTACCTGTACGCCCACCGCGAGCAGTGGCCCGAGGGCACGGGCATCGGCAAGACGCTCGTGTCGTCCTCCATGATCGACCGCGTCGCCGCCGACCTCGGCCGGCGGCTCGTCGAGGTGCCCGTCGGCTTCAAGTGGTTCGTGGACGGCCTGGTCGACGGCTCGCTCGGCTTCGGCGGCGAGGAGTCGGCCGGCGCGTCCTTCCTGCGCCGTGACGGTTCGGTGTGGACCACCGACAAGGACGGCATCATCCTGGCGCTGCTCGCCTCCGAGATCACCGCGGTCACCGACCGGACCCCGTCGGAGCACTACACGGCCCTGACGGCCCGCTTCGGCGAGCCCGCCTACGCCCGCATCGACGCCCCGGCGACCCGCGAGGAGAAGGCGCTGCTCGCCAAGCTCTCGCCCGCCCAGGTCACCGCGGACACCCTCGCCGGGGAGGCGGTCACCGGCGTGCTCACGGAGGCCCCGGGCAACGGCGCGGCCATCGGCGGCATCAAGGTGACCACCGCCAACGCCTGGTTCGCCGCCCGCCCCTCGGGCACCGAGGACGTCTACAAGATCTACGCCGAGTCCTTCCAGGGCCCCGACCACCTCCGCCAGGTCCAGGAGGAGGCCAAGGACGTGGTCATGGCGGCCCTCGGCGGCTGAGCGCACGGCACGCGGGCGGAGCGGGGCGGCGGCCCGGACGACGGAGAACCGGAACGCGCCCCCGCCCCGCCCGGCCCCGCCCCACGCACCGCTCCTCCCGCCCCGGCCGCAGCGCGCCCCTGCGCCCCCGCCCGGGGCAGCGGGCGGTCGGGGCGGGCTCGGGACCGCGGACGTGCCACTCCTGGTGGTCGGCCGTGTGTCACCGGAACTGTCGTCGTGCGGTTCCTGGCTGCCGGCCGTGTGCCACCCGCCCCAGCCGTGCGGCACCCGACGCCCAGCCGTCCGTCACCGGGCCCCACAGCCACGCGGCGCCGCCCCTGGCCCTGCCACCGGCTCCGTAGCCGTGCGTCTCCCGCCCGCCACCGCGCGGTGCTGCCCCTCCCCAGCCGTTCACCGCAGCCCCGCAGCCCCGCAGCCCCCGACCCCCAGCCGTCCGTCACCCGCCCCCGGCCGTGCGCCCCCGGACCCGCAGTCGTGCGCTGCCGGGCAGGCCGGGCTGCCGGACGGGCCCTACGGTCACCCGGAGTCACCTTCGTCTCCGCGGCACTCCGGGACCGGCATGAGCAGCGCACCCTCCTCGTCGAAGGCGTCCAGGGCCGACTCGCCCTGGGCGCCGCTCGCGGCACGGCTCTTCCGTGCCCTGTGGCTGGCCCAGCTCGTGTCCAACGTGGGCGGCTGGATGCAGACCGTGGGAGCGCAGTGGCTGCTGGTCGGCGACGACGCGGCGCTGGTGACGCTGGTGCAGACGGCCTCCAGCCTTCCCGTCGTGCTGCTGGCCCTGCCCTCCGGTGTGATCGCCGACCGCTTCGACCGGCGGTGGGTCCTGCTCACCGCCCAGTTCGCCATGGTGGCGGTCTCCGGCGCGCTGACCGCGCTGGCCTTCGCCGACGCCCTCACCCCGGCGGCGCTGCCGTCCCTCACGTTCCTCCTCGGGCGCGGTACCGCCCTGATGGGCCCCGCCTGGCAGGCGATCCAGCCCGAGCTGGTGGACCGCGAGCGGCTCGGCCAGGCCGCCGCGCTCGGTGCGGTGAACATGAACCTCGCCCGCGCCGTCGGCCCCGCGATCGGCGGAGCGGTGGTCGCGGCGGCCGGCGCCGGCTGGGTCTTCGCGTTCAACGCCGTGTCCTACCTCGGCACCGCGGCCGTCCTCCTGCGGTGGCACCGGCCCGCCGAGGCCTCCGGCCCGGGCGGCCGCGAGAGGCTCCTGCCCGCCCTGCACGCGGGCCGCCGCTACGTGTGGAACGCGCCGGGGGTGCGCCGCGTCCTGCTGCGCACGGCGCTGTTCGTGCCCGGCGACGCCGCCCTGTGGTCCCTGCTCCCGGTGACGGCGAGCCGCACGCTCGATCTCGGTTCCGGCGGCTACGGCCTGCTCCTGGGCGCGGTCGGCGCGGGCGCGGTGGCCGGTGCCTTCGTCCTGCCCCGGATCCGCCGCCGTCTCGGCGCCAACGGCACCCTCGTCGCCGGCTCGCTGATCTTCGCGGCCGTCCTGGCCGTGCCGGCCGTCACCCGGTCGCCGTACGGGGTGGCGGCCGCGCTGCTGCCCGCCGGTCTCGCCTGGATCGGAGTACTGTCCACCCTCAACGCGGCGGTGCAGACCCGGCTCCCCGGCTGGGTCAGGGCCCGCGGACTCGCGGTCTACCTGCTGGTCTTCCAGGGCGGTCAGGCCTGCGCGGCCCCGCTGTGGGGCGCCCTGGCCGACCGGCTGGGCCCGGCCACCGCCTGCCTGACGGCCGGATCCCTGATGCTGCTCGGCGCGGTCACCGTACGCCGATGGCCGCTGCACGACGTCCAGGGCGTCGATCCGTCCCCGTCCAGCCACTGGCCGCTGCCGCCTCTGGTGTTCGAACCGGGACCCGCCGACGGGCCCGTCCTGGTGTCCGTCACCTACCGCGTCCCGCCCGCCCACCGCGCGCGGTTCACCGCCCGTATGGCCCACGTGGCCCGCTCCCGGCGCCGCACCGGTGCCCTCACCTGGGGTCTCTACCAGGACGGCGACGACCTCGAACGCTTCCGGGAGCACTATCTCGTGGCCTCCTGGGAGGAGCACCTCGCCCAGCACCACACCCGCCTCACGGTCGGCGACCACCGCCACGAGGAGCGGTCCCGCGCACTGCTCGTACCGGGCACCGAGCCGGAGGTGACCCACGCCTTCGACACCACGTCCGGGTGCGTGGTCCCGGAGCGGCCCGGTTCGCCCGCGCTGTCAGACCCCGCACCCGGGTCGGTATCATCCTCTGAACGCGATATGTGACTTTCGCCCCGAAGGGGCTACCGGTCTCTCCGGAGTGACCCATGTCCCGCAAGCGCCCCACGGACGACGGCGACGAACTGCTGGCCAGACTCGGATCGCTCACCGCCCAGGCGCGCGAACGCGCGGAGCTGCAACGCTCCCGCGTCGAGCTGGCCATCGCCCTCCAGCGCGGGATGCTCCCGAGGGACCTCCCCACCGCCCGCGGCTTCCGCCTCGCCGTCCAGTACGCGCCCGCCTGCTACGGCCTCAACGTGGGCGGCGACTGGTACGACGCCTTCACCCTGCCCGACGGCCGCATCGGCCTGTCCATCGGCGACGTCCAGGGCCACAACATCGAGGCGACCGCCTTCATGGGCCAGGTCCGCGTCGGACTGCGCGCCCTGGCCTCCGTCACCGGCGAGCCGGGTGAACTCCTCGCCCGCACCAACGACCTGCTGCTGTCCCTCGGCAGCGATCTCTTCGCCACCTGCACCTTCATGCGCCTCGACCCGGCCTCCGGCGTCCTGGAGAGCGCCCGGGCCGGCCACATCCCCTGCGTCTGGGCCACCGCCGACGGCAAGTCCGGCGTCGCCGAGGACGAGGGCGGACCGCCCCTCGGCGTCCTGGAGGGCACGGAGTACCCCGTCACCCGCTACCGGCTCACCCAGGGCGGTGTCTTCGTCCTGCTCACCGACGGCGTCGTGGAGGGGCCGTCCATGAATGTCGAGGAAGGCCTCGACCAGGTGGTCCGGCTCGCGGGCATCGCCGCCGTCGCGGGACTGGAAGCCGACTCGCTCGCCGCCGCCGTGATCAAGGGTGCCGAACGCGTGGGACACGAGGACGACGCGGCCGTCCTCGTTCTGGGGCACGACGGCGTCCGGAAGGAGCACGGGCGCCCGGTTCAGCCATAGGGCCGGACAGGACGCCCCTCACCTCGCCGACGGTGCCGGGCCGGTGTCTGATGGCTGCTGTGGTGGGTACCAGCGATCTGCGCCGGCCGGCCGTCCTCGCCGCCGAGACGGTGGCCGTCGCCGCCTGTTACTACGCGGCCGGGCGGCTCGGCCTGCTGCGGCAGCTCGTCGTCGAGGGAGCCGTCTTCACCCCCATCTGGCCGCCCTCGGGCGTCGCCCTGGCCTGCCTGCTGCTCTTCGGGCTCCGGATGTGGGCGGGCATCGCCCTCGGGGCGCTCCTCGTCATCATGTCGCTGACTTCACTGCGGCCTCTCACGCTCGTCACCGTCATGGGCAACACGGCCGCACCCGTCTGCGCCTACCTCATGCTGCGCAGGGTGGGGTTCCGCACGGATCTCGCCCGTCTGCGGGACGGTGCCGCCCTGGTGTTCCTGGGGGCCCTGACCGCCATGCTGATCAGCTCCACCGTCGGCGTCGGCCTCCTCGTCGTCACCGACAGACTGGCCACGGACAGCTTCTGGCCCGTCTGGCTGGCCTGGTGGGTCGGCGACGCGATGGGCGTCCTGCTCGTCAGCCCCGTCCTGCTGCTCCTGTACACCCTCCGCAGCCCGCCGCCCCTGACCCGCTGGAAGGAGGCCACGGGCCTGGCCCTCATCACGCTCGCCCTCGTCCCGTTGGCCACCCACAGTCACATCAGCCTGCTCTTCCTCGTCTACCCCCTGCTGATCTGGGGGGCCCTGCGCTTCCAGCTCGCGGGCAGCATCCTGTGCGCCCTGCTCGCGTCGGTCATGGCCACCGTCGCGGCCACCGACGAGGTGGGCCCCTTCGCCGAGCTGACCCGCGTCGAGGTCATGATCAAGCTCCAGGCCTTCAACGGAACGATGGCCCTCACCGCGCTGCTGCTCTCGGCCGTCATCACCGAGCAGCGCAACACCAGACGCTCGGTGGAACGCGCCTGCCAGGAACTGGTCGAGGTGCTGGAGCACCTCACCGCCGGGGACACCCCCCTCGGACGGCCCCCGAAGGACACCGGCGGCACGCCACCACAGGGGGGCACCGGCCAGGTGTGAGTGAGGGCGGCGCCCCGGGTACCCGGGGAGTCCCTCAGCCGCCCGGCGACGGTTGCCCGGCAGCCGCGCCCCCTCGCAAGCGTGGGGGACGAGCCCAAGGAGCCCAAGGACATGACGGACGTATCGAGCAAGGGGTCCGCCTCCGGAGACGACCGGAAGGTGCTCACCAATCGGCAGGGCCACTCCGTCTACGACAACCAGAACCAGCGCACCGTCGGCGCCCGCGGTCCGGCCACGCTGGAGAACTACCAGTTCCTGGAGAAGATCAGCCACTTCGACCGCGAGCGCATCCCCGAGCGCGTCGTGCACGCCCGCGGCGTCACGGCGTACGGGTACTTCGAGGCGTACGGGGCCTGGGGCGACGAGCCGATCAGCCGTTACACCCGCGCCAAGCTCTTCCAGGAGCGGGGCAAGCGCACGGATCTGGCCGTCCGCTTCTCCACCGTCATCGGCGGACGCGACTCCTCCGAGGCCGCCCGCGACCCGCGCGGCTTCGCCGTGAAGTTCTACACCGAGGACGGCAACTGGGACCTGGTCGGCAACAACCTGGGCGTCTTCTTCATCCGGGACGCGATCAAGTTCCCGGACGTCATCCACGCCCTGAAGCCCGACCCGGTCACCTTCGAGCAGCAGCCGCGCCGCATCTTCGACTTCATGTCGCAGACCCCCGAGGCCATGCACATGCTCGTCAACCTGTTCAGCCCGCGCGGCATCCCCGCCGACTACCGGCACATGCAGGGCTTCGGCGTCAACACGTACAAGTGGACGGACCAAGAGGGCCGCACGGTGCTGGTCAAGTACCACTGGATGCCCAAGGCCGGCGTGCGCAGCATGACCGAGGAGGACGCGGCGAACGTCCAGGCCGAGTCCCTCGGCCACGCCACCAAGGACCTGTACGAGGCGGTGGCGCGCGGCGACCACCCCGAGTGGGAGCTCCTCGTGCAGATGATGGACGACCACGACCACCCGGAACTGGACTTCGACCCCCTGGACGACACCAAGACCTGGCCCGAGCAGGAGTTCCCGCCGAAACCGGTCGGGAAGATGGTGCTCAACCGCATGCCGGAGAACTTCTTCGCCGAGAACGAGCAGATCTCCTTCGGCACCGGCGTCCTCGTCGACGGCCTGGACTTCTCCGACGACAAGATGCTGGTCGGCCGGACGTTCTCGTACAGCGACACCCAGCGCCACCGTGTCGGCCCGAACTACCTCCAGCTGCCCGTCAACCAGGCCAAGAACACGGAGGTGCACACCAACCAGCGCGACGGCCAGATGACCTACCACATCGACGGCGACGGGGAGCACCCCAGCGTCAACTACGAACCCTCGATCACCGGCGGACTGCGCGAGGCGGAGTACCCCACGATCGACGAGGAGGGACCGGAGATCCGCGGGCGCCTCACCCGCAAGCGCATCCCCCGCACCAACGACTACCTCCAGGCGGGCCAGCGTTACCTGCTCATGGAGCAGTGGGAGCGCGACGACCTGGTCCGGAACCTCACCGCGGCGCTCGCCCAGTGCGACCGGCCGGTGCAGGAGCGCATGGTGTGGCACTTCCTCCTGGTGGAGAACGACCTCGGCCTCAGGATCGGTGAGGGCCTCGGCATCAGCCCGGAGGACGTCGCCGGCCTCGAACCCCTGGCGAGCCAGGACCTCACCCAGGAGGACCGCGAACGCCTGGCCCACCTCGGCAAGAACCCGCCCCGCGACGTGGAGGGCCTCACGATGACCCACTGCGTCCCGGATGAACGCCATGTCGTGACCCGCTGAGCGACGAGTGTCATGTCGTGACCCCCTGAGCGACGAGCCCGTCGGCCGCTCCGCCACCGGCGCGGAGTGGCCGACGGCGTGTCCGGGAGCGTGCGCCCCGGCCGTCCGGCGGGCTCGACTCCTCCCGGGCGTACGCGACGGCGTTTTCGGGTGCTGTGCGCCCCGTCCTGCGCAATGGCTTGACGTGTACTTGGCACAGTGGCTTTATGGGAGCGCTCCCACTCTTTCCTCCGATGCCTGAGTTTCTGGCGCTCACTCCCTGGAGTCGCAGTGAGAAGAGCACGAAGCACGACACGAAAAAGGTTCCTGCCCACCCTGGCCACCCTGCTCGGTCTCGCCGTGGTCCTCGGCTTCCTGACCCCGGCCGCCGTTCAGGCCGCCGAGCCCCGCACCCTGGCCACCGGTCTTCACATCAGCAACGGCCGGCTGCTCGAGGGCAACGGCAACGACTTCATCATGCGGGGCGTGAACCACGCCCACACCTGGTACCCCAATGAGACGCAGTCCCTGGCCGACGTCAAGGCGCTCGGTGCCAACACCGTCCGGGTCGTCCTCTCCGACGGCCACCGCTGGACGAAGAACAGCCCGGACGACGTCGCCGACGTCATCCACCAGTGCAAGGCCAACCGCCTCATCTGCGTCCTGGAGGTGCACGACACCACCGGCTACGCCGAGGAGGCCGCGGCCGGCACCCTCGACCACGCGGCCGACTACTGGATCGGCCTGAAGGACGTCCTGGCCGGCGAGGAGAACTACGTCATCGTCAACATCGGCAACGAGCCCTGGGGCAACACCAACCCCGAGGGCTGGACCGCTCCGACGATCGCCGCGGTCCAGAAGCTGCGCAACGCCGGCCTGGAGCACACGATCATGGTGGACGCGCCGAACTGGGGCCAGGACTGGCAGGGCGTCATGCGCGCCAACGCCCGGACCGTGTACAACGCCGACCCCACCGGCAACCTGATCTTCTCGATCCACATGTACAGCGTCTTCGACACGGCCCAGGAGATCACCGACTACCTGACCGCCTTCGTCGACGCCAAGCTGCCGCTGCTCATCGGCGAGTTCGGCGGACCCGCCGACCAGTGGGGCGACCCCGACGAGGACACCATGATGGCCGAGGCCGAGCGGCTGCGCCTCGGCTACCTGGCCTGGTCCTGGAGCGGCAACACCGACCCGATCCTCGACCTGGCCCTCGACTTCGACCCCAGCCGGCTCAGCTCCTGGGGCGAGCGCGTCTTCCACGGCGCCGACGGCATCGCCCGGACCGCCGAGGAGGCCACCGTCTTCGGCGGCACCGGCCCCGGCGACACCCAGGCCCCGACAATCCCCGGCACCCCGTCCGCCTCCGCCGTGACCGCCACGTCCGCCACCCTGACCTGGGCCGCCTCCACTGACAACGTTGGCGTGGCCGGCTACGACGTGGTCCGGGTCAGCGGCGGCACCGAGACCAGGGTCGCCGCCTCCACGACGAACAGCGTCACGGTGACCGGCCTCACCGCCGGCACCGCGTACACCTTCGCCGTCTACGCCCGTGACGCGGCCGGAAACCGCTCGGCCCGCTCGGCGACGGCCGCCGTCACCACCGGCACCGCTCCGGCCGCGCACTGCTCCGTCGGCTACCGCGTGGTGGGGGAGTGGCCCGGCGGATTCCAGGCGGAGATCGTCCTGCGCAACACCGGAACCGCCGCCGTCACCGGCTGGACGCTCGCCTTCGCGTTCGCCAACGGACAGACCGTCACCACCATGTGGGGAGGCACCTCCTCGCAGAGCGGCGGCACGGTCACGGTCACCCCCGCCTCCTACACGTCCACCATCCCCGCCGCCGGCTCGGTCACCGTCGGCTTCATCGGCAGCAAGGGCTCCACCAACACCGCTCCGAGCGCGTTCACCCTCAACGGCGCCGCCTGCACCACCACCTGACCGACCTGTTCGCACCGGCCGGCGGGGGTGTCGTGACCTCCCGCCGGCCGGTGTTCCCACCGCCTCCCGGCCGCCCGCCACCGGCTCGTCTCCGCCGTCGTGCCCCGCTTTGGGGGACCGCGTTCCGGCCCGAGAACGCCGTGTCCGGCATCTTGACCTTGCTCCGCATCCCGGCTTAACGTTCCGGCGCTCACGGTGATTGAAACGATTCAGTCACCTTTGGAACCTTGGGGGCGCCTCGTGCAGGAACTCGTCTCGCAGCCCGGCGGCATGTCCCGCCGCGCCATCCTCGCCACCGGACTGGCCGCGGGCGTCGTGGCGGCCCTCGGTTCCGGCCCGCCCGCCGGTGCCGCCTCCGCCGCCGACGCGACCGGGGCGACGGCCGGCTGGTTCGCCGACCCCGCCCGGGCGGTGCGCCCCAGGTTCCGGTGGTGGTGGCCGGACGGGCTGGTCGACCCCGACGAGATCGCACGCGAGATCGACCAGATGGCGGACGCGGGCTTCGGCGGTGCCGAGATCGCCGCCGTCCACCACAGCGTCAAGGACAAGTCGGTCCTGGACACCGCCCACCACGGCTGGGGCAGCCGGCCGTGGCGCGAGGGAGTCGAGGCCGCCCTGCGCCGCGCCGCCCGGCGGGGGCTCACCGTCGACCTCACGCTCGGCCCCAGCTGGCCCGTCGCGGTCCCCGGCGTCACCCCGGACGACGACGCGGCCGCCAAGGAACTCGTCCACGGCCGCGTGTCGCTGGCCGGCGGAACCACCTACGAAGGCCCGGTCCCGCCGCCCGTCCACGCGTCCGCCGCCGGAGTGACCCGCCAGCGGCTCCTCGCCGTGCAGGCGGCCCGGGTCGAGACCGCGTACTCCACCCGCAGGGAGACCGGGCTCGACCCCACCAGCGTGCGCGACCTCACCGCCACCGTCGTCGACGGCTCGCTGACCTGGACGGCGCCCGAGGACGGCTCGTGGGTGCTCATCTCCTTCTGGTGGCGCGGCTCCGGCCAGCAGCCGGAGTCCGGTCCCCACTCAGCGCCGGCCGCCCTCGTCGTCGACCACCTCAGCCCCGCGGGCACCGAGGCCGTCACCGGTTTCTGGGAACGGCAGCTGCTGACCCCGTCCCTGCGCGGCCTGCTCAGGGCGGCGGGCGGCGCGTTCTTCGAGGACTCCGTCGAGCTCGAGACCGACGGGCTGACGTGGACCCCGTCACTGCCGGACGCGTTCGAGGAACACACCGGCCGGCCCCTGCTGCCGTACCTGCCCGCGCTCGTCCTGGACAACGGCAACCAGGTCTTCGCCTACGAGGCGCAGCTCACCCGGCAGATCAGACACGACTTCTGGGGCACCGTCTCGCGGCTGTTCAACCGCCACCACCTGGGCGCCCTGCGCGACTGGGCGCACACCCTGGGCATGACCCTGCGGTCCCAGCCCTACGGCCTGCAGACCGACGCCATCGCGTCGGCGGCCGTCCTCGACGTCGCCGAGGGGGAGTCGCTCGGCTTCAAGAACCTCGACGACTACCGCTCCCTGGCCGGAGGCAGGGACATGGCGGGGCACACGGTGCTGTCCTGCGAGGCGGGCGCCTACAACGGTTCCGCCTACAGCACCACCTGGGACCGCTTCCTGCGCACCATGGGCGGCGCCTACGCGGCCGGCGTCAACCAGACCGTCATCCACGGCTTCTCCTACGCCACCGCCCCCGGCGTCTCCTGGCCGGGCTTCGCCGCCTTCAGCCCGTACAACGGCACGCCCGGTTACGGCGAATCGTGGGGACCCCGGCAGCCCACCTGGCAGCACACACCGGACATCTCCGCGTACCTGGGGCGGGTGCACGCCGTCCTGCAGAGCGGCACCGCCCGCGCGGACGTCGCCGTGTTCCGGCAGACCGGCTACACCGCCACCGGCATCGGCGCCTCCTGGTTCACCGCGACCGGCGTCCCGCTCGGCTGGACCCACCAGTTCCTCAGCGGCCCCCTGCTCGACCTGCCCAGCGCCACCGTCAGGGACGGCCGGCTCGCACCCGACGGACCCGCTTACAAGGCGCTGTTCGTCGAGGGCGACTTCTTCCACGGCTCCACCCCCACCCTGGCCCTGGCCGACGCCCGCCGCCTGCTCCGGCTCGCCGAGGCGGGACTGCCGGTCGTCCTCCTGGGCGCCTTCGACCAGGCACTGACCCCCGGGGTCCCCGACGAGGACGAGACGGACCGCCTCCGCGCGGTCCTCGCCCGCCTGCTGTCCCTCCCCAACGTCGTGCGGGTCACGGACAAGGCCGCCGTCGGCGACGCCCTCGACCGGCTCGGCGTCCGCCCCGACGTGCGCCACGCCACCGCCTCCACCCTCCTGAACGCGCACCGTGTCACGCGGGACGCCGACTTCTACTACCTCTGCAACGGCAAGCACGCCGAGACCGTCAAGCCGCCCGTCGCCGCGATCGACCACGAGGTGACGCTGCGCCGTACGGGAGGGACCCGCGCGGGCACGACGGTCCCGTACCGCCTCGATCCCTGGACCGGCGAGGTGATGCGCATCGCCCGCTACACCGAGGCCGACGGCGAGATCACCGTCCGCGTCGCCCTCCAGCCCGGACAGGCGACGATCATCGCCCTCGGGCGGCCCGGACTCTTCGGCGACCGCACCGGAGCCCGGCCGCACGCCGTCGACACGGACGCCCCCGAAGTCCTCTTCGTCGACGGGCGGCTGACGGTCCGCTCCCGGACGGCGGGCACGTACACGACACGACTGTCCCAGGGCCGCACCCGCACCACGACGATCCCGCCCGTCCCCGCCCCGGTCACGCCGGACCGGTGGCAGCTGGAGGTGGAGGACTGGCACCCGGGCGCCGCCCCGACCCGGACCGAACGCGTCCGACGCACCCTGACACTCGACACCCTGCTGCCCTGGTCCCGGATCCCCGACCTGGCCGACTCCGCGGGCATCGGCCGCTACCGCACGACGATCGACCTGCCGCCGGAGTGGACGTCGTCCCACGGCGCCCTCCTGGACCTGGGGCAGGTCGCCGACACCGTACGCGTCAGGGTCAACGGCAGCTGGGCTCCGCCGGTCGACCGACTGCGCCCGGTCGTCGACGTCGGCACACTGGTGCGCGGCGGCCGCAACGTCATCGAGGTGGAGGTCGCGACGCCCCTCGTCAACCGCCTCCGGGTCACCCAGCCCGCCGTGTTCGGCACCACGTCCCGGCAGGAGTACGGCCTCGTCGGCCCCGTCCGCCTGGTCCCCTACGGGCAGGCGGTGGTCGCCGACTGACGGCCGACCGCCGGGCGGGCGCGCGGGCCCGCCCGGCGGGAACGGGGGAGCGGGGTCCAGCCCCCACACCCGGCAGACCGGCGCGCCCGCGGCGACCAGCGTCTCCAGCACCAGCCGCCGCCGGTCACCCGACAGGAGCAGCGAACCTGGCCGTCGCCACGGGACAGCCCGCGACGAGCAGGGGCGTCCGGGGGAGGCCGAACGCGGGTCCGGCCGTGTGACCGCGGGTCTCGGCCGAGGGCCGCGCCGACCACCGCGACACCGGCGCCCCCCCACCAGACCGGCCGTCGCACGCCGGCACATCACGCCGTCTCGGGGCCCTCCGCGCCGTACGCGTCCGCCGTTCGACGCGGCCACGCCGCCTCCGGCCCGGCGGGCGGGACGGCTGACACGACGGCTCCTGCGGCCGGTGCGCGGTACCGGGGGAGACCGGCGACCGGCCGCCACCGGGGTGGGACGGAGCGGGGGCGGGGTGAGACAGGACGGGACGGGGGTAGACGCACGGTACCCAGGCCCGTGCCTACGAGCCTGGCCCCGACCGATTCAGGAGGACTGTCGTGCCCGGGATGCTGGAGAAGATCAAGCAGTTCAGCAGGAGCCCGCAGGGGCGCCGCACCATCGAGCAGGTGCGCCGCGCCTCCGCCGACCCCAGGCGCCGGGCCCAGGCCCGGCGCCTGTTCGGCAGGCTGCGGGGACGCCGCTGAGTGACCGGCCCCGGCCGGCAGGGCTACCCGTCAGACGCGGTGGACGGCGGACGGAAGCACGCGATGACCGTCTTGCCGTGCGGGCACGGACGGGTCTCCCAACTGTCGGCCAGGGCGTCGACGAGCATCATCCCGCGTCCGCCCACACGCTCCGTGCTGGGCGGACGCGGGGTCGGCAGGACGGCGGACGAGTCGTGGACGGCGATGTGCAGGCAACGGCTGTCCCAGGTCAGCACCAGCTGAGCGTTGCTGCGGGCGTGCCGGTGGGCGTTGGTGACCAGCTCCGAGACGGTCAGCAGCACGGCGTCCACCGCTTCCGGGGCGCCGGTGGTCCAGCCCAGGGTTTCCAGGTGCCGGTGCGCCCAGTCACGTGCCTCCTTGACGGTGCTGTTCATCGGCAGGGTGCGGGCCCAGCCCACGGCCCGCAACGCTGATCGGTCCACGGTGTCGTCTCCCTCGGTCGATGCCACTGAGGCAGCGTGTACCCGCCGGACACGGGGTGAAGCCGCGCGACCGGAGCCGGGCGTCCCGCGGGCGAGGCGGCGTCCGCCGCCGACGTCGGTACGGCCCGTGCCGGGGCGTCCCGCGGCGCGGCCGGTGGCCTCCGGGCCAATCCGAGCCTCGCCACGGGGAAATGAACGCGCCCATTGTCAGTGCTCTGGAGAAGAATGCTGATCATCGGGGTCGTCACCAGCGCCGAACTGGGTAAGCGGTGTCGAGTTCCCGTCCACGGTCACTTCCCGGAAAGGCCACGCCGATGCAGCTCACCCACGACCAGGCGCATCCCCTCGTCCCGAACGGCGCCGACGCGCGCCGCCCCGTGTGCCCCCTCCAGCGCGGCCGGCGCGAACCCGTGCGTGCGGCAGGGCGTTCGCTCACCCCCAGGACGCCACCGGACCCACAGCCCGAGCCCCGGTCGGCCATACGCCAGGCCCCCGTCGTCGACACCCCCGTCCCGTACCGCCCGCGCCCCTCGGTTCCGCGCAGCGCGCCGGAGGCCGACGTCATGAGGATCGTCTCCGACTCCCGCACGGCCGTGTTCGTGATGCAGTACGCGGACGGGCGCCGCCGGTACAGCTACTGGCGGCCCGTCGACTCCGAGACCGGCCGCGGTGGGTGCTACGTCGCCCTGCCGACCGACGTGTGCGAGCAGTTGCGCGTCACCGGCCGGATCACGCTCGGCGAGCCCGTCACCGACCCGTCGAAGACCACCTTCCGGGTCCGGCCCGCCCGCACCCCCGCGGCGTCCGCGTGGCCGGCCCGGGAACGGCGGCGTGCCGCCTGACCCCCAAGCCACCGGCCCTTCGACGCGGAACACCCCGGGCCCGGACGATCACCCGTCCGGCGCAGACTGCGGTCACGGACAGGGGGAATCCGGTTCTCCGGGCCGGGCGCCCGTGCTCCGTGTCCCGGTCCCCGGGTGGCCGCGGTCGAAAACCCCGAGTCGACGGCGGCCACCCCACCCGACGTGCCCCGCGCAGCCCCGGACCGGCACGGCGTCGTCCTCGTGGAGGGCGGGCCGCGGCGGGCTGCGCCGTCCGGCCGGGAGGAACGGCACCAATGCCGTGACCGGCTGTTTTAAAGTGGCTGCCGTCAGTCAGTTCCGGACGTCTGGGACCGAGAGGTAGCCGCGAACCATGCCGACCGAAACGTTTGAGTTTCAGGTGGAGGCCCGTCAGCTCCTGCAGCTGATGATCCACTCGATCTACTCGAACAAAGATGTCTTCCTGCGTGAGCTCGTCTCCAACGCCTCCGACGCGTTGGACAAGCTGCGCCTTGCCTCCCTGCGGGACGACACGCTCGACGTCGACGTGTCCGACCTGCACATCGAGCTCGAGGCCGACAGCGACGCCCGCACCCTCACCGTGCGGGACAACGGCATCGGGATGTCGTACGACGAGGTCGCCCACCTCATCGGCACCATCGCCAACTCGGGCACGGCCAAGTTCCTGGAGGAGCTGCGGCAGGCGGAGGACGCCGCCGGCGCGGAGGGGCTCATCGGCCAGTTCGGCGTCGGCTTCTACTCCAGCTTCATGGTGGCGGACGAGGTCGTCCTGGTGACCCGCCGGGCCGGTGAGAGCCAGGGCACGCGCTGGTCGTCGCGCGGCGAGGGCACGTACACGCTGGAGACGGTCGACGACGCCCCGCAGGGCACGGCGATCACCCTGCACCTCAAGCCGGCCGACCCCGAGAACCAGCTCCACGACTACACCTCCGCGTGGAAGATCCGGGAGATCGTCAAGCGCTACTCCGACTTCATCACCTGGCCCGTCCGCCTGGTCCCGCCGCCGGCCGAGGCGGACGGCGGTGACGGCGAGGCCGCCCCCGAGCCCGAGACGCTGAACTCCATGAAGGCTCTCTGGGCGCGCTCGCGTGACGAGGTGAAGGACGAGGAGTACCACGAGCTCTACAAGCACATCAGCCACGACTGGACGGACCCCCTGGAGACGATCCGGCTCCAGGCGGAGGGCACCTTCGAGTACCAGGCTCTGCTGTTCATCCCGTCGCACGCACCCCACGACCTGTTCACTCAGGGGTACAAGCGGGGCGTGCAGCTGTACGTCAAGCGCGTCTTCATCATGGACGACTGCGAGGCACTGCTGCCGCCGTACCTGCGCTTCGTCAAGGGCGTCGTCGACGCCCAGGACCTCTCGCTCAACGTGTCCCGCGAGATCCTGCAGCAGGACCGCCACATCCAGATGATGCACCGCCGGCTGGCGAAGAAGGTCCTGTCCTCGGTGAAGGACATGATGACCTCGGCGCCCGACCGGTACGCCACCTTCTGGCGGGAGTTCGGCGCCGTCCTCAAGGAGGGGCTGGTCACCGACGCGGAGAACCGTGACGCCCTCCTCGCCGTCGCGTCGTTCGCCACCACGCACGACGAGACCGAACCGACCACGCTCCGGCAGTACGTGGAGCGGATGAAGGACGGGCAGGACGCCATCTACTTCATGACGGGCGAGTCCCGCGCGGGCATCGAGAACTCCCCGCACATGGAGGCCTTCCGGGCCAAGGGGATCGAGGTCCTGCTGCTCACCGACCCGGTCGACGAGGTGTGGACCGACGCGGTGGGCGAGTACGAGGGGAAGCCGCTGCGGTCCGTCGCCAAGGGCGAGATCGACCTCGACTCCGACGGGGAGACGACCTCCGACGAGGACCGGGAGAAGCAGGGCGAGGAGTTCGCCGGTCTGCTCGGCTGGATGAAGGAGCGACTCGGCGAGGACATCAAGGACGTCCGCCTGTCCTCCCGGCTCACCGTCTCCCCGGCCTGCCTGGTCTCCGACACGCACGACCTAACCCCGGCGCTGGAGAACCTGTACCGCGCGATGGGCCAGGAGGTTCCCCGCGCCCGGCGCATCCTCGAACTGAACCCCGACCACACGCTGGTCAAGGGCCTGAACCAGGCCTTCAGGGACGGCAAGGACCGCACGGCCCTCGCAGAGAGCGCCGAACTCCTCCACGGCCTCGCGGTCCTGGCCGAGGGCGGCCGGCCGAACGAGCCCGCGCGGTTCGTGCAGCTGCTGGCGGAGCGCCTCGAGCGCGCGCTGTAGGGCATCGGCCGTGCGGACGGCGCCCCTGCTCGGGGACTCCGTCCGCACGGCCGACGGGACGGGCGGACTCGCCGAGGCGTGCCCGCCCTCCGGTTTCGCTCAGGGCAGCGGTGTGCCGCCGGTCGCGTTGAGGATCTCGGCGGTGATGAAGCTCGCTTCCTGGGAGGCGAGGTACACGTAGGCCGGAGCCAGCTCGGCGGGCTGAGCGGGGCGGCCCAGCGGACTCTGCTTGCCGAACTCGGCCGTGTCGGGCATGGTCGCGGGAATCAGCGGCGTCCACACCGGGCCCGGCGCGACCGCGTTGACGCGGATCCCGCGCTCCGCGACCATCTGGGCGAGTCCCTGCGTGAACGTCACGATCGCGCCCTTGGTCATCGCGTAGTCCAGCAGGTGCGGGCTGGGCTTGTAGGCCTGCACCGACGTGGAGTTGATGACGCTGCCGCCCGCCGGGATGTGCGGCAGCGCGAACTTCGTCAGCCAGAACATGCCGTAGAGGTTCGTCCGCAGCACCCGGTCGAACTGCTCGGTCGTGATGGCCTCGATGCCGTCCGGCTGTGACATCTGGTACGCGGCGTTGTTCACCAGGACGTCGATGGACCCGAACTCCGTGACCGCCCGGTCGATCAGCGCCCGGCAGGCGCTCTCCTCACGGATGTCGCAGGGCACGGCCACGGCCTTGCGCCCGGCTTCCTCCACCAGCCGGGACGTCTCGCGTGCCTCGTCCGCCTCCTCCTCGAGGTACGTGAACAGCACGTCGGCTCCCTCACGGGCGAAGGCCAGGGCCACCGCCCGCCCGATTCCGGAGTCCCCGCCCGTGATCACCGTCCTGCGGCCCTCCAGCCGTCCGGAGCCCCGGTAGGACTCCTCGCCGTGGTCGGGCGGCGGGTCCATCGGCCCGGTCCACCCGGGGTGCGCCTGGTCCTGCTGGGGGAAGTCCGGGCGCGGGTGCTGTGTGGTCGGGTCCTGACGGGTGCTGCGCTCCTCCGTCACGTCGGCCTCCCTGGCTGTTGGTGGCAATGTGCGCGGGACCGGGTTCCCTGACCGGAGCAACCGAAAAGGGCGGGACGCCGTCCACATCGGAAAGCCTTCGAATGTTTCGAAGTTCAGCGCCCGGTAATTGATCGCGAATTCGCGGCACACGAGTGACTTCTTGATCCACTGTTCCCCTCATGGCATCTGAACTGGGGAAACAAGAGCCCTCGGCGGCATGCTCTCTACGAACGTTTCGAAATCCAAGTCGAAACTGTTGACTGTTGACGGGGTCAGGTCAACACTTTCGCCACTGACAGGGCCTGCCCACCCCCGCCCCATGAGGAGGAAGCACGGACATGAACCCGTACGTCGACCCCCCGAGCCGCACCCGCGGTCGCCGCCTGCCGTTCGTCCGAAGCGCCTGGGCCATCGCACTCGCCGCCGTCATCGCGCTGTTCCTGCCGAGTGCCGCCAGCGCCGACACGGTCATCACCACCAACCAGACCGGCACCAACAACGGCTACTACTACTCCTTCTGGACCGACAGCCCCGGCACCGTCTCCATGAACCTGGCCGCCGGCGGCGCCTACAGCACCTCGTGGAGCAACACGGGGAACTTCGTGGCGGGCAAGGGCTGGAGTACCGGCAGCCGCAGGAGCGTGACCTACTCGGGCACCTTCAACCCGTCCGGCAACGCCTACCTGACCCTCTACGGGTGGATGTCGAACCCGCTCGTGGAGTACTACATCGTCGACAACTGGGGCACCTACCGGCCCACGGGAACGTTCAAGGGCACCGTCACCAGCGACGGCGGTACGTACGACATCTACCAGACCACGCGCTACAACGCCCCGTCCGTCGAAGGCACCCGCACCTTCAACCAGTACTGGAGCGTGCGGCAGTCCAAGCGGACCGGGGGAACCATCACTACCGGCAACCACTTCGACGCCTGGTCCCGCGCCGGAATGCCCCTCGGCAGCTTCAGCTACTACATGATCATGGCGACCGAGGGATACCAGAGCAGCGGCAACTCCAACATCACGGTGGGTGGCACCGGCTCGGGCGGTGGGGGAGGAGGCGGCGGCAGTGCCTGCTCCGCGACCCTCTCCGCGGGCCAGCAGTGGGGCGACCGGTACAACCTCAACGTGTCGGTCAGCGGCTCCAGCAACTGGACGGTGACGATGAACGTGCCGTCCCCGGCGAAGGTCCTGTCCACCTGGAACGTCAGCGCGAGCTACCCCGGTGCGCAGGTGCTGACCGCCAAACCCAACGGCAGCGGCAACAACTGGGGAGTCACCATCCAGCCCAACGGCAACTGGACCTGGCCCACGGTCTCCTGCAGCACGACCTGACCCCCGCCCCCACGCTGGAGGACCACCCCCATGAAAGCCAGACCACGTCTGTCGGCGCGCTTACTGGTCACGACCCTGGCCGTGGCCGCGACGGCCGCCGCGAGCACCCTCACCGTCACCGCCGCCCCGGCGCGCGCCGCCACCTGCAACGGGTACGTCGGGCTCACCTTCGACGACGGCCCGTCCGGCAGCACCCCCGGCCTGCTCAACGCGCTCCGGCAGAACGGGCTGCGGGCCACGATGTTCAACCAGGGCCAGTACGCCGCCGCCAACCCCGCCCAGGTCCGGGCGCAGGTGGACGCAGGCATGTGGGTCGCCAACCACAGCTACACGCACCCCCATCTCACCCAGCTGAGCCAGGCGCAGATCGACTCGGAGATCTCCCGGACCCAGCAGGCCATCGCGAACGCGGGCGGCGGCACGCCGAAGCTGTTCCGGCCGCCGTACGGCGAGACCAACGCGACGGTGAAGTCGGTCGCGGCCAAGTACGGCCTGACCGAGATCATCTGGGACGTCGACTCGCGGGACTGGAACGGCGCCGGCACCGACGCCATCGTGCAGGCCGCCGGCCGGCTCACCAACGGCCAGGTCATGCTCATGCACGACTGGTCCGCCAACACGCTCGCGGCGATCCCGCGCATCGCCCAGGGGCTTGCCGCCCGCGGTCTGTGCGCCGGAATGATCTCCCCGCAGACCGGTCGCGCGGTGGCCCCCGACGGGGGCGGGGGCGGCGGGGGCGGCGGCAGCGCCTGCTCCGCGACCCTCTCCGCGGGCCAGCAGTGGGGCGACCGGTACAACCTCAACGTGTCGGTCAGCGGCTCCAGCAACTGGACGGTGACGATGAACGTGCCGTCCCCGGCGAAGGTCCTGTCCACCTGGAACGTCAGCGCGAGCTACCCCGGTGCGCAGGTGCTGACCGCCAAACCCAACGGCAGCGGCAACAACTGGGGAGTCACCATCCAGCCCAACGGCAACTGGACCTGGCCCACGGTCTCCTGCAGCACGACCTGACCCCCCGGTGAGGTGCCCTCGGCCGTTCGCAATCCTTGGCCGCCGTTCCCGTCGTGACCGGTGGTTCCGCGGGTACGAGAGGGACCATGACGGATGCTCTGGTGGCCGGCGGATGGGGACTCCTCGCCGGATCGGCTCTCCTGGTGGGTGCGGTGCTCGGCTACGCGTTGCGGGTACCGCAACGGGTGATCGCCTACGTCATGGCGTTCGGTGCCGGCGTGCTGTTGTCCGCGGTCTCCTTCGAACTCCTGGAGGAGGCCCACCGGGAGGCGGGCCTGGCCCCGACGGCGCTCGGAACGCTGCTCGGGGCCGCGGCCTACACCGGCGGCAACGTCTGGCTGGCCCGGCGCGGCGCCCGGCACCGCAAGCGGTCCGGCCACGGCGCCCGGCAGCCGTCGGAGGAACAGCACTCGGGGTCGGGCAACGCCCTGGCGCTCGGCGCGCTCCTGGACGGCGTTCCGGAGTCGGCGGTCATCGGGGTGAGCCTGCTGGGCGGCGGATCGGTCAGCCTCGTCACGGTGGCCGCCGTGTTCATCAGCAACGTGCCCGAGGGACTGTCGAGTTCGGCGGGCATGCGCAGCGCCGGCCGCGGCGCACGGTACGTCTTCGGGGTCTGGGGGTCGATCGCGGCGGCCAGCGCCGTCTCCGCGGTGCTGGGGTACACGGTCGTGGGAGCGATGCCGGCGACCGTGGTCGCCACGGTGACGGCCCTGGCGGCAGGAGCGATCCTGGCCATGGTCGCGGACACGATGATCCCGGAAGCCTTCGAGGAGACCCACCTGGCTCTCGGGCTGATCACCGCGTCCGGCTTCCTGGCGTCCTTCGCCCTCTCGCACCTGTGAACGGGCGAGTCCTCCGGTCCACCGCGGCCGGGGGACTCGCCGCACTGCGGGACATCGCCTCAACAGATCGACTGCGCGCTGTTCACCAGGGTGTTGTTGCGGAAGGTCGTGTTCGTGCCGCACGGGTTCTCGCGTATGGCGGAGTTGGTCACCGTGAGGTTCTGGACGGTGATGTCGGAGTTGTTGGGGAACTCCGAGCGGGCCGCGAGCCGGATCTCGCCACCGCCGGTGACACTGCCGCTCTGGGCGGCGACGTTCACGTTGTGGCAGTTCTCGATCAGGATCGCGTTGCTGCCGGTGTGGGAGAGCGTCACCCGGTCGATGACCGCGCCCCCGCTCTCCGAGACGCAGAAGACCCCGCGCCCGCCACCCCGGGCCACGACCTCGCCGACGCGGATGTTCGTCGGGTAGGAGCTGCCGACCCGTCCGTTGCGGTTGGCCATGCGGAAGGCCGCGTAGCCGGTACCGGTACCGGCGTTCTCCGCGTCGACCTTGGTGACCGTGGCGTTGACGGTCTGGTTGAGGAGGAGGCCGGACTCGCCGACGTTGCGGGCCGTCACCGTGCCGATGGTGATGCCGTCCACGCCGTACGTCTCCACCGCGTGGCTGGTGGCGCCGGAGACGTAGACGTTGTCGATGCGGACGTTCCTCGTCCACTGGCTGGTGTCGCCGCGGTTGTCGATGCGCACGCCCAGACCGGCCGACAGGCGCATGTCGATCTGGCCGAGGACGACGTTCTGCACGTTGCGCAGGAAGATCCCGTACAGCGGGGTGCCCGTGACGTTGAGGTGCTGGACCTCCACATCGCGGGTGCCGCGGGAGTAGACGGGGGCCTGGTCGCCGGTGCCCGTGCCGGTGACGTTGATCGTGCCGCAGACGTCGAGCGTGGTGTAGCTGGGGAGCGAGATGCGTGAACCGGCGGACAGGGAGCCCGAGCCGCGGACGACGACCCGTTCCTTGGCGGTACGGCCGGCGGTGAGGCTGTTCACCGCCGCCTGGACGGCCGCCCGCATGTCGGTCCCGGTGTAGACGGTGCTGCCGCCGCGCCGGGCGGTCCAGGTGCTGCCGCTGAGTACGGCCTCCGCGTGGGAGGAGCCGTCACCGCAGGCGGCGAGGGCCCGCGCCGGGGCGGCGCCGGCGGGGGCGGCGCCGGCGGGTGCGGTGAGCGTGCCCGCGGTACTGAGCATGGCGATGGCCCCGGTGGCGGCGAGGAGGGCGGCTCTGCGTCCCATGAGGGTCTGTCCTCTCGTCGAACCGATTCGTCTGAATCGATTCATCCTGTGGGGGTGGTGAGTCTGGCAACGCGGTGACAGCCGGTCAATGGGTGTGACCGCGACACCTCGCCCACCGTGTCGCGTACGCCACAGGAATGAACTCGTGTCGCATGGGCAGACGGAGTCTCGTTGGAAAGCGGGGCGGCGCTACCTGGGGAGGTCTGCGCCGCCCCGCTGGTGTGGCGGCGGACACCCGGGGGTGTGACAGCAAATTCCCGGGGAAGCGGTGTCACGGTGCGCCAATGGGCCCATAGGGGTTGAACCGGGCGCACGTTGCACGTCGCACGTCGAGGAAAGGTGCTTGGGTACCGTGGCCGACGTACTGCCGGAAGGCGCCCCGGAATCGCGCGGCACGCGAAGTCCGGGCGGCGCATCGACCCATCTCCCCGAACAGGTCCGCAGGGACCTCGTCCACAGGCTCAGGCGGAACAAGCGCGCCTTCCGCCAGGACGACGTACAGGTCGTGGAGCGTCCGCTGCTGCGCCGCGCGGTCGGCGCCTCCGCCCTCGGCAACTGCATGGAGTGGTTCGACTTCGGCGTCTACAGCTACCTCGCCGCCACCATCGGCAAGGTCTTCTTCCCCGGGGCCTCCCCGGCCGCCCAGCTGATCTCGTCCTTCGCCACCTTCGCCGCCGCCTTCGTGGTGCGCCCGCTCGGCGGTCTCGTCTTCGGCCCGCTGGGCGACCGGCTCGGCCGGCAGAAGGTGCTCGCCACCACCATGATCATGATGGCGGTCGGCACCTTCGCCATCGGCCTCATCCCCGGCTACGCCACGATCGGAGTCGCCGCGCCCATCCTGCTCCTGGTCGCCCGCATGGTGCAGGGCTTCTCCACGGGCGGCGAGTACGGCGGCGCCACGACCTTCGTCGCCGAGTACTCACCCGACCGCCGTCGCGGCTACCTCTCCAGCTGGCTCGACTTCGGCACCTTCGTCGGCTACGCCCTCGGCTCGGCCCTGGTCACCGGGCTGAACCTGGCCCTGACCGACGACCAGATGCTGGACTGGGGCTGGCGGATCCCCTTCCTGATCGCCGGCCCGCTGGGTGTGATCGGCCTGTACATGCGGCTCAAGCTGGAGGAGTCGCCCGCCTTCCAGCAACAACTCGACGCACACGAGCAGAGCGTGGCCCAGGCGTCGGCGGGCAGCGAGTTCCGCACCATCGTCACCCGCCACGGGAAGGCCCTGCTGATCTGCACGGGCCTCGTGCTCCTCTACAACGTCACGAACTACATGGTCACCGGGTTCCTGCCGACCTATCTGACGCAGACCCTGCACCGGTCCAGCGGCTTCGCGGACACCCTGGTGCTGGTCGGCATGGTGTGGATCGTGCTGCTGATCACCTTCATCGGCCGGCTGAGCGACCGCGTCGGCCGGCGCCCGGTGTACGGCGTCGCGGCCGCCGCGATGATCATCCTCGCCGTGCCCGCCTTCCTGCTGATCAGGTCGGGGGCGACCTGGCCGCCCGTCCTCGGCGTGCTCGTCCTGTCCACCCTGTTGGCGGGCTTCGCCGCGCCGAGCGCCGCCACGCTCCCCGCCCTCTTCCCGACGGCCGTCCGCTACGCCGCCATGGGCATCGGATTCAACTTCGCCGTCGCCGCGTTCGGAGGCACCACCCCGCTGGTCACCGAGGCGCTCGTCGAGGTCACGGGCAACGACATGGTGCCCGCCTACTACCTCATGGCCGCGGGGGCCATCGGCCTGCTGACCGTCAGGTTCCTCCCGGAAAGCGCCCAGGTGCCGCTGAACGGCTCCCCGCCCATGGTGGGTTCCGACACCGAACGCAGGGAGCTGATCGCCACCTCCGGGCGGCTCTACCGGGCGAGCCGAGACGCGTCCTCCGCCCGCCGCTGACCGCGCTAGGGCCGGTCGACGGCTCCCCGGGCCGGACGGCGCCCCACGAGTGACGGCGGGGACCGGCCGCTCGCGCCGGTCCCCGCCGTCGATGGGTGTCAGCGGGTGGTCCCCCAGGTGTGGGCGACGTCGATGACGAGGTGCTCGGCCAGGCGCAGTACCCGGAAGGGCAACCGGGCGCGCACGCCGAGCCCGATCTGCGTGTCGCCCTCGAAGCTGCCGACGAACCGGGTGTCGCGGAAGGTGGAGTAGCCGGTGATGTTCACGCCCGGCAGCGGCTGGCCGGCGCGGGCCGGATAGGCGGGCTGGCCGGTCTCGGGGTCGTAGGAGGGCGCGTGCACCCGCACCTCCAGAATCGCCCCGCCCGCGACCGGGATGTACTGGCCCGAGCCGTCCTGGTGGATGCGGTCCACGTACCTCACGGAGTAACCGAGGTCCTCGCTGCCCGCGCCGGGGATGTCGATGACCATGCGGTCGTAGCAGTCGTGCCGGCCCGTCCTGACGTTCCGCACCGGCTCCGTCGAGGAGGTGGTGTACGTCTTGTCGAGGCTGCCCCAGCCGGTGGGGCAGGCGGCGGTGGCCTGTGGGGCGGCGGCGGGAGCGGCCTGAGCCGGTACCGCGGCCACACCCAGGGTGGCGGTGATGAGGGCGGCGGCCGCCCAGACGGTTCTGTTTCGCACCATGGTGTCCCCCGGAGATCAGTGTGACTGATATCAGGTGAGACAGCCGGGTTCACCCAAAGGTTGCACGGGCTCCACCCGAATTTCCGTCCCTCACCCGGCTCGGCGGCTGAGCGGGGGGCGGGCCGGGGCCGCCACGGGGTGCGTCGTGGCGGCCACGGCTGCTATCGCGTCGGGCACGGCTCAGACCAGGCCGTGGGCGGACTTCTTGCGGCGCACGACGTACAGGCCGGTGCCGGCGAGGGCGAGGACGGCCATGCCGCCCGCGGTCACGCCGGGCTCGGCGAGAGCGCCGCCTCCGGTGTGCACCCCGCCGCTGGGCTTGTCGTGGCCGCCGCCGTAGGACTTGTCCTCGTCCTTGTCGTAGTCCTTGTCCTCGTCCTTGCCGTAGTCCTTGTCCTTGCCGTAGTCCTTGTCCTCGTCCTTGCCGTAGGACTTGTCCTCGTCCTTGCCGTAGTCCTTGTCTTCGTCCTTGCCGTAG